>CBFDEF010000005.1:0-52619 GCA_965603755.1 uncultured Arcobacteraceae bacterium
GTTTCCTCTTCTTGATTTTCTGTAAGTTTTTCATACTCTAATGTATAAATAGTTTTAGGGTAACGCTTTTCCCAAAACTGCATCATCTCTTCATATAACTGATAATACTTAGCTATTGTTTCAAAGCTATTTGAATAATTCATCCCCCTTGCAGGAAAATGGGTTTTATATATAGACCAGCATATTGCGATTGCATCACGCTTAGTATGAATAATTTTAGCATTAGGAAAAGCTTCAAGAATTGCCCCTATATATCTAAAGTTCATAGGCATCTTATCTGTAAATACTGGTTCATTAAACTGAAACTGTTTTTCAATTTGTTCCATATAATCTTTATAGAAATTATCAAGTGTTTCTGATGTCACAAAGGTTTTTTGAGAATATTTGCTATGTTTATTAAGTGCTTCCCTCAAGAATTCTAATTCTCCACATCCATATACATCTAAATGGCTAGAAAGAATCTGTTCTGTTAAACTTGTTCCACTTCGTGGCATACCAACAATAAAAATTGGTCGTTTCTTGGAAATTTGTTGATCTTGCTTAGGATGAATAATCTTGGAATCACTAAAAAGCTTTTTAATATAAGTAAAAGATGTTTCACTCTTTTTAATCGAGTAAGCACTTTCTTTGAATTTGAGTCGATTCGCTTCTTCTAGATAATAAAAACTCTGATCATACTCTTTCATATCTTCATATGCTTTTGCTAAAACATAACCTAAATGATAACGATCCGTATCATTGGTAACTTTGTTGTATACCTCTTGTATCTGCTGAAGATGTGGAGTATCGGATCTATATTTCAAAATTGCAGACATACCTAGGTGAGCTTCTACATAATCATGTTTTAAAGTGATAGCCTTTTGATAATAAGCTTCAGTTTCTTCTAATCTATTTGCTTGTTTCAATAAATTACCAAGATTATAATATACCTCTGCAAAATCAGGTTTAAGGGCTATCACTTTTTGATATTGAAGCTCTGCTTCTTCTAATCTATTTACTTGTTTCAATAAATTACCAAGATTACTATATGCTTCTATATAATCAGGTTTTAAAGCTATAGCCTTTTGATAAAAAGCTTCAGCCTCTTCTAGTCTATTTGCTTGTTTCAATAAATTACCAAGATTATAATATATTTCTGCAAAATCAGGTTTTAAATCTATCACCTTTTTATATTGAATCTCTGCTTCTTCTAGTCTCTTTGCATCTTTCAATAAATTACCTAAATCAATATATGCCTCTAAATAATTAGGTTTTAAATCTATTGCTTTTTGATAATAAGCTTCAGCTTCTTTTAGTCTCTTCGTATCTTTGAATAAATTACCAAGGCTATAATATACCTCTGCAAAATTAGGTTTTAAAGTTATCACCTTTTTATATTGAACCTCTGCTTCTTCTAATCTATTTGTATCTTTCAATAAAATACCAAGATTATTATATGCCTCTGCAAAATCAGGATCTAAGGTTATTGCCTTTTGGTACTGGGCTTCAGCTTCTTTTGATTGTCCAATATTTTTTAAGGTACTTCCTAATGAGTTATATGAACTTGCATCATTTGGATCCAGAGTGATTGCTTGATTTAAATATAGTATTGCATTTTTATAATCTTTTATTAAAAATGATATTGATCCCATAACTTTCCACGCAAATGTGTTGTTATGGTCTTTCTTAACTACCTCTTTTGCTAAAGTAAGTGCTTCACTATATTTTTGCTGATTAAAGAGTGTGGTTAATTGCTGAGTGATTGCTTGATTCTCTGTGGATAAAGAGTGAATATTAGCTAGTGATTGTTGATATTGTTTATTTTCAGGATTAGCCTTAACTGCTTTTTCAAAAAATGGTATTGCTAATTTATGTTGATTATGTTGTACACATAAAACCCCAAAGTTATGATTTGCATCTGGATGATTTGGGTCTACTTGTAAAACTTTTTTATAAAGTTCTTCTGCCTTTTTAAAATCATCATTTTGATGTGCAGTTATTGCTTTTTGCATGGTTTTATCTATATTAATCTTATTTAATTTTCCCATGATATCTTTTCCAATAGATATATGGGTTTTACTAACTCATTATAATTTTTGGCTATTACTAACATATGTTCGCACCATACTTTTTTAACTTTTTTAATCAAATTTGCTTCATTTTTTAACTCTTTGTCATTAAACTGATACCCTATATATGATTCAGTCATAAGGATATAGTTTATAAACATTTTATCAAGATAAAATCTACTATATTCTTTCGAGTCATTTTTTATATACTCTAAGATATCATTTCTTTGGGAATTAAATTCATTGTAGCTTTTAACTTTTACTTTTTTTAGCTCTTCTACTTTTTTGATTATGGTATCTGTGAACTTTACACTATCCTTGAAATTGTCTTTTTCCTCATTAGTAAATCCAACATATAAATATTCTTGAAGTGAATTAATGAACTCTTCTTTTTTTATTATATTTGTACTATTTACTAGATTAATATCTTTTATTCTTGTAGGTTCAGCTCCATGAAAATATGCACCATCATTTAAGTTATATGTTCTTGACTGCGGTGATTCAGCATTAATCCGTTTTAAGATTATCTCATATGCCCCAATAGACATTTCAAACTTTGCTCTTGTGACTACTGTGTCTTTAAAATTACCTTTTACAAGTATGGTAGAATGTGATTGGCTAAATCCATCTGTTTTCATAAATGCATTATGTTCTTTTGACTCTTCACTTAAAGTTTCTGTTTTGTGATGCTGGTGACCTTCAGAGTGTGAATTTCCAGTATCTTGATCAAATGCTAAATCAGAGCCTAGTAGATATATCTCTTTTGCACCTAAAGTATAAGCAGTATTTAAAGTAACCTCACCTACAGTATATCCTGGTACCAAAAATGATGTTAGCTTGTATGCTGCCATAGACTCTAATAGAATAATACTTTTATCTTCAAACATAGCTAGTACTGTTTTATGAGTATTTGGTGAAGCAATAAAAGGTATATTTTTTATATTCTCTCTTATATCATCTGGAAATTGATTTTTTATTAGTCGATCAGCATCAACTGAGGTGATTAAATCAATTTTGATATCTTCATCAATAAGTTTTTTTACAACTGCACCAACTGCAATAATAAAGAATTTATGCTGATTAGCTTTTACCCACTCTATATTTTTACCAAATGACGGACCAGCTGATAGTATAAGTGTGGGTTGATTATTTAATATATTTGTTACTTTACTTGTATCTAATGTAGGAAATTTTAACATAGTAGTCAAAGATGGTTTTAGCATACTTTCAATCATTCTCCAATATGTAAAAGAAAATGGTGATTTTTTTAATGATACTGATAATGTTCTTTCAAAAAAGTCATGGATATTATAATTTGTACAATAATACTTTAGCATAAAGTTTGATCTAAATGCATAATGAAAAATTTTTTCTATGGACTTTTCTACATCAGTTTTATCCTCCATTATTGAAAATATTATATTTGTATTTTTAAATAATTCTGCATAGTTTGCAGTAAAAAGAGAGAGTCTAAAAATTTCTATATTATGTTCATAAACTAAAATAAATCGAATTTTAAGTTTATCAACAATTGGTTTAATATGAGTTCCTAGTAGAGTACCAACAAACATAAACTTTTCAAAGTATTTAAATTTCTTTTGTTTGTATAAAGTCGATTTTTTAAATATCATTATATAATCAAATATATCTTTCATGCACATTGCTGTTGTTTGTCTTAATTCATTATCTAGTGGATCTACATATGGTTGACACTTTGGATTATATGTTTCTGGTGTTAAAAGATCTATAGTTGATTTTTTATCAAAGTTACTTTCTTTTGTTGCTTTTTTAATAAATTCATTTGGATTTTTGTTATAGATATAGGTATCAGTTCTTGAATCATATATATCAAACTCTTTATCATCTTTTATATACTCAAGATGATATCTCTCTTTATATTCCCCTTGTTCGATCATATTTGATAAAGATAATATCCTATCATATAATAATCGATCGTGGCTTTCTAGAAATTTTAAATTTTCTAAGTAAGTTTGTACTGCAATATTTTGAATATTGTCCATATTCTTTCTCCTAATGTATTGTTTGTTCAATAATTTCGTTTTTCATTTATTAGAAATGTTGCAAATTTTAAATCAATTTCATTATCTATATCTATTGAACATTCACTATCCATAACATAAGCAAAAATATTTCCAGCATGAAAAAAACCTTTTTCTTTTATGAAACTACTTGTTTTGGCTATATATATAGCACCATTTAATCTATAAGTAGTTTCAATCTCTTGACTTCTTTTTGTGTTAATACTATTGATGAAATTATTCATATTTTTATCTGAGGGGAGAGTTGCTGCCCACTGTGGAGGATGATTATTTTCACATACTGAAATAATTGCATCACCATTTTTATCTATTAGTTCTTTAATAGCATTATCAATTTGTTCTTTATCTCTTAATGGACTTGTTGGTTGCAGTAAAATGACAATGTCATAGTTGGTATATTTTTCTAATAAATTTAATAGTACATCTGCATTTTTAATATTGTCTTGTGATAGTTCACTAGATCTTAATTCAGCGACTGCCCCAAACTCTTTTGCTATTTTTAGTATTTCTGTACAATCACTTGAAACTATAGTTGTATCAACATATTTACTTTCTAAAGAAGCCTCTATAGTCCAAGCAATTAAAGGTTTACCTGCTAATTGTAAAATATTTTTTCTAGGGAGTCTTTTGCTTCCTCCTCGTGCTGGAATAATAGCAATAACTCTTTTATTATTTATGATATTATACCCCTTTTATAGTTACTTTATTATCTCTTTTAAAAGCATAAAACTTTCTGCATAATTTACTCCACAAGTTGAACCCCTAAGTATAGCTAATGCTTTAATTGACTCTATACTTCTAGGAAATGGATGTGGTTGAAGTTCACTCTTAAATATTTTTATAATATCAAGTTTTTCTTCAATTTCGTCCGTTATATCAACAAATATATTTGGTATAAAACTATCCTCTTTTGTAGATGGTGCAAATTCCGTTTCACTTAGAGTTTCTATCATATATAATTTTTTTATAAATGGATATCTAAATGATTTAGTACAGCTGTATGATGCTTCAAATATTTTTCTGTGGTCACTATGGACATCTCCTTTAAAAGGTAAATATATAGTATCTGGTTTTATACTGTTGATTACTGTTGAAATTTTAGATATTAATTCACTCATAGTATACTCATCAACTTTCATAGTAGATAGCCCTAATTGATGAACACTTGTAAAGTTATATTTTTCAGTTACTTTTTTAATCTCTAATTGGCGAGTTTCAATTTCATCTTTAGAGAAACCTTCCTCTTCTTTCATTTCAGTAACTATAAGCCAGTGTATATTTTCTTGATTTTTTTTATGTTTTAATAATGTTCCACCACAACCAAGTGTCTCATCATCTGGATGGACTGCTACAACTAATATATTTTTCAAGAGATGATACCTTTTTCATCACATTTAATAATATTATAATCACTATCTTTGTAAACCATTAGGTCCCAATATCTAATCATTCTAGTATTTAAATATTTATCTTTGTTGAAGTTTGTTAGATCTATTTTTTCTTCTGCCCATACTTGCAAATCTAGTAAATACTCATTTATATCTTCAGTAACTAATGAAGTTGACCATCTTGGATTTATTTCAATTAATTTATTCCCTATAAATTGGGTAGCTATTAATCCAGTAGTGTTTAGTTTTTCTACTATTTTTGTATTAATTTGTTCAATCTCTTTATGTTCAACTATCTCACCTTTAGTAATTGTACCTATTTTTGCTTCTTCTCTAGTTTTTACAAATTGACAAATTATCTTACCATTTTTACATAGAGCTGTTGCATCATAGTGCTTACCATTAAGCATCTCCATAAGTAATGTTGTAGGAGCATCATTAGAGTTTTCAAACATAGCTAATAAATTTTGTTTTGATAGTGTAAGAAATTGATTTTTTGAAGTAAAAAAACTCTTAGCATCAAGAGGGGTATCATTAATAATAGCAAAGCCTCTACTTCCAGCACCTGTAGCTGGTTTTATAGATAATTCTAATCCTGCTAATTTTTTAAATCCCTCTTCTAAATCATCTTTTGATTTAACTACATGATATTTCATCATTGGTATATCAGTATTTTCAGATAAAAAGTTATATAAATAAGATTTATCAATAGAAGTCTCTAAAGTTTTGGTATTTGGTGTAACTAAAGTACATCCTAATTTTTTAAAATCATCTCTAAGAAAAGATGTAATTAAACATTCACTTTCCCTTGCAGGGACAAAGAAATCAATATCATATTTTCTGATAATATCTTTAAGAACTATTATCATTTTTTCGTCACTTATAAATGGTAAATGAAAGAAATAGTCTGCAAAAACTTTCCCTGGACAATCTAAATCTATATCTGCAACAAGTACTTCAAAATTTAAATTTTGGAAGTTTTTAATTATTTGTATACTATTTGGCCCATTACCAGCCGAAAATAAAATTTTTCTCTTCACTAAAAACATCCATTATTATTTTTTTAATAATTGTATCATAATTATCATAAATTTTATTTGTAGATTTATCTGCTAAAAAGTTAAACTCTTGTACAATATTTATATATTAAAGATATTGGAAAATTAATGAATATAGATTTGAAAATAGTTCAAGGAAAAACGAATTTAGATAGAGCAGATGTAAATATTGTAATTGATGTTATTCGTGCTTTTAGTGTCTCTTTTTATGCTTTTGAAAATGGAGTCAAAGAGATTATTTTAGTATCCAACGAAGAGGAAGCATTAATATCAAGAAGCAATGTTGATGACGTGGTTTTATCTGGTGAAATAGCTGGTTACAAAATAGAAAAGTTTGATTTTGGAAATTCACCATATGATATATCAAATACAAATTTAAATCAAAAAACATTAATCCAAAAAACAACAAATGGTGTTAGTGTTGCAGTTAATTCTTTAGATGCTGAAAATACATTTGTTACAGGATTTGTGAACTCTTTTACATTGGCAGAATATATTAAAAAATTAATTAAGTCTTCGAATAAAAAAGATTTTAAAATTAATATTATTGCTTCTCATCCTTCTGGGGATGATGATTTGGCATGTGCCCAATATCTGGAGAATTTGATTTTAGAAAGATCTAGAGATATTAAAGAATTAGAAGAGTCTACAGTCAATAGAATTATAAAAAGTGATGCAGCACAAAAGTTTTTAGATGAAAATAATCATGATTTCTCAGTTTTAGATTTAATAATGACTATGGATACTAAAAAAGGTGATTTTGTAATGGAAATAATTCAAGATTTAGATAAAATTAAAGCAATTAAAAGGAGTGTTATATAATGGAATATTTAGATTTACCAAACCGTATTTTAAAACCAAGAGATAATGGAATGAATATACTTATTGATAATGGTTATCCTCTAGGTTATTTTGAAGATATAGTTACAAGTATGGGCGATAAAATTGATTTTATTAAATTTGGATGGTGTACAGCATTAGTAACTAATAATATGCAAAAGAAAATAGATATTTTGAATGAACATGGAATTAAATATTTTTTTGGTGGAACACTATTTGAGAAGTTTCTCTATCAAAATAGATTAGAAGAGTTCAGAAGTTTTTTGAAACAGTATAAATGTGAATATTTAGAGATATCAAATGGTACAATTAATATCTCTAATGAAGAAAAATGTAAATATATAAGAGAGTTTTCCAAAGATTTTAAGGTCTTTAGTGAGGTTGGTTTAAAAGATTCAGAAAAATCAGAAGAGATGCCTCCCAAAAAATGGATTGAATATATGCTAGCTGATTTAGAAGCAGGTTCATTTAAAGTTATTACAGAAGCCAGAGAAAGTGGTACAAGTGGAATTTGTAGAAGCAATGGAGAGATTAGAATAGGTTTGTTTGAAGAGATAATAGATTCTAAGCTAAATTTAGATGATGTGATTTTTGAAGCACCAAATAAAAAGCTTCAAATACATTTTATAAAAAAAGTTGGTACAAATTGTAATTTAGCAAATATTGCATTTGCTGATGTTATAGGATTAGAGACTTTAAGGCTTGGACTTAGATCTGACACTTTTTTTGTATTTGAAAATAAGGAATAAATTATGAGAGATTCTAGAAATGTATTTCATTTGGCTATACCTTGTAAAGATTTAGATGAAGCATATGATTTTTATGTAAAAGGTTTAGGTTGTAAATTAGCACGAAGATACGATGATAGGATAACATTGGACTTTTTTGGTGACCAGTTAGTATGTCATAAGTATCCAGAAAAAGTGACAAAAGATAATGAAATTGAGATGTATCCAAGACATGCTGGTATCACATTTTATGATAAGCTTGAATTTAATAATTTAATTAAATTAGCGGATACACGAGATTTGAAATACTATGAAAAACCATTTGTTAGATTTGAGGGGACAGCTGAAGAGCATATTACTTTTTTTTTAATTGATCCTTCTAATAATTTGTTAGAATTTAAATATTATAATGATCCACGGATGATGTATTGAAAAAAGTTTTAGCAGTTACTGGAATTAGATCAGAATATTTTTTTTGTAAATCAATTTTTAAAGCAATAGAACAGTCTAATGATTTAGAGTTAGGGTTAGTGGTTGGTGGTGCACATTTAACATCAATTCATAATTATAGTATTAAAGATATTGAAGCAGATGGATTAAATATAATTGCTAAAATAGACACCCTTTTACATACTGATGAGTTGTCATCACGACTTAAAAGCTCTGCAAATCAATTACAAATTTTGATACATGTAATCGAATCATATAAGCCTGATATTTTATTTGCAATTGCAGATAGAGAAGAACCTATGATAACTGCTCTTTGCGGAGCATATTTAAATATACCTGTTGTTCATTATTGTGCGGGTGATAGAAGTATGGGGAATATCGATTCAACAATTCGTCATTCTGTTTCAGATATAGCTCAAGTATTATTAACAACTTGTGATGATTCATCAAATAGATTGATTAAAAGAGGGGAAGAACCCTGGCGTATTCATAATGTTGGATTTTCAGGACTTGATAGAATTAGGGAAACAAAAAAGATTTCAATAGAAGAGTTAGAAAATAGATTAAATATTGTATCTGGAAAATTGAAAAAAGATTATATTGTGGTTGTTCAACATCCAATTTCATCTCAGGTTGAACAAGCTCATGAGCAGATGGAAAAAACAATGAGATCTATTTCTAAATTTAAAGATATTACATTTGTTGTTAGTAATCCAAATACAGATGCCGGAAGTTCAGAAATTAGAGCTGTAATTACAAAATATGCAAAAGAGGAAAATATATTCACTTTTGATAATATTGAGGATGAGCTTTTTGTAAATCTTTTAAGAAATGCAAAAGGTCTTATTGGAAATTCAAGTATGGGTGTTTATGAAGCTCCATTTTATAATTTGCCAGTATTAAATATAGGTAGACGACAAATTGGTCGACATCATGGAGATAATATTACTTATATTGATAACAATGATGATGAAATAATTAGAGGTATTGAAAATATTTTAAAAGTAGATAATAAAACATTTTTTAATCCTTTTGGAGATGGTAATTCAGCAGATAAAATAGTTGATATACTTGTAAATTTAACAATAGATGATAAGTTGTTAAGTAAAAAATTGATGTATTAATAAGGGAAAAAATGAGTTTTTTTAAAGAGTTAACAAAAGATAGAACTTTTATAATTGCAGAGATTGGTGTAAATCATAACGGTGATATGGATTTAGCTCGTAAATTGATTGATAAATCAAAAGAGATAGGTGCAGATGCTGTTAAATTTCAAGTGTATAATCCAAGTAAATTATGTTCATCTATCCATAGGAAAGAGCAAATACCAATGCTAGAGAATTTAGAACTATCATATGAACAACACATTATCTTAAAAGAATATGCACAAAATATTGGAATACTTTGGTTTGCTACTCCATTTGATGAAGATAGTTTAGATTTTTTAGTTGATATTGGTTCTGATCTTTTGAAAGTTGGTTCTGGGGAATTAACTCATACACCACTACTAGAGAGAATCTCAAAAGCTAATATCCCTACAATAATATCTTCTGGTGGATTTGAAATATCAGATATTAAAAGAGGAGTTGATGCTTTAGAATCAGTAAATAAAATAGATCTGTCAATACTTCACTGTATATCGCAATACCCAGCGGATCTTAAAAATTTGAATTTAAAAGCTATAACTACTATGCAAAATTATTTTAAAGATTATACTATTGGATTTTCTGATCATTCAAAAGGTTATATCGGTTCAGTTCTTGCAGCGAGTCTTGGTGCTAAAATAATAGAAAAACATATAACTCTTGATAATAATATGGAAGGACCTGATCATAATGCATCTTTAAATATTAAAGATTTTAAAGATTTTATTGATATGGTTAGATTGACTCCAATTATACTTGGTGATGGAATTAAAAAAAGAGAAAGTGGTGAAAATTTAACTGGAAGAAGTATTGTAGTAAACTTAGATATGAAAAAAGGTGATATTATTACTGAAGAATCTCTTGGATATAAAAGACCGGGAACACATTTAAAGCCATATATGAAAGATAGTGTTATAGGAAAAAAATTAAATAGAGATATATTAAAAGATGATTTTTTAATATTTGATGATGTAGAATAATATCAACAATTCATTAGTTGTTCTATTAGTTAGTTTTAGATTCCTTATGATAAGTAGTGACTCATATTCTTGAAGGAATCTAATATTTTATAAAAATACTTCCAGTTCTTTCTCTTCTATATTAATCGTTATTTATGACTAGTATATCATGAACATTGCTTAGTTCTGGAAAAGTATAAAATCTACTTACTTTATTTGTTGCATCAAACATATAGATACCTGAATTTAGTATAGTATTTGAATTAATATGAAATAGTTCTTTAAGATACATAGCTTCACTTTGTCCAACATAGTAGAATCTATTATCATAAGCTAATGCTCTTGCAAACCCTTGAAAATATCCAGCTACCACTTGATTCCCAATATGTAGATTACCTCTCATAGAATCTAAATAGCAAATTTTATTGTTAATGTATTCTATGCTATGCGGTTTCCATAGTGTGTTTATCAAAACATTTGGACTTTTTTGTATATTATTTACATCATATTCAAAAATACCACCATCCATAAAGTCATTTTTCCATACGCCTGTAATTGAGAAACAAGTTACAAATAAACTATCATCTGCTATTGTTAAATCATTTATATGATGAAGACCACCACCTTTTTGTGTTGATTTTTGTGATATATGAATCGAATCAACATATTGGAAGTTTTGTTTTTTATAAATATTAATAACATCTGAACCAGCATTGGCAATATAAAATTGTTCTTTTTTTGGATGATAAGCTATTCCACAACTATTAGGTTTTTCATTTTGTTTTTCACTTTGGTCTATTTTATATTTATGTAATATATTATATTCTTTATCTATAACATAAACAAGTTTTTCTACATATTCAACAACATAGTAAAGATTGTCTACTTCCACAATTTGACGAAAATGACCATCTACTTTTTTTTCTAATTTATTTGTACTAGTATTAAAAGTAAATAGTCCACCACCTAGTCTACTGTATCTTTTACCACCTTCTTTCTCAGTATGGTCACTTGATACTATTAATAGATTTTGTTCGTAATCTCTCATATCATGCAGTATAGCCCAATCTTTAAATACAGGAGAACAACAATACTCTGTACCTTTTTTATAGTTCATATCACTAATAGAATCAATAATTGATTCATAAGTACCACCAGTAATTACAATAAATATGTCATCTTCAATCTCATTTAGTTTAGATGGTGAAATAACAGGTATATCGTAAAAGCTTGTATTATGATACACTTCGTTTATATCAACTATCGCTTCAATAGAAATTCCACTTAATTCTTTAATTGTTTTGTGTACCCAATCTTCAGATCGTCCCCAAAATACAATAGTTTTATTTTTTGATTGTTCTTTTATATATTCTAAACTTTGCCATATGTTTTTCATTTTATAGATCTTCCTCTTTTTTAAATATTGGTTTTTTCAGTTTCCATTGTCCATATTGTTTTTCCCAAAGATGTAAGGATCTCCAAGAATCAATAACTTCAAAAAAATACTCTTTTTCTATATTACAATACTCTAAAAATAATTTAAAATGTTCTTCTGGAAATTCACCATCAAATCTTTTAACTAAGTTTATACCTTCTTCTCTTGTAATATGACCATCCCTTATCTCATGTGCTGTATCAGATGTAGTTCTTCCTAAACCAAATTTTATATATGCTAAATAGTAATGAAACCCATCAATTTTATCATCAAATGAAGCATACTTTGAATATGTTCCTTCATTTCTCTGTGATCTAGGTTTAAATCCAGTATGTTTAACTGCGTGATAATAGAGCTCTTGTGGTACCCACTTGTGGTAGTAGCCAAAAAATTGTATATCCAAACCAAGATTTTCAAGGCTTTCTTGATCTGGCGCTAAGTAAGGCATAATATCTTTTTTATTTATCCCATGTTCTATCATCTCTTCAGGGGGTATTCCCGAAAAGTAGTGTTTATTGTGGTCCTTTCTCCAATCTCTATTTGGTTTAAAGGCATTTTCCATATTCCCACCATATTCAACTTCACCATTTTCTCCATACATTATAAGTGATACATTATGTTTTAAAGCCATTTGCATAGGATAGTTAGTTTGACCATATATAAAAGGTTGAAAAGGATCACCTAAAATTTCAAATGATATTTTTGTAAGTTTTCTATGAATTATACCATTAGGAGTTCCAAGAATATTGTCAAATCCACCAATATGGATGTGATTTTGATAATTCTCAAATCCATCTTTTGTCCAGATGTGTGGAGACCATGTGACCGTTAGTGGATTCATATTGTATTTATATTTTAATTGATAAGCCACATAAGCACTATCTTTCCCTCCACTTGATGGAACAATAACATCATATGAACCATCATTTTTTCTGTATTTATTGCACAGTTCCTGTAATTCTTTTTCTCTTAATTCCCAATCTATTTTGTGTTTTTTTATTATTGAAAACTGACAAGCAGAACAGACCCCATTTTCATCAAAAGTGATTCTTGGTCTTTGATTTGAAATAGTACATTTAATACAAAATTTAATCTCTGTTGGTAAATTGTATCTATTTTGTGTATCTTTAAGTTGCACCATCTAAACTCCTATAGTTCAATGAAATTTTTAAATAGTTCTAGTCCAGCCTCTCGACTTTTCTCAGGATGAAACTGAACACCATAAATATTTTCTTTTTGAATGGCTGATATAAACTTATAACTATTTATTTTTGATGTTGAAAGAACATCTGTACAATTTGTAATCTCATACGAGTGCATAAAATAAAACTTCTCATTTTCTATATTTGTAAAAAGGTTATTTTTTTGTATTATATTTACAGGTAGAAAACCTACATTTGGTATTTTAGTATTTGCTTTTATAAGACTTGCTTCTCCCTTAACAATATTTAGTCCATCTGTGGTACCAAATTCATATCCAATAGAAACTAAAATATGCATACCAAGGCATATTCCTAGGGTTGGCTTTTGCTTTGTAGAATCTTTTAATGAATTGTATAAATCTTTTTTTTTAAGTTCTTCTATAGCATCTTGAAAGCTACCTACTCCAGGTATTATAATTTTGTCAACACTATTTAGCTCTTCTTTGGTATTAACTATTTTAACATTAGCACCTAACTTTTTTATGGCTTTTGAAACATTGTAAATATTACCTGCTATACCATAGTTTATTATTCCTATAGTATTTCTCATGTAATGTCCTCTTTCGTGAGAAAATCTTTTATTTGAGTAATTGTATACTTATCATAATGTAACATACTTGAAATTGCTACTCCACTTGGATTTGCATACTCTATAAGTTCTTTGATATCTTTAAGATTACCAGCACCGCTTGATATGACAACTGGTATATTTACACTTTCTACAACCTCTTTTGCTAATTCTAAGTCGAAACCTTTTTGTAATCCATCTAAATCTACAGATTGAAGTAGTATTTCTCCTGCGCCTCTATCTTCTGCTTCTTTTGCCCATGAGATTACATCTTTGCCACTTCCAATTTTACCGCCATCTGTATAGCATTCATACCAATTATCCCATTTTTTCGCTTCTATATTAACTACTACTGCTTGTTTACCAAAGGTTTCTGCTGCTTTATTAATTATATTTGGATTTTCTAAAATTGCATGAGTATTAATTGCTACTTTATCTGCTCCACTATGAAAAAGTTTTGAAAAGTCTTCAATGGTTTTAACTCCACCACCTACACATAAAGGAATAAAAAGTTGATTTGCTACATCTTTTATCTCTTTGAGTTGTATATCTCTTTGGTATAGTGATGAAACAATATCTACATACACTATCTCATCTGCTCCATTTTTGTAGTACTTATTTGCTAATTGAATTGGTGTTCCAACTATCTTTAACCCCTCAAAGCATATTGGTTTAACTATATGAGGTGGTTTTGCATCTAGTTTTACAATTAGTCTTATATTCATTCTTGACCTTATTTGTTTATAATTAAGTATTTATTATAACACTAATTTACTTTATTGCAAAATAGATATAGTATAGTTTGTTAATTAACCATTAAATGATTTACTATTGGGTATTATAATACAACATTATTATAGAGGTTTATGTGGAAAAGATACAAAATAAAGCAGTCGAATTATTTCTTAAAAATATGGTATATTTAGAAAAGAATGAGAAGGATTTATATGATAGAGTTTCATTCTTAACTTCTAGTATTGAAAACAGTAACTACAAAGAGAGATATCACTTAGAATATATAAATGAAGATCAGCAGTTTGATATATTTGATGAGTACACTAATAACTATCTTTATAATAGAGAACCAAGTAAATTTGTAAAAGAGTCTGTTAAAAATTCCAATTTTGATAAATTAAACAGTATTGATCTACTTAATCCTAAAATTTATAATCAAACCAAACCTTTTCTTATTGATTCGAATATGAATAATGTATTTAAAACTAGGCTTGAACTCTTAAATGATATATTTGACTATACATCTGTTTTTAAAAAGTCAACAGTTTATAATAACAAAAAATTTAAAACTATAGATAAATTTATGTTTGTAGGTGCACTTCTGGGTACACATATTCCTGAAATTATAAAGAAATTAAGATTAAAATATGTATTAATATATGAAAATAATTTAGAGATATTTAGACTTTCATTATTTACAACAGATTATGCAAGCATCTCTACTAATACACAAATCATTTTTTCAGTTATGCCAGATAGTAACAAGCTTGAGTTGGATATTCATAATTTTTTGAATTATTCATTTAAGTCAAACTATATGATTAAATATTATTGCTCAAACTACAATATAGGTGATTTTTTTGATAGAGTTATGATTGTAGTGTCTAAAATTAGTCCCACAGTATATAATTATTGGCACGCACTTAATGTTCACATGCAGAGATCATTTGAAAATATAATGAAATACCCTGTAATGGATAATACAAAGAATCTTTCCATTTTAAAGAATATACCAACATTAATTCTTGCGGCTGGTCCATCATTAGGAAAACATATAGAATGGGTAAAAAAACATCAAGATAAATTTTATATAGTTGCAATCAGTGCTGTTGTAACTAAATTAATAAAAGAAGATATCAAAATCAATTTAATAGTATCTGTTGATGAGAGTGAAGTTATAAAAAAACAATTTTTAGATGAATACAAAGATATAATAAAAAAAATTCCTATTATAGCAGCATCTGGGACATATAATAAAGTACTTGATATGTTTGAATCAAAGCATGTTTTATTAAATGAAGCGATGACACAATATAAGGAAAAATCAGTTCTTATTAGTGCAAATTCAGTTGGAGAGATTAGTTTACATCTTACAGCTTCTTTGGGTCCAAATGAGATATATTTGCTAGGTTCTGATTTGGCATTTGATCAAGATAGTGGTGATACACATATTAAAGAACATTTAAAAAGTAAGAGTAGTTCTCTAACTGATGATCAAAAAGAAGATAACTTTTCTATGAAGTCAGGGGGCTTTAGCATTTCTGATTCTACGGTTAATGTAAAAGGTAATTTTAGAGATAGTGTAGTAACTTCTATAATATTTGAGAAATCTATAAAAGCTTATAATAGTGCATTAAAAATAATAAATGAAAAAAATAATTGTTCAGTTTACAACCTAAATGATGGTGCTTATTTTGATGGTGCTGTTCCATTATCAATAGATGATGTTAAAATTGGTGAAGCTATCCCTAAATTATCTATGGAAAAATTTATTGAGGAGATGCACAAAGATCTAGAAATAGGATTTACGCATAGTGAGTTAAATGCCTTGAAGAATAGTGTTACATTAGTAAATAAATTGATAGATTTACTAAATAAACTCGATAGTCTAAAAATCAAAAGTTATGATTTATTTATTACAGCTAGACAAGAGATATTTCATTTGATAATTATTGATATGGTTGAATATAATAAATTCTATCTTTCTAAAATCTTTAGAACATATATTTTAACTATGGAATCATATATTGGATATCAATTTAATGATAAAGAGATGAAAAATGAAGGAAATCTAATTAAAAAAGTTAAAAGATTATGGTGCAAGCATCTTTTACTATTAGCAAATGTGTATAAAAATACCATAGAAGAAGTATATTGATATAATACCTTCTATGTTAATATCATTATTTTTATATTAGGCATAGAATTTATTAAATTTATCTTTTTAATTTAATATACACTCAATTTCTGTTTTAGAGGCTCAAGATATTTTTCATATCTTTTCCAAGCTTCACTGCTTCCTTTATAAATTTTTTTTCTTATTTGAAGACTACTTGCCGTTGATACACTTTTTGTATTTTGATGTGGATTTAGTACACTCTCTTCAAAGTCTAATTCACAATAGTCTAAAAGTTTTACTGTTTCATCATATTGATTATTTGTCAATTTTTCATATTCTAAATCATATATTTTACCAGGGTATTTTTCATGCCAATATCTCATCATCTCTTCATACTTTTGAAAATGTATAGCAATTGTATCTAAATTATATGAGTAACCTAATCCAGTGTTAGAAAAATGATTTTTGTACAATGACCAGCATATTGCCATAGGCTCCCTTTTTAGATTAATAATCTTGGCATTTGGGAAAGCTTCAAGAATTGCTCCTATATATCTAAAATTATGAGGCATTTTATCTGTAAATATTTTATTGGAGAAATTTAGTTTTTCTATTTTTGATAAATACTCATTGTAAAGTTTTGGTAATGCTATATCAAGTTCTGAAGAGTTATTAACTCTAATTATATGATTTGAAACACCAAGTCTTAAAAATTCTAATTCTCCACAACCATGAACTTCTGTGTGCGAAGATATGATTTGTTCAACTAAAGTAGTTCCACTTCTAGGCATACCTACAATAAATATAGGTCTTTTGTCACTATTGATTTTTGGTATGTTCCCATTTTTCAAGCCTCTATTTAAAAAGATTGATTGTATACGATTAAAAAGTTGGATATCATTATTTACATTGTAATTTAAACTATCAAATTTTAATTTATTTGCCTCATGAAAATATTTAAAACTAGTTTCATAATCCTCAATATCCTCATAAGCTTTTGCTAATGCAAATATAATTTGATATTTATTTGGGTTTGTTGATTTATCATTATATATATCTATCAACTGTTTAAGATGAGGTTCATTTGGAGTATATTTTATTTGAGAAGAGAGTACTCTGTGGTATTTTGCATCATCAGGATTTAATTGTATTGCTTTTCTAAAGTATTGCTCAGCTTCTTTAAGTCTTCCTGCATTCTTAACTAAAAGTCCTAAGTTAGAATGATATATTGCAGACTTTGGGTTTAAGATTAGTGCTTTTTTGTAGTATTGCTCAGCTTCAGACTGTTTTCCAATACTATTTAATAAAACTGCTAGCTTGAAGTTGTGTTGTGCTACATCTGGATTTAAGTCTAAAATTTTTCTAAAAAGTTGTTCTGTTTCTTCTATTCTATTTAAACTCTTATATATAGAAGCCATAGTGTTAAGAATATCTAGATCATTTTTATTTAACTTTAATGCATTATTTAAATTTATCAATGCATTTTCATAGTCTTTTAATTTAAAATATATTAGTCCAATAATTTTCAAAGCTATAAAATTATTTAAATCATTTTCAAGAGCTTCTTTAGCTTTAATATGAGCCTCTTTATATTTTGATTGATTAAATAGTTCGACTAATTCTTTATCTAAATTGTATGAATTAATCTTTATATTATTCTCTTGTTTTAATTCGATGGCATTATTTAGGTTATTCTTATATTGAATATTTGATGGATCAAGCTTAAATGCCAATTCAAAAAAAGGTATTGCTTCATCAACTTTATTATCCTGTATTAGCAAAACCCCTAAGTTGTGATTAGCATCAGGATGATTTTGATCTTTTGAAAGTACTTCCATATAAAGTTTTTTTGCTTTTTGAAGATTACCTTTTTGATGATTTTCGAATGCTTTTTGAAATATATTATTCGTATTGTTTTTTTTATTCATTAATTAATCCATCTTATGAGATAAAACTACTTTTATCTTTTTTGTTCTATTATATTTTTGACTATAATAAAATCTAACTCATCATCAATATCAATAGAATCTTCTTTTTTCATAATATGACTATAAATATTTTTAGATAGAAAAAATGTTTTTTCTTCTAATAGTTTTTTAGTATTCGCAATATAAATAGCACCATTGAGTCTATAGTATTTAGTTTGATCCTGCGATCTTTTAGAATTGATAGTTTGTATTGATTTTGACATATCAAGTGTTTCATCAATTTGCATATTCCACTGTACAGGATGATCAACTTCACAAGTTGATATGATAGCATCAGCATCTTTATTGATAAGTAACTCAATAGCTTTATCTATATCTTTATATGTTCGAAGCGGACTAGTTGGTTGTAAAAGTATGATATAGTCATATCTCTTTTTTTGATTTAAAATTGTGTGCTCTATAGCATCATAAGATGTAGATGTATCTGTCGCTAAATCATCGGGTCTTTTAATAATATCACTACCATATTTTTTAGCTATATTTAAAATCTCATCATCATCGCTTGAAACAATGGTTTTTGTGATATAGTTACTTTGCAGCGATGCTTCTATAGTGTATGCTATTAAAGGTTCTCCATTTAGGAGTAAACTATTTTTTTTAGGTAACCTTTTACTTCCACCTCGTGCTGGGATAATAGCTAGAAATGACGGGGTTTTATTCATTAAAAACACTACCATATTCATTTTGTGCTTGTTCAAAATCAGAGATTCTACCAATATCCATCCAATACTCATGAAGAGGGAAAGATGTAGATTTTAACTCCTTTTTAATCAACTCATCAAAAAGTGTTGGCATATCGTAAAAAGTATTTTGTGGAATATACTCAAAGACTTGAGGAGAAAGTGTATAGATACCTGCATTTACAAAAAATTTTTGTATTGGTTTCTCTTTTATTGAAGTGATATTACTACCATTTGTTTCTATAACTCCATATGGTACTTGAAAATCATACTCCCTTACACACATAGTTGCAACACTTCTTTCATGCATATGAAAGTCTAAAAGATGAGCAAAATTTACATTAGTCAGTAAATCTGCATTCATCACAAAAAATGGCTCTTGCGGTCTATCTTTTATAAGACTTAGCGCTCCTGCGGTACCTAGTCTTTTATCCTCTTGAATATAGTCTATATTAGCCCCCAAATGTGAACCATCTTTGAAGTGTTCTTTTATCATCTCTGCTTTATAATTTATACTAATAGTGATATTTACAAAGCCATGTTTTACAAAATTCTCTACAATTGTTTCAAGTATAGGTTTATTTCCAACTTTTAAAAGTGGTTTTGGTATATTTTGAGTTAAAGGTCTAAGTCTTGTACCTAAACCGCCAGCCATAAGGATAACTCTGTTTCTTTTGGTGGTTACTTTTAGTAAATTAGCTAAGTCTTCTATATCAACTAACTCTCCATTATCATTTACAATTGGTATTTGATAAAGTTTTTTTGTAATAGCTTTTTGTATTATAGATTCTTGAGAGTCATTAATATTTGCTAAAGTTGGTGTTTTAAAGTATAGATTATTAATAGATGATTCTAAGTTTAAGCCATCAAGTAAACCCCTTCTTATATCTCCATCTGTAAGTGTTCCTATAACTTTTTTTTCGTTATCTAGTACTATAACAATACGGATTGCACCTTTATCTATAATTTTAAGTGCTTCTTTTATTGTTTTGTTTTTATTTATAGTAATTTCACTGTGATTAATCATTTTCAATATCCCAAAAGCTTTTCTTAATAATTGTATCTAAATTTGTCTCTAATAAAGTTGTAATAATATTATTTGATGTTTCATATCCTTCATAAGGATTTTTTGTATTTTTTAGGTTATTTTGAAATGAAGAACTATAAATAATATCAAGAGCCTTTAGTATGCTATTTTCATTTGGTTCACAATTCACTACACTTGATGCTTGTATTCTCCCTTTTTGTCTATCACCTACATTGATTGTAGGGATTTTAAAGCTAGGAGCTTCTAATAGTCCACTTGAGCTATTTCCAACAACTGCATCAATATGCTGTAGTGCACAAAGGTATCTTTCCATCCCTAAAGAGGTAAAGGCAACAGAGTTCTTTTTATTTGATACATATTGATCTATCATTTTATTGATAACTCTACCATTTGTGTCGCTATTTGCTTTTGTAAATATGATGCTAGTATCATTTAAACTATCTAATGCATTTAATATCTCTTGAAATTGCTCTTGTGCTGTATTATTTTCTAATGTAACGGGATGAAATGTTACTAATATATTTTTATTGTTTAGTTTAAAATCAATAGAGTTTTCAAACTTCTCTTTTGTCATAGATGGCAAATGTTTTATATTTTCAACACCTAATGCTCCTACATTAAAAACTCTATTAGGATTTTCTCCCAGTTGTATTACTCTATTTTTATAATCTTCTGTTGAAGTAAAATGTAGATGAGACATTTTTGTTATGCAATGTCTTATTGACTCATCATATGCACCTTGTGTAGTTTCACCGCCATGAATATGTGCAATAGGTATATTAAAAATCATAGCAGTACTAACGCACGAAAATATCTCGTATCTATCTCCTAAAACTACTACTATATCAGGTTTTAGTTCTTCGTAGCATTCAGAAAAAGAGATTTGAGCCAATCCCATAGATTTTGAGATGCCAATAGCTGTATCAGATGACAAAAGCATCTCTACTTTTTTATTAATAATAAAATCTTTTTCAATCTCTTTATATGTTAGTCCAAACTCAGGGCTGAGGTGCATACCTGTAACTATTAGTTGAAGTTCTAATTCTTTATGAGTAGATATTTTTTTAATTAGAGGATATAATATACCATATTCTGCACGAGTACCTGTTACTACACATATTTTTCTTTTAGACATTATATTTGCTCATCTTTATTATAATCTTTTACTGATATAGTTCCAATTATTTCATCCCATCTCATTGGACTTATTCCACCTGATGGTCTTTTTATTGCTAAATTATTTTCACTTAGTATATCACCAACTTTTATATCAGTACTAGCAACTATAGATTTTCTTGCAATTTTAATATTTGGTTTTTCACTAGGACTAGGTTTCTTCACACTACTTCCAAGTGCTAGTTCTATATTTCGTATACCTTTTACCATTGATATTAATTCATCTGGTTCTAAACTAGCTTTATGGTCAGGTCCTTCCATATTCTTATCCAATGTAAAATGCTTTTCAATACAAACAGCACCCATAGCAACTGCGGCAATATCAACCTCTATTCCTAAAGTGTGGTCACTATATCCGAAAGCCACATCAAAAGTATTTCCAATAGTTACCATAGCTTTTAAGTTTACATCTTCATAAGGAGTTGGATACATCGTATTTGCATGAAGTACAGTTATATTCTCTTTTAATGTACCCTCATTTATTAAAATATCCAAAGCATCTTCAATCTCTCCAATATCTGCCATACCAGTAGAAAGGATAACTTTTTTCTTTAAACTACCAATATGTCTAAGATATGGTAAATTTGTAATCTCTCCGCTTGGAATCTTAAATATCTCTAAGCCTAAATTATTTAATAAATCTATACTATCTAAATCAAAAGGAGTTGAAAGAAACATAATATTTTTACTATTACAATATGAAATTAATTGATGATGAGTATCTATATCAAGTTCAAGTTTTTTTATCATATCAAATTGTGATTCTTGAGAGTTGGTAGTCTCTTTTTGATAATCAGCTTTTTGAGCGTTCTTTGAAACAAGATTTTCTGTTTTAAATGTTTGAAATTTTACGGCATTAACTCCTGCTTCACTTGCTACATCTATTAGTTGTTTTGCTAAATTAATAGAACCATTATGATTAACACCAGCTTCTGCTATTATAAATACACTATTTAGTTCTTTATTCACTTTCTTAGGCTCCCAGCTTTTATAAATCCTTCAATTTGTATATACTCTTTTGATGTAGCATTACTTCCAAAAAAAGTGCCATCTTTAACTACTACCCCACCATTTACTACAGCTGCAGTTGATATATGGCAATTGTCTTCAATTGTGCAATCATGTTCTATTAAAGCTTTTGTATTTATTATGCAGTTTTTTCCAATATTTACACTAGCATTTACTAATGCATGATGCATTATAATTGTACCTTCATCTATAGCAGCATGTTTTGACACATAAGCAAGTGGTGATATAATTGCTGGTATATTATATCCGATTGTCTTTAATTTAGTAAATAGTTTAACTCTTAGTTTAGGTGATTGTATTTGTCCTACAGTAACAATAACATTTTTATATGTTTTAAATAACTTATCTAAATCGTCATCACAAGCAATAATTTTATATCCTAAAACATCTTGACCTATTAACTCTTTTTTATCAATAATTCCAGCTATTTTATATCTATTTTCTTGCTCAATCACATCAATAACTGATTTACAGTGACCACCACCACCTATTAATAGTATCTCTTCCATTATACAATCACACTACTTGAGATATTTATAACTCTCTCTTCTAGATATTTTGCATTATCTAGCTTTGTACATTGTGCATCTTTAAACATCTCTAATTCATTCATAAGTTTCCAAATAGGCCTTGTCATAACACCATTTTTATTTGTGTACTCTAAAAACTCATCTCTATTTTTTATATCATTTACAATAACTGCTTGTAACCAATAATTTGATTTAGAATTTTTCGGTTCTTTTACAAATGTTATATCTTCATTTGATAAAAAGAACTCATCATATTTTTTTGCTAATTTTCTTTTTGAACTTATAAAATTATCTAATTGTTCTAGTTGTGCTACAAGGAGTGCTGCATTTAGATTTGGCATTCTATAGTTGTAACCAATCTCATCATGTACATACTCGTACATGTGTGGTACTTTTGCTGTTGTTGTAAGATGCTTTGCTCTTTTTGCTAAGTTTTCATCATCAGTTACAATAACTCCTCCACCGCCTGAAGTTATAATTTTATTTCCATTAAAACTAAAAGCTCCAAGTTTTCCAAAAGTTCCTGTATGTTTTTCTTTATAGTAAGAACCTAAACTCTCAGCAGCATCTTCAACTAAAGAGATATTCCATTTATCACATATCTCTTTTATCTCATCAATTCTACACGGATGACCAAAAGTATGCATAGGTACACAAGCTTTAATAATCTTTGATGTAGTTTTATTTACACATTGCTTATTTACAAGTTCACAGTTTGTTTTTAAAAAGTGATTAAGTGACTTAGCTGATAGTCCCATAGTATCTAAATCAACATCTACAAATATAGGTTTTGCACCAATATAATCTATCGCATTACAAGTTGCTATAAATGTTAAAGGTTGAGTTATCACTTCATCATCTTTTTTAACATCTGCAAGTATTAAAGAGATATGCAAAGCTGATGTTCCATTAACTGTAGCAATAGCATACTTACTTCCAACTTTTTTAGCAAATTGCTCTTCAAACATATCAACATATTTGCCAACACTAGAAACAAATGTAGAATCAATACAATCATTTAAGTATTTTTTTTCATTACCTGTAAATCTTGGCTCATGCAGAGGGATAAACTCTTTTGTGTTAAAAGTTTTTTGAATAAAATTTATTATATCTTTCATATTACATCTTAGAGTCTAAATATTTACCTGTTTCTTTATGTCCAAAGTCAGGTATCATTGTAAAAAACTCTTTTACTATATCTTTTTTATCCCAAGATAGATTATTCTTTAACTCTTTAATTGTTTCATTAAAGTTGTTTAATTTATCCTCATTAAATAAAGCATCATTTTTAATCACACCAAGATTTTCAAATCTATCCATATCTAATATTTCATTATCTGTAAAAAATTCTTCAAAATCTTTTTCACCTGTTGTATCACTTGAAGTAAATAAACAAGGCCATTTACCTTGAGATGGAAGAGTTTTCACTAATTCTCTTGCTTCATCTTCATTTTCACATAAATGTGGTTCATATCCTAAATTTTCAAGATACTTTACTGCTATATCAGCAAAAGAGATAAGATGCAAATTTTCACTAAGTTTTGGGAAAAATATATCTCTGTTTTCACCGAAGATACATGACATAAGACAAAGTTCACCTGATTCTTGAGGTGTTACAAAATATCTTTTTATATCATTGGGAGCAACAATTGGTTGGTTTTTTTGTATTCTTTGATTAAATCCATGAAGAAGTGAACCATCTGAAAAAGCAACATTTGCAAATCTTGCCATAGATACTTTTATATCTAGAGATTTTCTCATTACAAACATCTCCATAATTCTTTTACTAGCACCCATCATATTAACAGGATTTGCAGCTTTATCAGTAGAAACACAAAAGTATTTTTTAGATCCATTCTCAAGTGATTGTTGAAGTGTTTTATCTGTATTAAAAATATTTACATCAATCATTCTCATTAGAGTAAAAGGATCTTTTTCACTTCTTACATGTTTTAAAGCTGATAGATTTAAAACATAGTCATATTTTCCATCATTTTTTATAAAAGCATCATATTCAATAGAACCAACATCTAAAGCAAATGTTTGAAAATCTCCATCAATATATCCAAAACTACTTCTAATATCACGAACTAATTCAACCATGTTATTTTCACTTATATCTACAACATGAAGTTTTTTAGGATTTCGTTTAAATATCTCTTTTGTAACAGCTTGTCCAATTGAACCAGCTCCACCAATTACTAAAAATGATGAACTTGAAACGATTTCTTTTAACTCACTATTATAATTTTTAATATCTTTTTTGAAAAGTTCTTTTGTTCTGCCAATTAGATTTAGTAAATTATCCACTTTATTTATCTTTAATTATAAACATCTTTTGTATTAAGAAGTTTTGCAATTGCTTCATTTGCTTTCTTTTTCTCTTCATCTCTAGCATCATTAATTGATTTAAGAGATGCAAGTGTTTCCATCTTTTCATGATCAATATTTGACTTAATCTGAACAGCTTTTCTATTATTTGATGAACCAGCTACTGATGACCATTTTTCTTTATTATTTATATATAGTTTTGCAGATGAGCTAGTTGCATTTTTACTAAAAAGTATTACATCATCTTCTCGCAAGTTTAGAAGTTGTTGTACGGTAAGTTCTGTTTCAGCAAGTATTGCATCTATTTTCATTCTAGCACCAGAGATTAGCGCATTAATATCTTTCTTTTTACTTACTTTTTTATGTTTAGCTTCTGCAAATACTTTCTCTACAATTATATTTAACAGAGATTCAATATAGGAAATAGGGTAACAAATTGATAAAAATCCAGACTCATCATCAATTGTTATCTCAAATACAACAAGAAGTACAATTTCATGATCTGAAATAATCTGAATTGCATTTGCATTTGTATCTCGACTTTCAATTTTAAAGTTTATAGAAGATACATCATCCCAAGCTTTTTTAAGATGATTTACTATAAGTTTATAAAAGTGATCAAATACTTGCATCTCTATTTCAGTTAACTCTTTTTCTGTAGAATCACTAAGGGCACTATCTCCATTTCCAAGTAGATGGGCAATAATTTTGTGACTTATACCAGGGTTACACTCCATTACAATTCTACCCTCAAGTGGTTTAATCGATAATGTATTTAAACTTGTAATTTGTGGAATTGAAAGGATAAACTCACCATAAGTCATCTGCTCAATACTATATAGTTTTATATCAACAATTTTTCTTAACATTGCAGATACTTCACTAATTGTAGATCTTAACATCTTATCGTGCAAGGCATTAAATGCTTTCATTTGATCTGCTGATATTCTATTTGGTTTTTTAAAGTCATAAATCGCATAACTTTTCTCTTTAGTTGCTGAGGCTGAGTTATCTTCTAGTTCTTCAAAATCACCATCTTCATCAGCAATATCCAATAACGCATCAATCTCATCTTGACTTAAAAATTCTGCCATCTTTTTATCTCACTATCTCAACTTCTGCATCAATAGCACCTAAGCTATCAAGCATTTTAATTGTATCAATTATTTCACTAATATCAACTTTCATAACTTTTAATGATCTCATAAGGTCTGATATTGTTGGTAGTTGTTTTGTATTTATTAAAGCATTATCTAAATTAACTTGAACTGGTGTATCCCCAATTGTTACATCATCTCCAATATCTAAGCCTTTATTTATAGCTTTATCTTGCCAACCTTTTTCATCGAGTTTACTTTTTTTAATTCTTATAGTAAACCCTTTTCTTGAAATTGTAACAGGGTTGATTGTTATATCAGCACCTGCAATTATTATCTCTTTTATAGGATCAATTAAAATTTTCTTTTTCATCATTGTATCAAGTTTTATATTCTGTATTTGAGATATAAATCTAGTAGTAGATATATTTAATGGTTTTGTAATCTCTATAGTTCTTGTATCATATGCAACTGCAATATTTTGTCCAAACTCTTCATTTATTTTCTCTTCACACAATGTTGCTATTGTTGCATCTTGTTTAATTAAACTTAATGTTATGAAGTTTTCATCTTTTAAAGAGAAGTTTATCTCATTTTCAACTGTAGCTCCATCATAAATAAAACCACTTCTTTTATTTATATTATTTGCAATGATAGTACCTTGAGCAAGTGCATATACTTTGCCATCCACACCTTTTAGTTGAGTTAATAATAGTTGTCCACCATCAATAGACTTTGCATCTCCTATAGAAGAAACTTTAAGTTTTATTTTATCACCTTGTCTTGCGAATGGAGGTAAAATTGCAGTCACCATAACCGTAGCAATATTTTTAGATTTAATTGAAGAAGCGGGTATTTTAACATAAGAATTTCTTAAAAGGTTTTGTAATGACTGCATTGTAAATTGGCTCTTATCCCCCGTCCCTGGTAACCCTACAATTAATCCATGTCCAATTAGTTGATTCTCTCTAATCCCAACGATATTTGAGATATCTTTTATAGTTTGACCATAAATAGTAAGTGAAAGAAAAAGTATTAAAAGTATTTTTTTCAATGTTAAAATATCCTGCTCGTAAATTTTATGTTTTTATATTTAAACATTCTAGCTAAACTTTAATAAAAATATAGATATAATCAATTCAAATAATTTAATTTTGAGGCGTCTTGTGAATATATATATTTATGGTAGTAATACATTTAAACATAAAATCCATACAGTTTTAGATCATGGTAATATAAGATTTAAAATAGATGACGGAAAAGTTATAACGGTAACTAGTTTATCAAATTTAAAAGAGTTTATAAAAGAGGACCCACATCAAATATTTTTAATTGATCAAGATAAAATAATTGAAGATGACTATATAACTAAATATTTTAAATTTTTAATACCAAAAGATGGTATAGAAAAATTTTTTTTAGATAAATACGGAGTTGGTGATATAAGTTTTAGAACTTATGATGATTTAATAGTGTATTTAGAAAAAAGACTTGAATCCTCTGTAAAAATAAGACCTAAAGCACATGAGATAACATCTATTGATGATATGTTTGATGTTTTTGAAGATGATTTAGAATTGCAAGAGAATAAAAATCTCTCAAATGAAATAAAAGAATAGTTAAGGAGTTGATATGAGTGAAGATTTTACGCAGCTAGACGAATTAATAGAATCTGATATTAGAGAAGCTTTGGGAGAAGAGCCTAAGTTAGATCAATCAATAGGAGATGAAGTTCTTAATGTTCCAGAAGATTTAATGGATGAACCAATTGAGCCAGAAGAGTTAGAAGATCCAATAGAAAATATCGATGATATTGAACAAAGCGATGGTGAAATATTAGAAGATATTGGTGATATGGATATACTTCCTATGGCAGAGATTGAGTCTGCTTTAGATGATGAAGATGAACCATATGACACAAATATAAGTAGTGTTAATACATCTGATTTAGCTTCGTTGTTAAGTCAATTATTAAATAATAAAACAATAGAAATAACAATAAAAGTAAAAGATTAATTATGGATTTGATGGCAATATCACAAAATACTGTAAAGATTATCCTTCTTTTAGGATTACCATCTCTTATTGTTAGTATGGTTATTGGTTTAATTATTAGTATATTTCAAGCAGTTACACAAATTAGTGATGCATCTTTATCTTTTGTACCAAAAATGATAATTGTTTCTGTTTTTATAGTATTTTCTTTACCTTGGATTGGTGATCATATTGAAGCATATACTCTTGAACTTTGGGGTTTGATAATATTATTTGGTAAAATTTAATGATAGATCAATTATATAAATTAAAACAGCAACAGATAAATCAGCAAGTATTGTTAAAACAACAAGCTTTAGCAAAAATAAATGATATAGATAGTGAACTGGCATTAACAAATACAAAACTACACACAACAAGTGTTGATATAATGGGAGCAATTTCAGATTTTAGAGTACTTGAAATTCATAAACAGACTATGAAAGAACATATTATAAAATTATCTCAAAATAAAGAACATTTAAAAAAACAGATTGAGCATTATGATGGTCTTGTCGTAAATTTAAATAAAGAGAGCGAACAATTCAATTATATATTACAAGAGCAAAAGCGAGAAAAATTAAAAGAGATAGAAAAACAAGAAGAGATAGTTTCTGCTGAGTATATGCAGGCAAAATTTATTAAGAAAAGAATGGAATCTCATGTTATTTAAAATATCTATTTTTTTATTTATTATCTCAACTTTTTTAAATGCCGTTATTATGGAAGAGGGTAGTTTATTTAAAGAGAAGCAAGAGCTTATGGAGATAAAAGATGAGCTTAATGAATTTTATGAAGCAAAAGAGTTGGACTATCAGCGTTCAAAAGCAGAACTAGAATCAATTCAAAAAGAGATTAAAATGGAAGAGTTAAGTATACGAACACTTCGAGATGAAAATCAAAAAATTTTAGATGAAATTAAAAGAGTAATAAGTACAAAATCTATGAAAATGTATGATAAAATGAAGTTAGGTGTTGTAGTAAATATTTTTAATGAGATGATTAAAAATGGTGAGATTAATGAAGTGTTTGATATTATGATAAGATTAAAAGAGAAAAGAGTAATAAAAATATTAAAAAAGTTTGATACAAAAACTTCAGCAATATTGATGAAAAAAATGAGAATCAAAAAAGAAGAAGATGAAAATAAAACCAAGGAGGAAGAGTAATGGCAGATGAAGTAGAAGCAAAAGAAGAGAAAAAAGGTGGCGGAAACGGAATGATGATTGTGTTAATAGTACTTATTGTTGTACTATTAGCAGCAGTTGGTGGAATAGGTTACTTTTTATATTCAAAGGGGATGTTTGATCCTCAAGCTGCACCTGGCGCACAAGTTGAACAAAAACAAGATGTAGCAAGTGAAGAGGAAGAAGGTGAAAAGTTTTTAGCACAAGTTGATAGTTTAGTTCTTAATATTACTGATGCAAAAGGTAGAGCAAAATTAATGAAGCTATCTTTTACTATGAAAACATTAGAGCCTTCAATTTCACAAATTGTTGAAACTAATAAAGCTGAAATAATAGATGCTGTTATTAGACAAGTTAGTGCAAGAAGTAGTGAAGAACTTTTAACTGTAGGTGGAAAAGCTATGTTAAAAGAGGAGATGATCGAAGAGATCAATAATATCTTAAATGATGCAACAAGTGAAGAGGATGTTAAAAGAGATAGTATTAAAGATATCTTCTTTACATCATTTGTAATAAAATAAAAAATAAAGGGTATAGATGATTGTTATAATAAAAGGTAAAAATAGAAATCAACTTATTATAAAAGCATTCTCTATGCTTTCACTGTTGGGTATGTTTTATTTATATTATGGACATATGAGTAGCAAATTTCAAGAACAAAATGAACAATTATTAAGTAAATTAGATATAAAACTAGAAAACAAAAAACAAGATTTTTCCAAAAAATTAGAAAAACTAATATATAAAGAGGCTGTTATAGTTGTTGATCTTCTAGATCAAAAACATATTGAGTCAATTGCTGTAGTTAAAGATAAGCTATTAATTGTATGTGATTACAATACTAATATTGAGCCAGTTCTAATTAGATATGGTGTAAAAGCATTAATTAAAAATACATCAAAAAATATAAAAATTGCATTGGACTTAAATACAGTTGTGGAGAATAAGTATGAATCTTAAAATTATTGTATTAGTTTTAATATTAATAAACTTTATCGGTTGTTCTAAAAAAGAAGTCCTTAAAATGAATACACCACCTAAAATGCAAGTTTTAAAAAAAGTTGAGCCTGTAGTACAAAATAAAGGTTCACTCTATTCAAGAAGAGGTGCATCTTTATTTTCTGATAAAAAAGATTTACAGACAGGTGATATTATACAAGTTATGATTAATGAATCTTTACAAAATACATCAACTGGAAAAAGAGAAACTAGCAAATCGAATTCATCAGGAATTGGTGGAGGACTTATTGCTACAACACCAAATACTCCATCATCAATAAAAAATATTGCAAATAAAGCAAATGGAATATTTGGTATATCTTTAGAAGGCGGTTCAGAAAATTCATTTTCTGGTTCTTCAAAATCAAGTGATGATGAAGAGTTTACAACAACAGTATCAGCAATAATAGAACAAACATATCAAAATGGTAACTACTTTATTAAAGGTACTAAGCAGATGTTGATAAATGGACAAAAACAGTTAATTATGGTTAGTGGAATTATTAGACCTTATGATATTAGTCCTGAAAACACTGTTTATTCATATCAGTTAGCTAATTTAAAAATTTTATATAATAAAGAGGGAGATGAAGCTGAAGCATTGGAGAAACCTTGGGGAAGCAAAATGCTAGAATCTATATCACCTTTTTAATCTAAAATTAAGAATTGTAATACTAAAATAAAAAATAGGTAGGAGAATATTATGTTAAATATATTAAATGTAGCACAAACTGGACTTCATGCAGCTCAAGTACAAGTTGAAGGTGTTATGAATAACTTAGCAAATGAGAACACTCCAGGATACAAGTCTCGTGTTGTTAATATTTCAGAACTTGATCACGCAGACTCTAGACTTACAGGTCGAGGGGTTAGTGTAGATGATATAAGTAGAATAACAAATGTTTATATGTATCAGAACTTAATTGAGGAAGAGAGTAAGTTAAATTCGTTTACTGAATTAGATGTTATGCTTAACGATATTGAGTCAATTTTTTATGAGACTGATGATAGTGGGTTATCTGCAGATTTGAATAGGTACTTTCAGTCTTTAGAGAATTTGAAAACTAGTCCTCAAAATGAGATTTATAGAAATGATTTAAAGAATAATGCAAATATATTAGTTGATGACTTAAAAAGTTTATATGAAGGTATAGAACAAAGAGAAGAAGCTACTCTTAATAAAGCTACTGATACTGTAGAAGAGATAAACAATATACTTACTAATATTGGTAAAATTAGTGCAGAGATAGTTGATACAGTAGGCACTCCAAATGATCTACTTGATAAGAGAGATGCTTTAGAGATTGAATTAGCAAAATATGTTGATATAGAGATATCAAGAGAAGATCATTATGAGCTGAAAATTGGTGGTGTAACAGCTGTAAGATTTGACACGAATGTCCATTCTATTAATTTATCAGAAACTTACAGCCCACAAAAAGATGCATATGCAGAAGAAGGTGTAATTCCATATGTAAGTAATATTGTTGATGCCGCAACTTGGAGTGGTGCTAATACAACAGCTGAAGAGCAAACAATAAATATAACAGGTACTTCTGTAGATACAGTTAACTTTTTAAGTACAGCAATACCAGGTTCTATTGCAGGGGATACGGCAGAACAAACAATAGATAGAATTGCTGCTGATGCAGCAGGAGGTAGTCCAAGTACGATAATTGATAACTGGAACTTATTACATCCTGAAGCACAAATAGAAAAAATAGAAAAAGTAGATGCAAGTTCGATAAAAATAACTTATTTAGATACTGAAGGAGATGTTCCAAGCTTAAGTGCTGATTCTAGTAGAGGTATAAATTTTGAAGCAAGTGTTGAATCAGTTGAGGGGATAGTAGATAGCGTATCATATGTTCTAAATAATGAGATAACAATAACTGTTAATCATGGAGAAACAATTACCGCACCTATTGGAACAGTACCAGAAACTTATGAAGACATAGTTGTTGATGAAACAAATATAGTACGAGCATTAGTAACAAAAATAAATGATAATACAGAGATGTTAGGTGAAGTTACAGCATATAATGGACAGTATGAACTAGATATAGATGGTAATAAAATACTTACAAATAATCCACTTCATTCTGATTATGATGTTGCAACTCCAAATAAAGATAGATATTTAGTAATAGAGTCTGCCGTAGATGGTGAAAAAGGTAAGTTTGTTGGTGAAATCCTTGTAAGTGATGATGATAATGTAGATGATAATGGTGATATTGTTTCATCTTTTGTATCAACTCATAGTACATTAAGTAATATAGGTATTGATGATATTCATCTAGAGATATATGATGAAGAGATTAATATAAAAGGTGGGATTTTAAACCCTATGATAGAAAATATTAAAACTGAATCTGGCGAAAATAAATTTACTGAATATAAAGTGATGCTTGATACTTTTGCCAAAACTTTATCAGATTTATCATATGCATATATTGAGCCTGAAAAAGATGAATATGTGTATGGGATGGATGCTTCTAGTACTGATAAAGATAGTGATGATATAGTAACAATTGGTTTATTTACTGGTGCTAATGTTAACTCATTAACATTTCATGATGGTATGGCAAATACACTAACTCAAGAGAAGTTAGATTATCTATCATCAATACAGTGGAAAAATGATATTGATTTTAAAGGTACAGGAGAAGATAAAACATCATTTTCTAAGTTTTATCAGACTATACGAGTTGAAATTGCAGATAATAGAGAGACAGTTATATTTCAAAAAGAATCACAAAGTGCTGTAAAAGAAGCGATGCAAAACACTTATGAGAAATTAACGAAAGTTGATAAAGATAAAGAGATGGTAGATTTAATAAAATTCCAGGCAGCTTATGAAGCAAATGCAAAAATGATAACAATTGTTGATGAGATGTTAGCAACACTTTTAGGGATGAAGAGATAATATAAAATCTGAATAAGAAGGAGAAATAATGGCAACAGTAACAGATAGCACAACACCAACTTATGATTATAGTATGATTGGTAGTGTGGGTGGCGAAGCCGCTCAATCAGTAAATGGTGATATGATTAATAAGATTAGAGCAGCAGAAGAAAAATCTCTTATTGCTCCAATTACAGAAGATATTGAAAATATCGCATTAGAAGCAGATAAATTAACAGAAATAAAAGACAAAATAACAGAATTACAAAATGTTGTAAACTATTTTGATATATATAATGATGAAAATGTTTTTAATCAGTATCTATTTGATGGAACAGGAACATCAGCAGTATTTGATGCAGTTAGTATGTCATCACTAAAAGAGGGGACTACAACTGTCGATATAACACAATTGGCACAAAAAGATGTTTTTCAATCAGATGTTATTTTAGAAGCAAATAAAGATGACAATATAAATGCTGGAACATTATCTATTTCTATAGGTGGTTCAGCATCAATTGATTTTGATACTACAGATAAAACCTTAAGTGAAATTTCATCTGAGATAGATAATACAAATGGATTAATATCTTCAATTGAAGAGGTTGGTGATGGTGAGTACAGACTAATTATTAAAAGTGAAGAATCAGGACTTGAAAATGAGTTAAGTATTACAGGTACAGCAAGTCAAACCTTAGGATATACTACGGATGGTACAATAGAAAATGTAGCAAATCATAAACTGAATGCTCAAAATTTAAATGCTACAATTGATGGTATTGACTATGATGTATCATCGAATAGCATTACAACACAAGGAAGTCTTAAAATAACTGCCATAGAGTTGGGTACTTCAAGTGTAACAGTTTCAAAAGATACAAGTGCAGTAACAGTTGCTGCAGAAGCTATGATAACACAGTATACAGCACTACAAGAGATACTAAATGAAGAGATATACTCATCTGAATCAGTTATAGAAGATAAGAATATGCTAAAAAATATTTTATCTGATATAAAAAATATGATTTTTGCTTCTTATGGTGCAGATACACCAGAATTTGGAACGGCACTTGATGAATATGGTGATATTGAAAAAGCACACGCTAATGTAATAAATAATGATAAAAATTTATTTGTATTTGGTTTTGAACTTGATAAATCAGGTAATCTAACACTTGATACTGAATTATTTAATGAAATTGTTAATGGCGAAAATGCTAATTATGATTTTGATGATTTGAAAAATGTATTCACTGGTAGTTATGAAAATAAAGGTGTTGGTGTTCAGCTTAATGAGTATCTTGATGCATTAGATGGATATCAGGGAACATTTTATAACTATGATCTTGATATGATAGATAAAAAAGAAAATTTAGAAAAAGAAAAAGAGAGTGAAGTTGAAAGACTTGATGTAAAATATGGTATCATGGCGGAACAGTTTTCATCATACAGTGGAATAATAGCACAAATGGAAGCACAGTTCGGTGGACTAAAAATGATGATTGAGCAGTCTACATCTGGTAGCTAGAGATCTAATAGATAATAATTATATAAATACTTAATATTATTTAAGTATTAATATAATATAATCATTTAATATAAAAAAATGGAGATTTGAATATGGGTTTAAATGTATATAATCAACAGGCGGCAACTACTGAAGACCCGTATATGTTGATATTAAAACTTTATGAGGGATTGTTAAAATATCTTTCTTTTGTTGAGAACGCAATAGAATCAGATGATATAGAAGCAAAATTTAATAATATAAATCGTGCGATTGCTATTTTCGATGAGTTAAGAAATATACTTGACTTTGATGGTGGTGATGTTGCTTTTTATTTAGATGGATTGTATTTATATCAAATTGAGACATTGTTTAGTGCAGGAATTGATAACAATTTATCTTCAATAGCACAAGTAAAAAAAGTTGTTAAAGGTCTTATTGAAGCATGGAAAGAAGAAACAGGTCTTTAGAAGCACTAAAGAGATTACAATATATTGATGCCCTTGACGCAGAGCAGAGGGCTAGTTCTCTTGTAAGTTGGGTTGATCAGTATATAGATGATATTTCTACTGAAAATATAGATTTAGAACTTAATGATTTAAAGCAATTATCAGAACTTTTTTTTAAAAATATAAACTTTCTAAAACAACATCAAAAAGATGTAAAACAACAACTAGATTCACATCATAAAATCAAACAATTTTTAAACTAATAACTATTTGGTAGGTATTAAAAAATACCTACCAAATCATCAGTGCAACTGCAGATGTCATAAATATAGCAATTGTATTAAATAGTATACCAAATGAAGCCATATCCTTAATTGTTAAAACTTTACTACTCATAGCTATTGCATTTGGTGGCGTTGCTATAGGCAACATAAAAGCATAACTAGCACAAATAGTTGCAACCATAAGTATTAAATTTGTATCAATATTTGAAGCCGTACCTAAAGAGAAGATAATTGGTAAAGCTATTGAAATCAATGCTGTATTACTAGTAACCTCTGTAGTAAAAGTAATTAATGAAGCTACAATTAGTATTAAAAGTATTGGTGGTAGCTCTGTTAGTGCTAGTAGCATTTGAGATATTGAATATGCTAATCCCGTGTGACTAAATGCCGCAGCAATTGAAAAACCAGCACCAAATAAAAATATAATCTCATAAGGTATTTTTTTAGTATCATCCCATATTAAAAAACCAATTTTAGGCATAAGCATAATTAAACCATATCCTAGTAATATACCAGCTTCGCTGATTTTGAAAAATGAATTAACAAATAAAACAACAACTAAAGAAGAAAGTATATAAAGTAATCTTTTTTGAGAAGCAGTTAATCCTTCATTCTCTTCAAGACTCTTTGTAATTTTTAATTCACTAACTCCAATGGATAATATATAAGGTACAATGATAAGCATAATAGCGGCAAGTGGTATTGTCTTAGCCATCCATCCTACAAAGGTAAGCATTTCTAGGTTATTATCTTGTAAGAATCCCATTAGAATAAGGTTTGGTGGTGTTCCTATTGGTGTAATAATCCCACCAATACTTGCACCGTAAGCAATAGCTAACACAAGTCTAATTTTTAGTTTTTTAATATCTGTAAGAAATAGTGCAATAGGCATTAGTAAAAGTGCAGTAGTAGTATTTGATAGCAATGAGCTAAGAAATGCTGAAGTTATACTAAGTGCAAAAATAATTCCTCTTGTACTAGGTGGAAAAATTGACAAAAGTTTATTTGCAATTACTTTGTGCAAACCAATTTTTTCAACTGCAATTGCCAACATAAATCCACCTAAAAATAAAAAGATAATAGATTTAGAATAGTTTATAGTAGTTGCAGTTGTCGCCATAATATCAAGTGCTGGAAATAGAATAATTGGTAGAAGTGAAACTGCACCCAAAGGTAAAGCTTCATTTGTCCACATAGCAACTAAAAATACAACAGAACCTATAAGTCTTGCTTGTATCTCATCAAATACAAAACCAGCTCCAACGTAAGCTAATAGAGCCAAAAGAATTGAAATTAAAATATTTTTATATGAAGAGTTCATTAGTAGTTTAACCCAACTGCATCTCTAATTATTTTTAATTTTTCTTGTGCTATTTTTCTTGCCTTTGAAGCACCATGAGCTAAAATCTCTTTTACCTCTTGTGGATTATTCATATAGTGTTCTCTTCTTTGAGTATATGGAGAAAAATGTTCATTAATTTTATCTAATAAAGCTAATTTAAAGTGTCCATACCCTTCTCCTGGAGTCTCATATCGTTCTTGAAGTTTCTTTAGCTCATCTTTATCCATAAATAGTTCACAAAGTTTATAAACATTACATGTTGCATACTCTTTTACTTCATGTAGCTCTTTAGAATCGGTAACTATTTTCATAACCTGTTTTTTTAAACCTTTTTTTGTTCCAAACATATCAATAGTATTTCCATAGCTTTTGGACATCTTTGCCCCATCAACACCCGGCACACTTTGAACAATTTCATCAACTTTTGATAATGGCATTGTTAATATCTCACCATAAGTGTTGTTAAAAGTGTTTGCAATATCTCTTGCCATCTCTACGTGTTGTATTTGATCTTTTCCAACGGGAACAATATTTGAATCAAAAAGTAATATATCTGCTGCCATTAAAACTGGATAAGAGAATAGACCATGATTTGATGCAATCCCTTTTGCCGTTTTGTCTTTATAACTATGAGCTCGCTCTAGTAGTCCCATTGGTGTATGATTTGAAAGAATCCAATAAAGTTCTAAAACTTCTGGGACATCACTTTGAACCCAAAATGTTGATTTTTCTGGATCCATCCCCAGTGCAAGAAAATTTACTGCTGCTTCAAATATATTTTTTTGTAAAGACTCTTTATCTTTTACAGATGTAAGAGCATGGTAAGATGCTATAAATGCAAGTAATTCTCTATCTCCTGAGCCATCATCTTGAGACTCAATCATCTTTTTTATCATTCCAAAATAATTACCAATATGTATAGTACCTGACGGTTGTATTCCTGATAGTATTCTCAAAAATTAATCCTTAGTATTTTTCTGCTATAATAGCACAATTCGACTTATTTCGAATTGATTTGTAAAAAATATTGGGGTTTAGATGAAACAATTTTTTAGATATATATTTATTGGTGCTTTAGCACTTATACCTTTACTTATAGTTATTCAACTAATTTTTTGGGTAAATGAATTAACAGTAAATTTATTTGATTTTGTTTCATCATACACAAACAGTACAACATATACAATGAGTTTATTTGTTTTTACAGTAATCATGCTGGCTTTTATTGGTTCTTCAATAGAAAAAGCTGGAAAATCTTTACTAGTATCTACAATTGATAAACTTCTTGCAAAAGTACCTGCAATAGGAACTATATATTCAATAATAAAAAAAATTACTGCACTTTTTACACCTAATAATAAAGAGGAAAAAAAAGAGGTTGTTTTAGTAGAATACCCAAAAGCAGATTTGTGGGTACCTGCATATGTTTTAAGTAAATATGACACCGTACTTGTTCTTTTTGTTCCAACAAGTCCAAATCCAACAAGTGGATATACGGTAATAGTAGATAAGACAAATGTAAAACAAACAACATTAACTGTAGCAGAAGCTAGCCAGTTTATTGTAAGTATGGGTGCAGATTTCGTTAAAAAAGAAGAGATAAGTAAAATTATCAAAGATACAATTAAATAATAAAAATAGGAAAATATATATGATAGATATAAAACTTTTACAAAAAGATTTTGACACAGTAAGTGTTGCATTACAAAAAAAAGGTGTAACAAATGAAACTTTAGGAAGTTTAAAAGTTCAAGTTGAAGATGCTAAATCAAAAAGAAAAGATATGGAATCAACACAAGCGGAGCAAAAAGTTTTATCACAACAATTTGGTTCATATAAAAAAGAGGGTAAAGATGTAGCACCTCTACAAGAACAAATAGGTGAATTAAAAGCTAAAAAACAACAGCTTGAAGATGAAGTAAGAGATATTGAATCTGCTATGCAACATATTGCAATGGGAATACCAAATTTACCAGACGATTGTGTTCCCATAGGTGCAGATGAAAATGAAAATGTTGTAATATCAACAATTGGTGAAAAACCAACATTTAGTTTTGAACCAAAAGAGCATTGGGAACTTGGTGAAAACAATGGAATGATTGATTTTGCAAGAGGTGTAAAGTTAGCAAAAAGTAGGTTTGCTGCACTTAAAGGTATTGGTGCAAGACTTGAAAGAGCTTTAATAAATTACTTTTTAGATTTTAATAGAGAAAGAGGTTTTGAAGAGTGGTATGTTCCTTTTATGGCAAATACAAATGCACTTGAAGGTACAGGTCAGTTGCCAAAATTTGGAGATGATCTATTTAAAATTGAGGGTGAGGATTTATATCTTATTCCTACAGCTGAAGTTTGTTTAACAAACCTTTACAACGATGAGATAGTAGCAAAAGAAGAGTTACCAATGTTGCTTACATCATATACTCCATGTTTTAGAAAAGAAGCAGGAAGTGCTGGTAGAGATACAAGAGGTATGATAAGACAACATCAATTTGATAAAGTTGAGATGGTAGCCATTACAACACCTGAACAATCAGAAGAAGTTTTTGCTAAAATGGTTGATTGTGCAAGTGATTTACTCGACTCACTTGGTCTTTCTCATCAAAAAGTACAACTTTGTACTGGTGACCTTGGATTTAGTGCAGCTACAACTATAGATTTAGAAGTTTGGTTACCAGGTCAAAATACATATAGAGAAATATCTTCTATATCAAACACAAGAGAATTTCAAGCTAGACGTGCAAAAATAAGATATAAAGATGGAAAGAAAAATATTCTTTGTCATACTTTAAATGGTTCAAGTTTAGCTGTTGGAAGAACAATGGTTGCTGTTATGGAAAACTACCAGAATGAAGATGGAACTATCACAATTCCTGATGTTCTTAAAAAGTATATGTAGATAAATTTATATTAAAGAGTAAAATAAAAACATGATAAAAAAAATACTAAAAATATTTCTAGCTGTTGTAGTGATTCTAATAAAAAATATATTTGTTAGAAAAAATAGGGTTCCACATAAAATAATGGATAGTTTAGCAAATAAATTGCATTCGGTTTTTATTTTTACATCATTTTCGGTACTGTATATATCATTATTTGATATTTATATAAATTCATATTCTTTAAATAGCTTTATGTATTTAGTACTCTTTTTACAGTTTGTTATGATTATAAGATATTTTAATCCTGAGATGATAAAAGTAAAAGAACTACAATCTAATATAGTGAAGCGTATTAATAAAATATCTTTAATTATGTTTATTTTTAATTGGATATTTTTCTCCTTTTTATTCTCTTTAACATTTGTAATTATAACATTTATAAATTTTGGATTTTATGTTTTTATTATAAATCAGATAAATAAACAAAAAGAGCAAGAAGAGTTTAAAAAACAATTTGGAGAGGGTAACTACTCAAAAAAAGATATTGTAAAAACACATATACAAAATCTATTTGAAACTGATTTAAGTGAAGACCAAATAACAAAAAGTGATATAAAGAAACAATATAGACTAATGGCAAAAAAATATCATCCAGATGTATATGATGGAGAGGAAGAGGATAAGTTTACATCTATTAATTCCTCTTATAAGTTTTTAATTGATATGCAAAAATAATATGTTAGATAAAATAAAAAAATAAAGAGATATAAATGATAAAAAAATCAATTTTTAGAGAATATGATATAAGAGGGATAGTTCCTCAAGAGTTAAATGAACAATCTATTAAACTACTTGGATACTATCTAGGTTTAGAGATAGTTAAAAGAACGATTCCTAATCCAGCCGTAGTTGTAGGATATGATGCAAGAACACATTCACCTGAACTATTTGGATACTTAACAAGTGGATTAAATAAAGCAGGATGTAAAGTTCTAGGTATGGGTATGGTTGCTACTGGAGTAAACTACTTTGCTTCATACCATGAGTTTGAAGGAATAAAACCTAATGCTAGTGTGATGATAACTGGTAGTCATAATCCATCAAATTATAATGGCTTTAAAATGGCTATTGAGCATAAACCATTTTTTGCTGATGATATTTATAGTTTAGGTGATACAATTATAGAAAATCAAAATATGAATATAGAAGATGATGAGTCTTATATCACAATTGATGTAAAACCATTATACATAGACTATATGGTAAAAGAGTTTTCACACTTAAAAGGTATGAGTCAAAAATTTATGATTGATTGTGGAAATGGTGTAGCAGATACTGTTTTAACTGAAATATTAGATAGATTAGAGTTAAATTATGATGGTTTATATTGCGAACCTGATGGAACATTTCCAAATCACCATCCAGATCCTAGCGAAGAGAAAAATCTTGTAGATTTAATAAAAGCACTTAAGGGTGACTATGAGTATGGTTTTGCTTATGATGGTGATGCTGATAGAATTGCATTTTTAACTAAAAAACATAATGTCAAAGGTGATATTATGGCTATACTATTTGCATCTACTATGGATAAACCAACAGTAATAGGTGAAGTAAAATGTACACAAGTTATGTATGATAAGATAAATTCCTCTGGCGGTCAAGCTATTATGTATAAAACTGGACATAGTAACTTAAAAGTTAAAATACAAGAGACAGATGCTGATTTTGCAGCTGAAGTATCTGGACATATCTTTTTCAATGATAGATACTTTGGTTTTGATGATGCTGTTTATGCTACATTTAGACTTTTAGAGTTAGTTTATAATGATATGGATATTGATAAAGAGATAGAATCTTTGCCAAAAACTTATAGTACCGAAGAGATAAAAGTAGAAACAACAGAAGATGAGAAGTTTATCCTAATAGATAAATTAAAAGAGTTATTACAAAACCCACCATTAGATTTTCCATCTATAAAAGATATTATTGATGTTGATGGTGTTAGGGTTATTTTTGAAGATGGTTGGGGATTAGTTCGTGCATCAAATACAACACCTGTATTAGTTACAAGATTTGAATCTACAAATCAGGAAAAAGCAAAACTTTATGAATCAAAACTAAATGATTTGATTTTAAAAGCAAAAGCTACTATATAAGGTTGAGGTTATTATGCTGTTTAAATATATTATTTTAATATTAATTTCATTAAATACACTTAGTGCTAATAGTGAAGCATTAGAATTAAATGATGAGATAGATAATAATATAGGTTTTGTAAATATAAATTCAGATATAAATAATACAAAGGTATATTTAGATGGCGAATATATTGGAGATACTCCAATAGAGAGGTATCAAGTTAAAGCAGATACAAACATAGAATTAAAAGCAACAGCAGATAAAAACTATTATTCAAAAGATTTTATAAAAAATATTAACGTAAAAAAATTAAAAATTCAAAGTTATAATGCAAAATTTAAAAGAGCAAATGCAAAACTTCTTTTAATAGGAAAAGATGGTTATCTATTTATTGATGATAGGTTTAGTAGAACATTAGGAAGCAATAATAGAGTTGTTAATATACCTTCTGGAAAAAAGATTAAAATAGAGATACGAAATGGTGATAATAAATTTACAGTTCTAAAAGATATGTTTGCAGGTAAATTTTACAAATTAGAATATAATTTAGATGATAGAAGTATTAAAGATAAAAAACTGCAAGATGAGCTTGTTTTAAAAGATGTAATTAATATAGAAAATAATACAGAAGATAAATTAAAAAAAGAAAATATAGCCAATAGCGTTACAATAGATGCATTGATGTGGCAAGACACAAAAGATATAACAACAAAGAAGTTATTGTTTAAAAAAGGACAAGAATATTGTAAAAACTTAGATTTAGAAGGTTTTAAAGATTGGAGTTTACCAACAATTGAACAATTAAAAGGGCTATATAAAGACAAAGATAAATTTTATAATAGTTTCAATAATAACTTTTACTGGTCATCAACAAAAGTTAAAGGTGACTATGTATATTGGGATTATATATCAACAAAGAATTTTAAAGAAGATATAATAACTACAATAAATGGCTCATCAAATGAAGCAAATCAAATATGTGTAAGGGTTATTAAGCCAGAATAATTATATTTTAATCTAATTTTAAACATAATTAGATTAAAATTCCGTAACTTTTAAGTCAAGCATTGAGAATACATTAGTATTTTGACTGCTTCTCTTAGACCTTTACAATCATTTTTAAAGGCAACTCCCCAGGGTAGGAATACAGCAAGGAACTTTTATCTTTGGTGTGTTTAGGTATCTGGGAGGAGTACTTAACTTCCTCTAAGCTTAACAAAAAACTTCAAAATATAAATTTTCCACAATATATAAGCACTATTTTATATTTATTATCTATAATCATATATAATTTTATAATAGGATAATAATATGAATATTTTAATACCAGTAGATAACAACGAAGATGTTGATGAAGCACAAATAACATTACTAGATGATGCCAAATTTTGGCTACTATTAGAGTTTGCAGAGGGTAAAGTACATAAATCAGAATTTTTTAACACAAAAGAAGAGATCCAAGAGTGGATTGATGTAGTAATAATAAAAAATAATAAAGAGTATGTTTGGCCTTTTATGGAACAAGGTACCGCTATTTTAGTAGCTCCTATGCAGATATATGTAGAGGATATTATGGAAGCATATTTATTTAAAGAGTTACATGAATTAACAGTCTAAAACCTTAACCTAACACAATTTTGACACAATTTTTTATTATACTTATTTAAATATTAGTCATATGTATAATTTAAGTGCAGATTTTACAGTAAGGTGTTACACTTATTTATATAATTTGAAAAAGGATATATTATGAAAAAAATTATAATGTTGGCAACTTTAGGTTTAGCTTCGCTTTATGGTGCAAAGATACCAGAGTATGAAATTAGACCAAATGTAAGTGGTGTTGTATATGAGGGTAACCATGAGTTGAAGAGTGGTTTTACATATGGAGTTGACTTTGCAAAAGGTATCAGTGATAAGTATATGGCAAACTTTTCATTTAAAAGAAGAATTTTTGACTACGATAATGGACAAGGTTCAACTTTTGTAAGTGTATTTGCATTGAATGCAGAGTATTACTACTATGAAAAAGACAATATTCAGTCTTACATAACAGCTGGTTTATCTTATTTAGATTTAAATAAAGAGATAGTTGGTACTGATGATATGTTTGGTATTAACTACGGTATAGGTGCCAAGTATTTAATAAATGATGATGCAGGATTATTTGCAGAGGTAAAGCATTTAACTACTTTTAAAAGTAGCGAAAATCAATTAGTATATACAGTGGGTGTGCTTATACCTTTTGGTTATAAGGCAAAACCTGTGCCAGCAGCTCCTGCTGTAGATGAGAAGTTAGTATTTGCACAAGAGCCAGAACCAAAAGTAGAGAAATCAATATTTCCTAATGATGATGATAGAGATGGTGTAACAAATGATAAAGACAAGTGTCCAGATTCAGATTTAAATTATGAAGTTGATGAGGATGGTTGTACTATTAGCTATACACTACATGTAAATTTTGAGTTTGATTCATCAGTTCTTACAGAAAGTTCTATGAGTATTATTAAAAAGTTTTCAGTTTTTATGGATGAACCAAAAAGATTAAATATTGAGATTCAAGGACATACAGATACTAGAGGTACTAATGAGTACAATCAAAAACTTTCAGAGCGTAGAGCAAAAGCTGTTTATGATGCACTAGTAGAGATTGGTATATCAAAAGATAGATTAAAATATGTTGGTTATGGTGAGACACAATTGTTAGTTGTAGAGAATGGAATAAGAGAAAATTTTGCAAAAAACAGAAGAGTTCAAGCTGTTATTTTAAAAGACAAATAAAGGATTTATTATGAGAAAGTTATTTAGTGTACTAGCAGCTACTGGATTAATTGCAACAAGTATCAATGCATTGACTTTAGAGAGTGCAGTTGATGAAGTATTAAATACAAATCCTTTAGTTATAGAAAGACTTAAAAATTATAGAAAAACTGTAGAAGATTTAAATATTGCCGAAGCAAAATATCTTCCAAGTGTTGATTTATTATCTAAAGTTGGATATGAAGATACTTATTCAAATGGTGATATTCAAAAAGATACTGCGTATTATACATATGTACACTCTTTAACGATAACACAAAATATATATAATGGTTTTTCAACAAAAGATAGAGTGAATTATCAAAAAGCAAGAATCTTAGCTGCTTCTCATAACTATATAGAGCAAGCAAATGATGTTGCTTTTAATTTAGTTAAACAGTATATAAATGTTTTAAAAAACAAAGCTCTACTTACAGCAGAAGAGGAAAATGTAAGAATTACACAAGATATATATAGTAAAATTCAAGATGTATATGATTCAGGATTTGGAACATTATCTGATGTAAAAAAGGTTGCTTCATCGTTGCAGTTAGCACAGTTTAATATGTTGACTCAAAAAAACAACCTTATGGATTCAGAGTTTAACTTAGGAAGAGTTCTAGGTAGAAATATAAGCTATAGAGATTTAGAGCTTCCTGTTTTTAATTCGGATTTACCTGTAAATTTAGAAGAATCAACTCAGTATGCAGTTCAAAATAACCCATCTCTAAAAGTTACAGAGTTCAATCTACAAGCTGCAAAAATGCTTTTTAAAGAGTCTCAAACTGGTTATTTACCAACATTAGATTTAGTTTTAGATCATACTATAGATAATGATCTAAATGGAAATAGAGGGTTTGGAAGACAAAGTAGTGCTATGTTTGTTTTAAAGTATAATCTATATGGTGGTGGTGCAGATAAAGCAAATATACAAAAAAATAAATCTCTTATAAATCAAGAGTTCGAGATTCAAAAAGATATAAAAAGACAAGTTATAGAGGGCTTACAATTATCTTGGTCAGCGTATACTATGATTGAGAAACAGTTAGTATTTTTGAAATCATATGCAGAAGATAGTAAAAATACATTAGCACTTTACAGAGAAGAGTTTGATTCTGGTCAAAAAACATTATTGGACCTTTTAACAGCTCAAGATGATTATATAACTGCAGAGATAAAAACAATTACTGCTAATCATGATTGGTTATTTTCTAAATATAGAATTTTAGATGCATTGGGTGAGATGGTTAATAAAGTTTTTGGTAATTCTGATAAATATTATTCACCTGTAAACTTAGGAAGTAAAAAATCTAATGAATATACTCTTGATGGTGAACTTAATAGAGACTTAGATAAAGATAAAATTGATGATAGGTACGATCTTTGTGATAACTCTTTGAGTCCAGAAGATAAGACTAAATTTGGTTGTGAAAAAAGAGTTGAGGAGAAAAGTGATTTAGTGCTTGTAGATTCATCTCAGATATTTGATACTTTTAAAGATGAATTTTTAAATAGTAATACAGCAAAATATACAATATCTTTATCTACTTATAGTGATATGAAAGAAGCTAAAGAGTTTGTAAAAAGACATAAGTTTGAAAAAAATACTTTGTTATACAAATTTCCAAAAACTGATAGGATTAAGATTGTTTATGGAGTTTATGATACTAAAGATGAGGCTGCAAAGATGTTAAAAAGTTTTTCATCTGGAGTGTTATTACATAAACCTTATATAGCTGATATTAGTAAACATCGTGAATTTTACAAAACTTCACTAAAATAGAAGTTATGGATTGATATGGATGAGAAGTTAAAATATAGTAGTGAGTTAGAGTCTCTTTTAGATTGTTTAGTAATCTATACAAAAGTTTATCATAAGCCTTTTTCAAAGGAGGCTTTGACTGTAAACTTACCAATAGAGCAAGGAAAAGATACACCAGATCTTTTTACTATTGGTAAATCAAAAGGTCTTTTCTCTCGTGCTGCTGAACATGCTGGATTGAAAACAAAGATAATACAGAGAAAATTAGATGAAATATCCCCTTTGCAGTTACCTTTGATTCTTGTTTTAAAAGATCATAAGGCATGTATCCTAGATTCATTTTCATCTGATAAAACAAAATTAAAAGTAGTTACAACTTTTGAAAATGATATAGTGGAAACTTGGCATGATAAAGATCAACTAGAGCAAGAGTATCTTGGCTACTCTATAATGCTTAAAAAAAGTTTTGATACTATGACAAGTGATAATAAAACTATAGATGTTGACCAAAAACATTGGTTTTGGAGTACTATAAAATTATCAAGTAGTATATATAAAGATGTAATATTTGCTTCAATAATCATAAATTTATTTGTTTTAGCATCTCCATTATTTACAATGAGTGTGTATGACAGAGTTATCCCAAATAATGCTACGGAAACATTATGGTTTTTTGCTATTGGTGTCATTACAATATATGTTATTGATACTTTTTTGAAATTTACTCGTACATACATGATTGAGATTGCTGCTAAAAAAAGTGATGTTATTATGTCCTCTATATTATTTGAAAAAGTTTTAGATTTGAAGATGGCAGTTCGTCCAAATTCAGTTGGGGCGTTTGCAAGTAATTTAAGAGATTTTGATTCTATTAGATCATTTTTTACAAATGCAACACTTGTTGCTATGATTGATTTGCCATTTGCATTTTTATTTCTAATTGTTATATATTATATAGGTGGTACTATGGCACTTATCCCTTTTATTACAATAGTGTTGATACTAATTTATGCTTTAATTATAAAATACCCACTACAAAAAAGTATAAAATCTACACATGAGGCATCAGCAAAAAAGAATTCAATCTTGATTGAGACATTAAATAATATTGAGACACTTAAATCTATAGGTATCTTTGGAAATAAACAGTGGTCATGGGAGGAAGCAAGTGGAGAAATTGCAAAGAAGAGTCTTCATACTAGAATTTTATCTTCATCAATACCAACAATTACAGGTTTATTGATTCAGTTAAATACTGTATGTATTATCATATATGGTGTATATTTAATTCAAGATTTTCAACTTACTATGGGTGGACTTATTGCATCTGTTATTTTAGCTTCTAGAACAGTTGCTCCTATGGGACAAGCGGCCGCACTTATAACAAACTATAATGATGCAAAGACATCATATGATGTTTTAAATGAGATTGTATCTATGCCAGTAGAAAGACCTAATAATAAAGAGTTTGTAACAAGACCTCAATTTAATGGTAAAATAGAGTTCCAAAATGTTACTTTTACCTATCCAAATTGTGATATACCTGCTTTAAATAATATATCATTTACAATAAATGCATCTGAACATGTGGCAATAGTTGGTCGTATGGGTTCTGGTAAAAGTACTATTTTAAAGTTGATATTAAAGCTATATGAACCAGATAGTGGTATAATTTTTATTGATGGTATAGATATAAATCAAATTGATCCGGCTGATTTACGTAAGCATATCGGTTATACATCTCAACAAATATCATTATTTAGTGGTACAGTTAAAGATAATATAATTTTTAAAGCATCATATGCTTCAGACACTCAGATGTTAAAAGCTGCAAAGATAAGTGGAGTTGAAAGTTTTGTTAGAAAACATCCTAGAGGATATGAGATGCCAATAGGTGAAGGTGGAGTAGGTCTGTCTGGTGGACAGGCACAAAGTATTGGGCTCGCAAGGGCAATATTATTGGATCAGCCTATAATGATTTTTGATGAGCCTACAAGTGCCATGGATCAACAAACTGAAAAAAAACTATTACAAAATATGCAAGGGTATTTAAATGAAAAAACAACAATTTTTGTTACACAAAAATTGACACTGTTAGCTTTGGTAAATAGAATTATAGTGATTGATGATGGGAAAGTTCATTTAGATGGAACAAAAGAGGCAGTGTTGTCAAACCTTCAAGGGGCTATGTAAAATGAAAGATACTGTAAAATACAGATATACTGAAGAAGATTATGCATACATGAGAAGTCTTAGTTCTGCAGTGCTTGAAAATACCCCTAAAAAAACAAGTATTTTACTTTGGTTTTGGATAATAATTATTATAGCTTTAATATCTTGGGCATCATATACAAAGATTGATGAGATTGTAAGAGCACAAGGTAAAATTATACCAAGTAGTGAAAACCAAATGATACAAAATCTTGAGGGTGGTATAGTAAAAGAGATATTAGTTTCAGAGGGTGATGTAGTCAAAGCTGGTGATATTTTAATAAAAATAGGTAATCAAAAATCTCAATCGTCGTATGAGAGTAATTATTTAAAGTCTTTAGAGTTAAAAGCTAGAGTAATAAGACTAACAGCTGAATCTAATTCACAATCATTTTTTATAGATAAAAATCAAGATAAAGATTTTTTAGAATATGTGGCTTCAGAAAGAAAGCTATACAATATAAATCATGAATCTCTATTTTCAAAAATAAATATATTAAAAGAGCAATTAGTCCAAAAAAAGAATAACTTAAAAGAGGCAAAAATATCTGTAAACTATTTGGAAAAAGAGTTAAAGATAATTAATGAAGAGGTGGAGATGTCAAAACCTTTGGTTGCAAAAGGGATAAGATCAAAGGTTGATTATCTAAAGCTTCAAAGAGATATGAATAATATTGAAAAAGAGTTAAAGTTTACAAAAAATTCACTACCAAGATTGGAGTCCTCAATTAGTGAAGTTAAAAATAAAATAGTTGAGGCAAGGCAGATATTTAATTCTTTAGCACAAGAAGAGTTAAATAAGGCTACTGCAGAGTTAGAAAGAGTTATCTCTAATATGAATGGGTTAAAAGATGAGGTTGATCGTAAAAATGTTTATGCAACAACAAATGGAATTATACAATCAGTATTTGTTAATACTATAGGTGGGGTAATTCAGCCGGGTGCAAATCTTGTTGAGATAGTTCCTACTGATGAATCTTTGCTTGTTGAGGCAAAGATTAAACCAGCAGACATTGCATTTTTGTTTTCTGGACAAAAGGCAAAAGTAAAATTTACAGCTTATGATTTTGCCATATACGGTGGGCTTGATGGTAAAGTTGTAAAGATAAGTGCAGATACTGAAGTTGATAAAGATCAGAATAGTTTTTACAGGGTGCTTATAAAAACAAATAAAAACTACTTAGAAAAAGATGAACACAATCTACCTATTATGCCGGGGATGGTGGTAAGTATTGATATAATTACTGGAAAAAAAACAATTATGGATTATATCTTAAAACCAATACTTAGAGCAAAACAGTATACCTTTACGGAGAGATAATATGAAAGTAGTTTTATTTTCAAATGATGAGAATCTTGTAGACAGATGGCAAAACTCACTTAAAGTTTTTAATCTTATAATAGTAGATGATTTAGAAACTTTGTATAAAGAGGTTGTAAAAGAAAAATCTATAGTGATAGTTAATCTTTCTGCCTGTGGAGATGATACTATATCCTTTTTGAAACCTATAGTTGATGCAGGAGCATCGGTGATGGTTTTGGATCCCAATCCTAAATATGAAAATACAAAAAGAATTTTAGATATTGGAGTAAAAGGGTATGGAAGTCTTATGATGCACGATATCCATTTAAATGAGGCAGTAAAAGTTATATTAGATGGTAATGTTTGGTTATATCCAGGTTTTATTGATGAGATGGTTTTTAGATTAAGAGATAAATCATCCTCAAATTCCAATGACGATATGATATTAAATAAATTAAGTCAAAGAGAAAAAGAGGTTGCTCTTTATATTAAAAATGGATTAACAAATAGAGAGATTGCCCAAAATCTTGATATCACTATACGAACAGTCAAAGCTCACACAAAAAATATATATGATAAAGTTGGTGTCTCAAACCGACTAGCTTTAGCTCTACTTTTCAATAAATAATAAAAAAAATTCTTAAATTAGTACCAAAGTACAATTTATATATCTTAATATTAGCAGTATAATAGTTTTATAAATAGATATTATTGTTCTGAACACATTTTTAACATAATAGTTATCTATAATTACAAAATAAAATAGAAAGATAGGGGTATATTATGGCACAGGTTATTGGACATATTAGTGATGTAAATGGTTTATTTTATGCGAAGGATAGTGATGGAGTAACACGATTGTTAAGAGTTGGTGATGAGTTGTTTTTAGATGAAATTATAGTTGGTAATAGTAATAACTCTGCTAGTGATATATTAAAACTATCTATAGATAGTAGTGGCAAAGAGCTTTCTGTATTGTCTCATAATCAACTTTTGTTAGATGATAATTTACTTTCAACAACAATAGAAGATTTAGAAGAGTTAGAATCACCAGCTGCAGGTGATACAGAAGTTGATACTTTAGTAGGAAGATTTAGTGAAAGAACAGCAGGGGAAACCAATATCTCAACTGACCTTAGAGATGCTTCATTTGTTGACCCAGAAATAGTTATAGATAATGATGTGATAGCTGAAGGTGTGAATGTGGATGAGAGTGAGGATATTCAACACCCACCTCTTGCTTTAGATGATAGTGGAACAACCCTAGAGGATGTTAATATAACAATTAATATTTTAGCAAATGATAGTGATTTAGATAGTGATACACTTATTGTTAATTCAATAACACAGCCTACAAATGGTCATGCTATATTACACGCGGATGGTACAGTTACATATGTTCCTAATGATAATTACCATGGTAATGATAGTTTTATCTACGTAATTAGTGACGGCACAGGAGAGACAGATACTGCAGTTGTATACATAACAGTTACTTCACAAAATGATATTTCGGTGGTTACTTCTGGTACTGGAAGTATCACAGAAGATGTAGATGTAATAAGTAGTGATGGTAATTTGCTTAAAACTAGTGGTACTATTGATGTAACTGATGTTGATGAAAGTGAATCAGAAGTTACACCGCAAGTTGGTGCACAATATCCTGGTGGATATGGTATATTTACTATTTCTTCAGATGGTAGTTGGATATACACGGCAAACAATGATGACACCAGAATACAGGCACTAGATGAAGATTCAGATCCAATTGTTGAGGTATTTACTGTTGTAAGTAAGGATGGTTCAGCAACTAGTACAGTTACAATTACAATCAATGGAACAGATGATGGTATAGTAGTAGATTCAGATGCAGGGATTGTTGCAGAAGATTTATCTCATACAGTAAGTGGAGTATTAACAGCAAGCGATATAGATATAGATGATGCACCAGTTAGTTTCATTGCTCAAACAGATTCATCAAGCCCGTATGGAACATTTAGTATAGATATAAATGGTAATTGGAATTATGTACTAGATGATAGTTCAATAAATCCATTAGTAGATGGATTAGATGAAGATACACCAGCAATTGTAGAGATCTACAATGTAGTAGTTACGAATGGTGATACAGATGAAGATGTAACAACCGTAGTTACAATTACAATCAATGGAACAAATGATATACCAACTATCATAGGAGCAGTT
>CBFDEF010000006.1:0-52044 GCA_965603755.1 uncultured Arcobacteraceae bacterium
AAAACCGGCGAGGGTCATACCTCCGGGGGTTCGAATCCCCCACTCTCTGCCACTAATTTCAAAACACCAATTCACATCAGAAGTACAACAAAACCATCTAAATTAATCCATTAAATTATGCTACTTTTTTTCTTGAAAACTCCTTGAAAAATATTTCGTTTGGTGTGTAATATTTTAGAATCTTTCTTGGTCTATCATTGAGTCTATTTTGAATAGTAACTATTTGAGTTCTATTGATTGAATCAAATTTTAGATATTTTTTACATAAATTAGTTTATTTTGTTACAATTTTTATACCTTAATTTGATAAGTAAATAAAGGGATTTCCACTTTGTAGAATACGATTCAGAAATCTTTTAGCTTAAAAAACCGAATTTTAGATTATAATTCTATTACGAATAAGGGATATGGAAACCTTGAAACCTAAACTTAATCATTGGCGTGAGTGGGATAGGTATTCAAAGTCATTTTGGTGTACTTTGATTTTTTATAAAATCGAAAGTACGTTTATACTAACAAAAGAAACTTATATTACTATTAAGGATGTATAAATGTTAAAAAAAATATTATTAGCGTTAGCTATTTTTTTCTCTTCGAATCTTTGGGCAAATGAACCTACAAATATTGCTACATGTGAAGCAAATTATTCTATAAGCATGGAAATATGTGAAACTCTGGATGAATCAAAACAAGAGGTTTGTTTTGATAAGGCTGAGTTAGATTATGATAAGTGTTTAGTTAAAGTAAACGTAGAATAAAATCATAAACCCCAGGTTTCCAATACTATCAGATATATATCCCTTATTCTGATTTTAAAGATAAAAGTTACAATAAGTATCTTTTGTCTTTAAAATATTTGATATATATTTATTTTACATGGAGTTATAATGAAAAAAGGTTTTGTTAGATGAATAAAACAATAGTAATAGGTGATGTACATGGCTGTTTTAATACACTGAAAAAATTAATAAGAAAATTTCCAAAAGATTCTAAATTAATATTCTTAGGAGATTTATGTAATCGAGGAAAATATTCTAAAGATGTAATAGATTTTGTTATAAAAAATAATCATCAATGTTTATTAGGCAATCATGAAATAAAACTATATAGAGATTTTAGAAATATTTTATTAAATAAAAATCAAAAAAAGGATTTTATCTTTAATGATATGGAACGGGAAAGTAATTTAGCTATTCAAAGTTATAAAAATACTTTTAAAGTCAAAAAAGTGATTAAAAAACATTTTAATTGGATTGAATCTTTGCCTTTGTATGTTGAATTAAAAGTAAATAATAAAAAGATATTTTTAACACATGGATTTGGGTTACCTTACTATAAAAGAAAAGATAATTTAAATTATACGATTGCTTTACATTCCAATCGATTTAATGATAAAACATTTAAAAATGATTGGGAAAATTTTTCAAAATATAGAACTACAAATATTTTTGCTCATTGTGTATTTAAAGAAGTATTATTTGGGAAAAATTATATTGGTTTAGATACAGGGTGTGTGGCTGGTAATAAACTAAGTGCAATAGATTTAGATACATTTAGAGTTTATTCTCAAAAAGTTGATACAAAAGATTTATTTTAATAATAACAAATAATACTTTGTAGTAGTTGTATTAATGTATATAATAAAACTACTACAAAATTCACAACTTAATATATAAGTGAGAGTACATCATAAATCTCCAACCATACAAAAACACAGTATTAGATAAAAATCAAAATCTGTATGATGTACTTTCTCTTATACATTACTTCACTAAATAATAAAAGGATTAAAATATGCATATAGATTTTATAAAAGCAGTTTGGAATACAATAGACCCAACATCTAGTTCAACTTTAACAATAATTCAAGAGTGTTTAAAAAGAAACCATAAAGTTTCTATAATGTACACAAATAATTTAACAGTTAGAAACAATATTGTTCATGGATTTATAGAAACTATAAATGATATAGATAAAATACCAGAAAATATAACAACATTTTATAAAAAAATAACATTTGATAAAAAGATGAAAGCACTTCATGCTTTTGATTGTTTAATGATAAGAAAAGATCCTCCTATAAATCCTCTAGTATTTAACTTTTTAGATGCTATTAAAGATGATGTTGTAATTTTAAATGATGTTGATGGTATTAGAAAAGCAAACAATAAATTGTATACTACAACATTTCATGACCCTCATAATACTTACTTACCTATTACTCATGTATCTGGAAGTAAAAAGTTTATCAATAGAACTATTGATGAATCAGATGCTGAAAAGATGATACTAAAGCCACTTGATGGGTCAGGTGGAAGAGGAGTGATTGTCTTAGAAAAAAATGCACGAGAAAATATAAATTCACTTTTAGATTTTTATATAGATGAAACAGGTGACAACTATGTAATTCTTCAAGAATTTATAGAAGGTGCTGATCAAGGTGATGTAAGAGTTATGATGTTAAATGGTAAATTTATAGGTGCTTACAACAGAAAACCTGCAACTGGAGAGATAAGAGCAAATATCCAGCAGGGTGGTACAGCACATAAATATACTTTAACTGAAAGTCAAAAAAGAATATGTAAAAAAGTTGGTACTAAACTTTTAGCAGATGGATTATTTTTTGTAGGTCTTGATATGATAGGGGATAAGATACTTGAAGTAAATGTATTAAATCCAGGTGGAATTACAAATATAAATAAACTTGATAAATTAAAACTCCATAAACTTGTAGTTGATTTTATAGAAGAGAAAGTTGACGAAAAAATAGAGAAGAGAGTTGAATTAGAATATTTACTAAAAAGGTTAAGTGAATTAAGAGAGTAAAATGAAAAATTTAAATAATAAGATTACAAAAAAAGTATTTAATGATGATAGAACTATTGTAATAGGTGATGTACATGGTTGTTTTAATACATTAAAAAAACTAATAAGAAAATTTCCTAAAGATGCTAAACTAATTTTTTTGGGTGATTTATGTAATAGAGGGAAATATTCCAAAGATGTAATAGATTTTGTAATGAAAAATAATTATCAATGTTTACTTGGAAATCATGAACTAAAATTATATAGAGATTTACAATATATAATGTCTAAAAAAGAAAGCTATGAAGATTTTTGTTATATTACATCACTAGAGAGTGATTTATCTATTAAAAGTTACAAAAATACTTATAAAGTAAAAAAAGTGATAAAAAAACATTTGAATTGGATTGAGTCATTACCTTTATATATTGAATTAAAAGTAAACCATAAAAAAATATTTTTAACTCATGGATTTGGTTTACCATATTATAAAAGAAGAGATAATCCAGCAAATGCTATTGCTTTACATTCAAATAGATTTAATGATAAAAGATTTAAAAAAGATTGGGAAGATTTTTCAAAATACAAAAGAATAAATATTTTTGGTCACTGTGTGTTTAATGAGGTGCTATTTGGTAAAAACTACATAGGTATAGATACAGGATGTGTACATGGAAATAAAATTAGTGCGATAGATTTAAATACATTTAAAGTCTATTCTCAAAAAGTTGATACAAAAGATTTACCACTAATTGGATAATAAAAGAGATTTAATGGAACTATTTTACGATATATTAAAACAACTTACAAGAATACCCAGTGTTGTTGGGGCTGAACATCCATTTTTTATGGCTGTAAAAAGAGAACTTGAAGAGTTAGAACTTGATGTTGAGTATTATGATGGAGTATTAGTAGCTAAAGGGAGTGAGCCAAGAAGTGGCTATATATCTGCTCATGCTGATAGACATGGGCTAATTTGTACTGGAGAAAATGAATTCCAATATGCAGCTTTTATAGCGAAAAATCAAGCAGATTTAGCCAATAGTGATTCTAAAAAGATGCTTGATTCACTTGCTTTAAGATTTGTAGGTGAGAAAGTTCAAGCTTATGAACCTTGGTCTGGTTCATATTTAGGATTGGGTATTATAAAAGATGCTATATTGTGCAATAGAAGAGATAATGTTATATTTAAAATAGATGGATTTGAACATCTTTTTCCGGGAACTCCTATAGCTTTTATGGATAAATTAGAGTTTGGAGAAGATGAAACAATTTCTGCACAACTTGATAATGTAATATCAGTTGCTATTATAATTTATATGTATCACTTAGGGTATAAAGGAACTGCATTTTTTACAGCTAGTGAAGAGGCAGGTAGAAGCTGGAGATTTTTATTGGAGTATTTTAGAAGATTTAATATAAAAACAGATGAACTTTTAGTTCTTGATACAAGTCCTTATAGTAATATCGAAGATATAAATAATCTTGATATAGTGTTAAGAAATAGAGATGAAAATGGATATTTTAGATCACCTTTAAAAAGTAAGATAAAAAAAATAGCCATTGAAAATAATATTAAGTATCACTACAAAGATGCTTACTTAAAAAATAGCATGATACAAAATGGAATTAAAAGTTCTCTAGGTATCACAGAACTTGGAAGAATTATCAAAGCAACAAAAGGTCAAATACAAGGTACTACTTTGCAAATACCAACTATTGAATATCATACCTCTTCTGAAACCGCTAATAAACAATCAGTTGATAGAATAATTGAGGTATTGAGTAAACTTTATTTAGTATGAATATCTCCCTTTTATAAATACATATTAGGGAGATTATTTAATTTTAACTATGTTGAAATTGAATGTTGATAATTTTGCGATATCAGTTTTTTTATACTTTCAATATTTAAATTATCTTTAAATACTTTTTCATTTTCTATTTGAAGAACATAATCTTCATTTAGATTTAGAGCTTTTTCTAAGTCTAGTAATGAATTATCTTCTTGTTGTAAAACAGCATATACTTTTGCTCTTTGATAAAAAGCATTTGCATAATTGTTGTCTACCTCTATTGCATGATTAGTTAACTTTAAAGCCCAATTAGCTTCCCCTAAACTTAAAACAGCATCGGATTTAAATGTTAAAGCTTCAATATCATTGGGTCTAATTGTTAATATTTCATCATATATTTCAAGTTTACCAGTAGGTGTTGAATCTAAAGATGCCCTTAACCACAGAGAATGAATTGCATTCATATTCAAGATTTCTTCTTCATTAAGTTTTACCTGAAGTGCCCGTTTAGAAAGACTATCTTCAAACTCGCTCATTCTAATTTCATATTCTTTTATAGTTTTAGATGTTTTTTCTTCAATCATATGTTTCACTTTTTCATTTATCTCTCTAATTGAAGTCCACCCAATTATTACTAAAATTGAGCTTGCCGTTGTAATAATGTAAAACATATTATTTATTGTTGATGTAGCATAGTTTATAACACTGTTAGCTATTTCTACTTCTTTTTTTGCTAAAGTCTTATGAAGTTCTACTTTTAAATTTCTATTTTCTTCTCTAAGTTGTTTTATTTCATTTAATATATAACTTTCAACAAAAGGTGTATAAATTGGTTTATCAATTTTCTTTAACTCTTCCTCGATATTCATCTCTTTAGCATTTAAATTAAAACTTATTGTAAAAATGATTAATATAAAATACTTCATCTATATTCCTTTTCTCGTATTATAATCTAATAAATTAATTTTAATCTTAATTAACAATAGATTTAATATTTATGATATAATTAAATATATAAAAACAATGAGGATGATATGACTAAGTTATTAAATAATGCATTTATGGAAGTGTCTACATTAAGTGAAACTGAACAAAATATATTTGCCAGATTTATATTAGATGAAATTTCTTTAGAAAAGAAGTGGGATAAAAGTTTTTCTTCTAGTGAAGATTTATTATCAAGTATGGCTAGTGAAGCATTAAAAGATTATGATACAAATAAAACAGAAGTGTTAAATATAGAAAAATTATGATTTCACATATCAATGCAAAATGGAAAAGATTATATAGAAAACTTCCTATAGATATAAGAAAAATAGCAAAAAAACAATATAAGTTTTTCAAAGAAAATCCATATCATGCAAGTTTACATTTTAAACGAATACATTCTAATAAGCCAATATTTTCTGCAAGAATAAACTACAGTTATAGAACTATAGGTGTATTAACAGATGACAATATTATTATTTGGTTTTGGATAGGCTCACATGATGAGTATGATAAAATAATCTAATTCTTATTAACTGTATATTCTTAGATTATTTAGCTAAATTAAATTTTGATATACTTACTAATGCAATAAATGCAAATATAGCAGAGAATAAAAATAGATACTCCCCATATAGCCAACCTGAAATTAAAGCCCCTGCAAACCCACCTAAACCATATGCAACTCCTAACATAAATTGTTGTGCAAGTTTTTTATTTGAGTATAGTTTATATAGATATAAAACAACTGCAGTATGATATAGTCCAAAACTAAATGCATGTAAACTTTGAGTAAAAAAAGATATAGTTATAGATTCAGGATATAGATATAATAAAAACCATCTCAAAGCGGTTATTAAAATAGAAATTTTTATAATATTTAAAAGATTATTTTGCAAAATTGGTGCTTGATAATATAGCATTGCAATTTCACATATAACACCAAATGCCCATAGATAACTAATAACCTCTAAACTTATACCATATGAAGATTCATATATTGTAAAGAAGTTATAAAATCCACCAAAACTAACTTGCATTAAAAATAAACTTACCCAAAATGGCCAGTATTTTAGTAAAGAAAACTTTTCACTATTTTGCTCTTCCCCATATGCTTCATCATCATATTGAAGTAAACTATACGCACTAATTGCTGTAAAAATTGTAGCTATTAAATAATAATGTAGTGCAACTTCTGGAACGGAAAGATAATTTGCTAAAACTAATCCAACTAACATAAAACCAATTGATCCATATAATCTTGATTTACCATAACTATTTCTTAGTTCTTTAATAGCAATTAGTTCAATATATGGAAGTAATAAACTAAGACATACTCCTAAAATGGCATTGTTTATCATAAAAAGATAAAAATCATTTATTGTTACATAAAATAATGATGATGATATTACAGATAATAGAAGTATAGATTTAAATAAGGATTGGCTCAGTTCCACATGTTTTAAAAATAAAAATGGTGTAAGAAATCTCATAAGAGGGGCTAGTGCTAAAACGATACCAATATCAGTTGAACTGTATCCAATATCATTTAATACTTTAGGTAGAAATATTATATATACACCAACTGCTGCAAAGTAGAAAAAATAAAATGCAGAAAGTTTAAAAAATAACATAAGTTATTTAGTGTAAATTATTCTTCAATTCTTACAACTGAGGTTTGCATAAGAACATCTTGAAGTGTTTTTTTATCTTTTCTAAAAAATGGAAGTAATAATCCAACAATAGTAACAGCACTAATTACAAACATTACGTATCTAGCAATTGCAAGTCCATAACCAACAGGTTTTCTAGTGTTATCATCAACAAGTCTTAAATCATAGGCTTTAAAACCAGGTGTTTGACCTTTCTTTACCCAGAATAATACTGTGATAATTCCATAAATAATCATAGTTAGCCATCTAGCATCTTCACTACTTTTAAATGAATCAGATCCATCCATAATAATATAAGTGGTGATATACATAATTGGCATCATTATCATAAACATATCTGTTACAAATGCTTTAAATCTAAATAGGGGAGATGCACTTATTAGGTAAGTTTTATCAGAAGGAATTTTAGTTTGTTTCTCTTTAGGTGCTACTTTGCCTTTTTTTGCATCTCTCCATCTTGCCATAATTATTTAGTTACCACGGCTTCCAGGTTTATATGCAATTGAACCATCTTTACATAACGGACAATTATCTGGTTCATACATCTCAAATGTAAAATCATCTAGTGCAAATAGTTTTGTTCCTTTTGGTAATTTACATTTATCATTAGCTTCTATATCACTACCTTCTCTTTGGCAGAATCCTCTGTTAGCTAAAGCAGCAAATGCAACTATTTCACCACCATCTTTTTCAACTTGAGCAGAAGCTTCAAGTGCAGACCCAGCTGTAGTAATAATATCTTCACAAATAATATACTTTTCACCTTTTTGCACTTCAAAACCTCTTCTAATACTCATAACACCATCAACTCTTTCTGCAAAAATAAATCTTACATCCAATGCAGTTGCTAGTGCAAATCCAGCTATTAGACCACCCAGTGCAGGTGAACAAACAGCATCAACTTGAATACCACTTTCTTTTATCTGTTTTGCTAACTCTTCGGCTAAAAGTTTTGCTGTTTTAGGATCTTCTAAAACCTTTGCACTTTGTAGATAAAATTGTGAATGATTACCACTACTTAGTTTAAAGTGACCTTCTAATAATGCTGATGAGTCTTTATATATTTGTTCTACATTCATAAAATCAACCTATATTTTCATAATTTCAGCATCTTTTGCTTTATAAGCATCATCAGCTTTTACTACATAACCATCAGTGATTTTTTGAATCTCATCTTGTCCTGCTTTACTTTCATCTTTAGTAAGCTCTTTGTCTTTTTCAAGTTTTTTTACTTTATCATTTGCATTTTTTCTAATATTTCTAATTGCAACTTTAGCATTATCTGTCATAGTTTTAGCACCCTTAACAGACTCTTTTCTTTGATCTTGTGTCATTGGAGGGAAAAACAATTGAACTGCTTCACCGTTATTATTTGGATTTACACCAATGTTAGCAGCAGAAATTGCTTTTTCTATTTCAGATACTAAATTCTTTTCCCAAGGTGAAATATTAATTGTAGTTGCATCTGGAGTAGTGATACTTGCAACTTGTGATAATCCTGTTTGTGTTCCATAATAATCAATTGTAATGTTATCTAAAATACTTGGTAGTACCTTACCTGTTCGTAGCGTCATATAATTTCTTTTTAAAGCCTCAAGAGACTCATCCATATTTAACTTTGTGTCATCATAAATTTCATTTAACATTGTTTTTTCCTTTTTGTTTTTTAATTTTATTTATTATATTGTTTGAAATAGTAAATACATCAGTTCCTAGCATAACTCTTGTTCTTGCTCGTTTAAGATATATATTTAATGGAATATCAACTATACCATCAACAACTTTTACATCTTGCCAACCTTCACTAGTTATGTAAAGTTTTAGATTTTTTATTTTTTTATCCACTTTAGCATGCACTCTTTTAAGTACACCATCTTTTGGGAATATTTTTGGTTCATACCATTCTACATTAAAACTCTTATATCTTAACTTATGTTCTACATTTACATCACCAACTAGTGCAATTCTTGGTATGTCATTTAGATTTGTTGTTTTATTTACTGAACCTGTACTTTGATTTAATATTGCTTTAAAATCAAAGTTTTCAATTAGAGTATCTGTTACCTCTTTCGTATATTCACCATATGGGTATGCATATGTTTCTGGTTTGATATTTAAATTTTTTACAAAAGTATCATAAGCTTTTTTTGTATCTTTAATAATTAAAGATGGTGATAAGTTTTGTAGCTTTGGGTGGGAGTAAGAGTGTAAACCAATTGTTCCATATTTACTTGACTCTTTGATTTGTTCCCAAGTCATAAAGTCACCATATTTTTTATTTGTAGCTTCAACATAAACATATAAACTAAATGGATAGTTATATTTTTTAAATATTTCTAAGCCATCTGTATAAAAGCTTTTATAAGCATCATCAATTGTTAAAGCTACCCAATTAGAAGGTATCTCTTCATTGTTTTTTAACTTTTCTAAAATATTATTTAGTGGAACAACTTTATAGTTATGAGTTTTGAAGTATTCAAATTGCTTTGTTAACTCTTTGATTGATGTGTTTGCACTTTGATATCTATCATCTGCAAATCTATGGTACACAAAAATATGTGCATTAGCAAAAATATAAGAAAATGAGATAATTATAAAAAATAGATATCTCATTTAATTTTTAGTTTCTAATTATTTAGAAGGTGCTACTGGAGCTGCAGGTGCTGTAGGAGCAACAGGTAAAACTGGTGCTTGTGGTATTAAAGAGTTCATCTCTACATTGTCTACTACACTGCTTTGTTTCTCTTGGTTATATGTATAACCTAAGTATAATGTATTTAAAACAAATAGAATACCAAATAAAAATGTTAACTTAGTTAAAAAACTAGCTGGACCTTTTGCTCCAAACATTGATTCGTTGCTTCCGCTGTAAGCTCCTAGTCCCATACTTGAACTTTTTTGAAGTAATACTGCAATAGTAATTAAAATTGCTAAAACAAATTGTACTATTAATAGTGTTGATGTCATAAATACCCTTGAAATCTTGAAATAATTGGCATTTTAGCTAAAATTTATTTAAAAAGAGTTAAACTTAACATAACAATAAAAAAGGCACTCTTAATGATTATTAAGTTTATAGAAAATATTGGCGATAAAACTATTCAAATTTCTATCTCCTTTTATGATATTTTTCTATTTTTTAAAAATTGTATTTTTCATCTATTTTCAATATCAAGTTATAATAAAACTACAATTAAAAGTTTAATAAAACAAATATATTATACATCTATTGGCATACTTCCAATATTTATTATTATGGCTATCTTAATTGGATTTAGTATAAATGCTATAATTATTTCTTTAGCAACTCAATATAATTTGCAAGATAAAGTAGGAACAATACTTTTTACTTTTATTATTGAATTTGCACCATTTTTTACTACATTTTTAATATCACTGAGATCAGGAATAGCCATCAATACAAAAATTGCAATAATGAAGGTTTCTAAAGAATTTGAAAATATGGAAATTAATAATATTAATTTATTTAATATTATTATTCCTAAAATTATTAGTGGTATAATTAGTACAGTGTTGCTATCAATTTTATTTTTAATTTTATTTTTTATATGTGGATATATATTTACAATTTCATATATGCATATTGATGTAAATATTTATAAATTCTTAATATTAAATGCATTTGAATTATATTTAATTATTTTTTTACTCTTTAAATCAATAATATTTGGTTTTATCGCAATGACTATTCCAATTTACCATGGTTTAAAAACTAATTCTAAATATTCTGATGTATCAAAGTCTGTTTCAAAAGGAATTATTAGTTTATTTATTGTATTATTTTTTATTGAATTATTGTCATTGTTAATTATATTGTAAAGGATATTAGTGTCTCAAAATAAAATAAAATTTTCTGTTGGAATTTTTGTACTAACTATAACTATTTTAATAAGTATTTTTTTGTTCTTTTTATTTAAAGAGAAAGGTGTTTTTGAAAAAAGATATACTTTTCACTTTATCTCAAATAGTTCAAGTTCTTTTAATATTGGTATGCCTTTAAAATTCTCTGGTTTTAATATTGGAGTTATTGATAAAATTAAACTTTTGGATAATGGTGCGGTAGATATAATATTTTCAGTAAATGAAAAAAATAGAAAATGGATTACATTAAATAGTGTTTTAGTAATAATAAAACCACTTATTGGTGTACCTCATATTGAAGTATGTCCATCTTTTGATAGTCCATTATTAGATGTTGACTCAACATTATTATTGGTTATGAGTGATGATATAAATGATGTAATTTCTAAATTTGAACCATCTATAAATAAACTTATAAATATTGTTAATAATATAAATATTTTGACAGACAAACTAGCGAAAGATGATTCTAACTTTTTAAAAACTTTAAAAAATATTGAACAACTTACAAAAAAACTAGCAACAAACAACTCACTTTTGACTTCAATTACAGGAGATGAAAAGTCTACAAAAAATCTTGTGAATTCATTAAACTTGACGACAAATGTTATGAAGGATATTCTTATAATAACTAAACAGTTAAATAAAATAGCATCTTCTTTAGATAAAACTATTATTAATAAATCATCAACCATACTAAATGAAGTGGAAATTTCAATAAAAGATATCAATAAAAAATTAAGGTATTTAGATAATACTGTAAAGGTTGTAGGTAGTTATGATAACGATCTTATTTCAATAAAAGAACAAATTTCAGTTGGTTTAGAAAAGTCAAATCATATTATAGAAAAAGTAGATTCATTATTTATTAATGATTCAAATAATAAAGTTGTTTTACCATGAAAGAGCTAAGTTATATATTGTTTTTTTCTTTATTTTTTATAGGCTGTTCATTTAAAACAGTTGATAATAAATATGAATATAAAACAACTAATGCTTTTAGTTCTTACACACACAATTTTTTAAGTTCTAACGATTTATTAGCAAGTAATGATATAAAAATGGCTATAAAGTATTCAAAACAAAGTGCCAATTTAAAATCACTTTCAAAAATTTATTTAGGGGAATGTGCTTTAAATATTTCAGTTGGGAAAATAGATAGTTGTAAAAAATATATTAACATAAAAGATTTAGTTGATAATAGAGATAAATTAGATGCTTATTATTCTTTAGTAACTTTAAGTTTAGAAAAAAATCAAATAAAGAATCTTCCAAAAATATATCAAAAGTTTGCAGTTTATAAAATGAATAATCAATACAAAAAAGCATACAAAGAGATCATTCAAATGAATAACATTACATCACAACTAATATCAGCTTCATTGATTAAAGATAATCTAAATAAAATAGAAATAAATAATATTATTAATTTATCATCGTTTTTTGGTTATAAAAAAAGTAATATTTTTTGGCTAAGCAAATTAAAACAATTGACAACAAATAAAAAAGAAAAATTAAATATTTCTAAAAAATTATTAATTCTAAAATCAAGATAAAGGAAGCATAATTATAAATTTAGCTCCAATCTCTGTATTTTCAACACTTAGTTCACCATTTAGTTGTTTTGAAACAATTGTTTGACACATATTAAGTCCCATCCCCGTACCTTGTGATTGGTGTTTAGTTGTAAAATATGGGTCAAATATTTTTGATTTAATATCTTCTGGTATTCCACCTGCATTATCTTCTATAGTAATAATTGCATTATTATGCTCTTTTTTTATAACTATATTTATATTTGAGTTTTTAATATCTTTTTGAATTAATACATCTCTAGCATTATATATTATGTTTAAAATAACTTGAGATATATCACTTTGTATTGAGTTTATCTCTATAGGGGTTTGATCATAATCTTTTGTTAATTTTATATTATTATTTTGAAGAGTTGTGGTAATAATATTTATTGTTGAGTCAACAGAATTTTGCAATAAAAAGAACTCTTTTTTATCATCCATATGTATATATTTGCTAAACTCATCAATTGTTTTAGAGAGTTTTTCAGTTGATTTAATAATAGTATCTGTATTTTCTGTAAAGATATCATCACTTAGCATCCCATACTCTTTTTGTATCTGCATACCACTGGCACTTGTAGATATCAAACTTAAAGGCTGTCTCCATTGATGTGCAATATTTCCAATCATTTCGGTCATTTGCACTCTTTTTTCTTGATCAAAAAGTTTTTGTTCTTTCTCTCTATTTTTTTTAATCTCTTCTTCAATTTTAATATTTAAATTTGCATTTAACTCTTCAATCTCTTTTCTATCGGTAATATTGTGTCTAACTGCTGCATAGCCAATTTTATTGCCTTTATTATCATATTCAGGTGAGATATGTGCTTCAACCCAATAAAATCCACCCTCTTTTTTAAGATTTTTAACCTCTCCTGTCCAAGACTCATCTACTTTTAAATTATTCCACATAGTTTCAAATGCACTGCTAGGAACATCTGGATGTCTAACAATATTATGAGGTTTTCCAATAAGTTCATCTCTACTATACCCTGATATATTACAAAATGCATCACTGGCATATGTAATATTTCCTTTTAAATCGGTTCTTGAATATATTACATTTGAACTAATTATATCAATAGATTTTTGAAGCTCATTTTTTTTATCTTTAATTGCTTCTTCTAATGATTCTGTATTTCTTTTTATCTTTTTACTCGCAGGATAAAAAATAAAAATAGCTTCAAGTAGTAATGCAATGATTGTTAGAATATAGATATATTTTTCTCTATTTTTTAGTTCTTCTAGTTTTCTTTTATCTTCTAGTTCATACATCTCTACCACTTTATTTAATTTAATTAATATCTCTTGTGAGTTTTTTCTTAAATGAATTAGAGAAGTTTCACTTTTACTTTTTAAAAGTTTATTAAAATGTTCTAAATATATTTTTATATCATTATCAAGTTTATCATTATAATAAATATTATTAATACTGTTTGATAAGGAGTGTTTTAGTAAATAGCTATGTGAATTTTTCATTAAGTTAATAGTATCAATTAAAATTTGTTTTGTTTGCACTGTAGGATTTGATATGTAATCTTTACTAACAATAATAAGTTTTTGTGAGAGCATTCTTTGTCTTCCACTTATATTAATAAGTTTACCATCATTTTTAATTGAACTCATAATCTCATTTACATTGAAATGAGCTAATGATGAAAAAATAGCGATGATTAACAAAGCAGGAATATACCTGTTTCTTAGTGATAAAAAGGAAAAATAATTCATATTTGATTCTATACTAATAATCCTATGTAAAAGATTAGACTATTTAATTAAACTAAGATTTTATAGATATGTAACTATATGTTATGTATACTAATATAAATAAAAATATGAGATTAAATATGCAAGTTAAAGAACAATTTTCAAAATATGCAAGTGAATATAATAGTAATAATATTATTCAACAAATTGTATCAAAAGCATTAGTAAGAGAACTAAAAATAAAACCAAAAAAAGTATTAGAATTGGGTTGTGGTTCTGGGCAGATATTCAAAAATATTGACTTTGATTTTGAATATTACAAAGCAATTGATTTTTCACAACAGATGTGTGATATTCACCCTAAAGCTTTAAACTTAGATGTTATATGTTTAGATTTTGATAGTGATAATTTTTTTGATAATATTAAAGATGAAAATTATGATTTAGTATTATCATCATCTGCACTTCAATGGTCAAAGGATTTGTCAAAAATAGTAAAAGCATTAAGTGATATATCAAATAATATAAGTATGGTTCTATTTACTTCAAATACATTTAAAACTATATTTGAACTTACAAATACTCTATCTCCAATTTTAGATATAACCTGTATTCAAAATGCATTTGATAAGTTTTATAGATGTGAATATGAGATTATAGATTATAAACTTGAATTTCAAAATAAAAAAGATTTATTTTCCTACATTAAAAACTCTGGAGTAAGTGGAGAAACAAATAGTTTATCATTTAAAGATGCAAAATATCTTTATAAAAACTATGATAAAAACTATTTGGAATTTGAAGTTGTATTTATAAAAGGGACAAAATGTTAGTACATATTTGTTGTAGTGTAGATAGTCACTATTTTTTACAAAAAATACAAGAGGAATATCCAGCAGAAAAACTTGTTGGATTCTTTTATGACCCAAATATACACCCATATAGTGAGTATAGATTAAGACTTTTAGATGTTCAATATAGTTGTAATAAATTGGGTATTGAGCTAATTGAAGGTGAGTATGATTTAGAAGCTTGGTTAAAAATAGTAAAAGGTTTAGAATCTCAACCTGAAAAAGGTGATAGATGTACAGTTTGTTTTGATAGAAGATTGGATGTATCAGTAAATAAAGCTATAGAATTAGGTCATGATAAGTTTACAACTACACTTTTAATAAGTCCAAAAAAATCACAAGAAAAATTAGAAATAATTGGAAAATCTTTAGAAACAAAATATAATTGTAAATTTATATTTAAAGACTATAGAAGTGGAAATGGAATAGAACTTCAAGGTAAAGAGGTAAAAAAGAATAATCTTTATCGTCAAAACTATTGTGGATGTATGTTTGGACTTAATGCCCAAAGAGAATCTCAAGAGAAATTAACAGATGAACTAATAAGCCCAATTGGTCAACAAATACTGCCTGAATCAATAGAGGAGAGATTAGAACTTTATAAAAAAAGAGATAGTTTAAAAAACTGTAAGATAATTAAAGAAAGATTTTTAAACTACAGACTTTTAAGTGGAAAGGTTGTTGTAAAAAAAGAGCCAGTGTCTTCATATTTTTTATGTTTCTCAACTCTAAAAAACAATAAAACATCTGGAAGAATAGATAAAGAGGTTGAAAATATCAATTATCTAAATAGAGATGAGGTTAAAATTATCTCTATAGACTATTTTAATAAGATTAGTGGAACAAAATATAAAAATGTCTTAGAGCTTGTGTATAAACCATTAAAGTTTGACAAAGAGCTAGAGATTAGACAATGTGTTGTTAAAAACAGTTTTTATGATCTAAGTACAGTTATCGTATTAGATTATATTCCAGAGGGAAAGATTGATATATTTTGTGATTCAAAAATATTTGAAGATGTAAAAGAAACTATACTCTAACAATTTAATTAAAATATATTTTATTGTAGTTTAAGATATTATTTAAGTTCAAGTTTGATAGAATATTGTAAATTAAAAAAAAGATAAGAAGAAAAGGACTTTATTGGACTACATAGGTATAAATAAAGATGGTCAAATCTATGACCTTCAAACTGCAAAAGCTTTAAATATTGAAGCTGATGAAACAGAACAAATTAAGGCTGACAGCTCTGTTGAAGCTTTAGAGATATTAAGACACTCTACGGCACACTTAATGGCACAAGCGATTAAAGAGTTACATCCAGAAGCACAATTTTTTGTGGGACCTGTTGTTGATGAGGGGTTTTATTATGACTTTAAATTAAATAAACAGTTAAATGATGATGACTTACCAATTATAGAAAAACAGATGAAAGCATTGGCAAATAAAAAAATGCCAATTACAAGAAGTGAAGTAAAAAGATCAGTTATAGAAGAAAAATTTAGAGATGATCCTTTAAAGCAGATGGTTCTTGAAAAAATTACAGATGAAACTTTAACAATCTACACTCAAGGTGATTTTGAAGATTTATGTAGAGGACCACACCTACCAAACACAAAAATGATAAGAAACTTTAAACTTATTAGAGTTGCTGGTGCTTATCTTGGTGGAGATGAAGAAAATGAGATGATTACAAGAATTTATGGTATCTCATTTTTTGATAAAGCTGAATTAAAAGATTATGTTACAATGCTTGAAGAAGCTAAGAAAAGAGACCATAGAAGATTGGGAACTGATCTTAAATTATTTACTTTTAGTGATGATGTAGGTGCAGGATTGCCATTATGGTTACCTGCAGGTGCTAGACTTAGAGGAAAGCTAGAACAACTTTTATACAAAGCACATAGAGTAAGAGGTTACCAACCAGTTCGAGCTCCAGAGATTTTAAAAGCTGAAGCTTGGGTTAAATCTGGTCACTACGCTAACTATAAAGAAAATATGTACTTTACTACTATTGATGATATGGAATATGGGCTTAAACCTATGAACTGTGTGGGTCACATAGAGATATTTAAAAATGATTTAGTATCTTATAAAGATTTACCAATGAAATTTTTTGAGTATGGTGTAGTTCATAGACATGAGTTAAGTGGTGCAATGCATGGATTATTTAGAGTTAGAGAGTTTACTCAAGATGATGCACATATCTTTTGTACACAAGATCAAGTCAAATCTGTAATTATTGAAGTTATTGAATTTGTTGAGAGTTTAATGTCTTTCTTTGGATTTAAATATGATATGGAAGTTTCTACAAAACCTAAGAAAGCTATTGGTGATGATGCTTTTTGGGAATCAACAACTAAAGGTATCATGGATGCTTTAGATGAAAATGGTTACACTTATGGAATAGATGAGGGTGGTGGAGCATTTTATGGTCCGAAAATTGATATTAAAATTACTGATGCTATTGGTAGAAAATGGCAGTGTGGTACAATTCAAGTAGATATGAATTTACCTGAAAGATTTGATATTAACTATACTACATCAGATGATTCAAGAGAGAGACCTGTAATGATTCATAGAGCTATTCTTGGTTCTTTTGAAAGGTTTATAGGGATTATGACTGAGCATTTTGCTGGTGAATTTCCTATGAGTATTGCACCAACTGGTGTAATAATAGTTCCAATTGCTGATGCGCATAACGAGTATGCACAAAGCCTAGCAAAAGAGTTACAGCTATTAGAGATTGATAGTGAAGTATTTAATCAAAATGAGAGTTTAAATAAAAGAATCAGAATTGCTGAAAAACAACGAGTACCTATGATAGTTGTTGTGGGTGACGATGAGGTAGCAAACTCTAAAGTTGCATTAAGAGATAGAAGAAAAAGAGAAAGAAGTGAGATGTCTAAAGTTGAATTTTTAGATATGTTAAAACAAAACCAATCAGGAGATAAAATTTGAGTTTTAAAGACAATAAAAAGAAACAAGATGACACACTATTAAATGAAGATATTAGATTTAAAGAAGTTAGATGTAATACAGAAGATGGAACACTTGGAATTATTAGTTCTAGAGAAGCAAATGCAGCTGCTGAAGAGGCTGGATTAGACTTAGTTTGTATAGCTCCAAGTGCAAAGCCGCCTGTTGTAAAAATTATGAACTATGGTAAATTTAAATATGAGCAAGAGAAAAAGAAAAAAGAAGCTAGAAAAAATCAAAAAGTAATTGTAACTAAAGAGATTAAACTTTCTGTTAAGATTGCTCAAAATGATATTGACTATAAAGTTAAACATGCTAGAGAATTTCTTGAAAAAGGAAATCATGTTAAGTTTAGAGTATTCTTAAGAGGTAGAGAGATGGCTAATCCAGCTGCTGGTGCTGAAGTTCTTACAAGAGTTTGGCCAATGGTTGAAGATATTGCATCAAAAGAGAACAATCCAAAACTAGAAGGAAGATATGTAAATATGTTGGTAGTTCCTTTGAAAAAAGAGAAACACTAATTTTTAAATCTCTTTAAAACTATTTAAAGCACTTTTAAGATATAATCCACAACTTAATTTAAGTTCGTGGATTTTTTTATGTCCAAAACTTAATTAATAATTTACAAAGGAGCCTAACAATGCCAAAAATGAAATCTAATTCTGGAGCTTTAAAAAGATTTAAAGTGAAGAAAAATGGTCAAATTAAAAGAGGAAGTGCTTTTAGAAGTCATATCCTTACTAAAATGAGCCAAAAAAGAAAAGTAAACCTTAGAGGTCCACAAACAGTAGCTGATGCTGATGTAACAAGAGTAAAAAGAATGTTAAATAAAGCGTAAGCTTTAAGCACTTTTATTCAATCTAAGAAATAGTCCCTCCGATTTAATTCGGATAAGTTCAGTATTTTAATAATACAGACACCTACATACAAAAGTATTATGGTAAAGAAAAGGAAATAATATGCCAAGAGTAAAAACTGGTACAACAAGAAGAGCAAGACACAAAAAAATTCTTAAAATGGCTAAAGGATTCTATTCAGGTAGAAGAAAACACTTTAGAAAAGCTAAGGAAGCTGTTGAGCATGCATTAGTATATGCATATAGAGATAGAAGACAAAAGAAAAGAGATTTCAGAAAGCTATGGATTGTTAGAATCAATGCAGCTTGTAGATTAAATGATATTAGTTATTCAAAATTTATGAATGGTCTTAAATTATCTGGTATTACATTAGATAGAAAGATTTTAGCTGATATGGCTATGAATGATTATACATCATTTCAAGTTGTTGTTGAAAGTGCAAAAACTGCAATAGCTGCTAAATAATTATTTATATTTAATTTAAAAAGGGGATAGATTAATTTCTATCCCCTTTTTTATTTCTATTATAAAATAGTTAGTTCTGTTTTATAATTAAAATACTAAGCTTTTTTAGCTGCTTTTTTAGCTGCTTTTTTTGTTGTAGGTTTTTTCTTCATAACTTTTTTAGTAACTTTAGCTACCTTCTTTTTACCAACAACTTTACTAACTACTTTTTTTACTGCTTTTTTCTTTAATGCTTTTGCCATTTAAGACTCCTTAATTTTTTATAGGTTTTCACTATTATTACTACTGATTAGTAATAAATTATAGATATTGTATAGTTTTTATATATATTTGTCAAGTAAAATAAGAATTATTTGATATAATAAATAAAAATATACTAAAAAAGGAGAAGTTATGACATTTATAGATTTCAAAAAACAATTACTTGATGCAGATATAACATTACCTAAATTTAGTAAACTTATAAAAGTTAGTGAAAAAAATATTCAAGCATATAAAAAAAAAGGTGAGGTTCCAAATACAATAGCAGTAATTGTAACCTGCTTTGCAAATATGAACGCTAAAGGTATTGATTATCGTAATGTTGTTGATATGTTAGCTCTTGAAGCAAAAACAAAAAAAGGTGCAGGATTTAAGAAACAAGAGAAAGGTATTACTAAAGAGGTTGTTGTTCCAAAGGAGATTAAAAAAGATATATAATCTTTTTTAATCTCACTTATTTTTGTTTATTTTGCTGATGAAATTGTAAGTTAAATTTTATCTCAATCTTATCTTTAAGTTTTGCAAACTCTATTGGGTATTTAATATTTAAGGGTATCTCTTTTTTATTTAATTTAGCAATAAAATCAAAAAACTCTTTTGGTGTATTAACTAAAGATATGATAGTGTAATTATATGTTAAAAAGTTTTCTTGAACTTTTGATATATATCTTACATCAGAATCATTTATTGTAATAGCTTTTAAATACTCAGTAAACTTTGCAATATCCATAAAATCATGTTTTTGGTACTTTAGTTCAGCGTAATTACTTTTCTCTTTTTTCAGTGCTTTATATCCATTATTAGAAATTATTGTACTTATTATTGCTTTGTTATTGTGTTGCAAAATAATCTTTGACTCATTATAAATTTTAGATAATTTTTGAATCATCAATTCAGAGGCATTTGAGTCTATTGCAAAGTTACATACAAATGTTGAACTATCTTTTCTAAGTTCTAATTCTAGTAAAACTGCATCATAAGGTATAAGATCAAAAAACATTAAAGTTCTCTCTAGCACTTTAGTATTTAAAAGATTATGGTTAGGTAATTTAATCACAGTTTGCATAATCTCTTTTTTCTTTTCTACTTTTTCCTGTGCTATTACAGCTGACTTATCTTTTTGGGCTTTACTATCTTCTTGTGTATTTGACATCTTGTAATATAAAATACCACTAATTGCAAGCATACTTACAATAAGAAGTGAAATCCAAAGCGTTAGATAGTTATTTGTTTTTTTAATTCTTGCAGATAGAAAACTATAATTAGCAACTGTTGGTTTTTGTATCAAAGTATCAAAAGATTCATCTATTGAAATAGCTTGATAATTTACTTCAACCATAACATTGTCTGTTATCATCTCTATTTGGTCATCAGTTAACTGTTTTACTGTATAAAAAAGATTAATTTTTTCTAAAAATGATATCTCTTCATCTTGGGAAATATCATCATAATATTTTTGGATAATATCACTTATAATTTGTTGTAATTCTAAAAAATAAACCTCTTCATATAGTTTTTGTCCAACTACATCATCACTATAAAAGTTTGAGTCTTTAATATTTTCAAATGGTGTAAGTGTCTGTGTATAACCTTTTTTAATCTCTTTATTTTCATCTAAAACAAGAGCATAAACAATATTGTTATAAAGTAAAATATTTAATGAGTTTTTAGATAATAATCTATTAGTTTGCTCATTTAATATGCTAAATGGTGATATTAAGTAATCTAACCCAGAATCTTCAAAAAAGCTAACAGCATGTTCTATATCTTTTGAAGGTATTGCTATACTGTATTTTTCATTTAGTGCTACACTTTTATATTTATTTGTGTCAATATTACTATTTAGTTCTATTAGTTGGTTTTCGTCTGTATATAAAGTACTTAAATATGTTTGTACAATATCTTTTTGTAATGTATCTAGTTTAAAAGTTGCATCTTTTGATATCTTATTACCATCTAATAAAAATGATGATACCTCTTGTTTAATAATATTTTTATTTTGTAAAATTTTATAATCGATTTTAAGTTGTTTATCTTGTGTTAGTATATTTACATATTGCTCTTTGTTGTTTTTATACATTTCTTTGATACCTATAATTATATTTTATTTAATGGATGAGATGCATTATACTGTTTTAATTTTGTATTTGTGTTTAATTTAGTATAAATACCAGTTGCTTTTAAGCTACTATGCCCAAGTAATTGACTAATGTCATTTATTCTTGCACCTTCATTTAATAAGTCACTTGCAAATGAGTGTCTAAGTTGGTGTGGTGTTGCTTTTACACCAATAGCTTCAAATGTCTTCTCTAGTTTATATTGAAGCTGTCGTGAGCTTAATGCAACTCCATCTTTTTCAAAAAGAAATATTTTTGGATTATAGTTATTGATATACTCTTTTAAAATATCATTAGCACTTTTTGTAGATGGTATCTCTCTTTGTTTTGAACCTTTTCCTATAACTGTAATATGATTATTGGATATATCATCTATTTTTAATGAAGTTAATTCAGATATTCGTAGACCAAAAGAGTATATAAATAAAATTATGATTTTTTGTTCAAGAGTTGCATTTTTTAAACTTTCAAAAATATTTTTAGTTTGAATTGGTTTTGGCAATGTTTGGGCAGATTTAACGCTGTTATCACCTTTTAGTTTAACTTTCAAATCCTTTGTTTCCAAAAAATCTATAAAGCTTCTAATTGCAGATAATTTTTTATTTATAGTTTTACTATTTTGTTTTGATATTTCAATTCTGTACTTTACTATATCAAAGATTAATAGCTCACTCTCCTCATATATTTCACTTATATTAATCATTGATGTTATTGGTGTTTTATATGTTTTTATTGTTAGTGGTGAATAGTTTTTTACACCTTGTAAGTATATTATAAACTGTTCTAAATATTCTAAAATTTTAGGCTTCATAACCAAACACCATTTTTAATATAATAGACTACAGGATAAGCAGTCACAATAAAAGTATAAAAAACTACGAAGAAAATAGATATTTTAAAATAGTTTACTTTTTTAAAAAATGGGGTAGCCAAACCAAAAAATGTACCTGCAAAAAGAGTTGAATATATTAAATAACCTACATAATAATAATCTTTTTGTAAAAAACAAAATGGACAATGATGTGTTGGTAGTTCATAAATATATGTACCAAAAATAGATATTAAAGAGATAATTGCAATAATTAAAAATAAGATACTTAAAATAGCATAGATATAACTATTTTTATAAAAATAAAATATTAGTAGAAGTAAAAAGTTAGTATAAAATAAACCTAACAATATAAATGGTTCTATTTGAAAAAGTGTTGATATATACGATGAAGATGCAGCACTATATAAAGTTCCGCAACAACTAACCATAACTGCAGGGTCTATAGAAGCAAACATAATTGTTTCTAGTACTAGTTCGGTTAAAAAAACTAAAAATGCTAATATAAAAAATCCAAACTTTAGTTTAGTGTATGGCAAATGTTCATTTGATATATCAAGTTTATGTAAAATCAACCAAAATCCAAAAAGATATAAGTTGATAATTTTTAGTATAAATAGGAACATTCCATATTCTGTTGCATCAACTACACCTGCTGCACACATAGCACCCGTAAGAACAGTTGATATTTTATCAAGGGTAAAAATAAAAAATAAAAAAAGTGGTAACTTAATTGCAAAGATATATTTTATAATAGTAGCAGTAAGATAACTATTTTTTTCTAGTTTATATTGTTTTTGCTTATTTGAGTTTAAATCCCATCCAAAATATATTTTAATACTTAAAATAAAAGCAACAAGTCCAAAAACTAAAAATATACCATTAAGAATAAAAATAGCAAGTATTTCAGGGGTTAAAATCACGATATAATTTTCCCATTTTTAACATCAATAATTTTATCAACAAAATCAAGTTCAAAAAATAGAGGATCATGAGTTGCAACGATTATAGTTTTTCCAGTTTGCTTTAACTGTTTTAATATCTCTATAAAATCCAATGATAGTTTTTCATCAAGATTTGCAGTTGGTTCATCAGCAATTATAATTTTTGGATCATTTATCATACTTCTGGATATTGCAACTCGTTGTTGTTCTCCACCTGAAAGATTTTTTACTGTTATCTCTTTTTTATGAAGTATATTAAACTTACTCATCACCAAGTTAAGTTTATCCTCTATACTTTTTTCATCTGGATTATCAGGGATAAGAGGAACTAAAATATTATCTTGAACACTTAGTGTTGGGATAAGGTTATATTTTTGGAAAATAAATCCAATATTATGTCGTCTATAAAGTGATAAAAAATCATCAGGCAGTTTTGATATCCTTTTTTCATCAACTATAACCTCTCCATTTGTAGGTTTACATAAACCTGCAATAAGTGAAAGAATAGTGCTTTTACCACTTCCACTTGCACCTTTTAAAACTACAAGTTCACCCTCTTTAATAGCAAGATTTATATCTTGTATAGCTGTAACACTATTGTTTTTATTTATATCATATATTTTTGTTACATCATTTAGTTTTATCATCTTATCACCTCGTCAGCATCAAGTGTTGCAGTTTTCCAAGATGGGATAATAGTTGCTGCAATATAAATAGGTATAGTGATAAAAAATACTAAAGTTAGAATTTGAAAGTCAACTACAAAAGGGAGGTTAAATGTTGTTTTTAGTTGGCTATACCCCTCAAATATATCTCTTAAAAGAGGTGCATTTAAAAAGTATACAAAACAAAATGCAATGGTTACTCCTAAAATATAAGCTACAAATGAGATGATAAAACTTTCATAAAATTTCTCTTTTAATATATCATCAACTTTCCAGCCAAGAGCTTTTAGTATACCTATCTCTGTTTTCTCTGATGAGGTTAATCCGCTTGTTTTATCATATATTATTATAAAAAATGTAAATAGTGATATGATAAATAGAGCTAAAAATAAACCACTTTTATAGTCAAAGATGTTTTGATAACTTACTTTAAAATCTTCATTTGTGATAACTCTACAATCTGGATATAAAAGTTTTATTTTATTTACTATAGTTTCTAACTCTTGGGGATTTGATACTTTTACAACTATATCTGTTGATTTATCATCTTCAACTCCAAGTATCTCATAGGCTAACTCTTTAGATACTATTATCATATCGTTACTTTGTAGTTGAATGTCGCTATTAAATACTCCACCTATTTTTACTTTTTTAAAACTACCATCATTAGTGATAAAATTGAAATAGTCATTATAGTAGTTCTCTTTAAGTATCTTTTTTACGCCAGCACCTACTAACATAAAATCTTTATCAAGTATATCAGTTTTTGTTGTGTCATTTACTATTTTTGTTAAGCTGTTTGTATATTGTGATTCATAATTATCTATACCCATTATAGAAAAGTTTACACCAGCATTTTCAAAATAGTAGTATCCCCAAACTCTGCTAGTAACATCTTCTACCCCAGCAATTGTAATAATCTCATCTGCTCTAGAGCTTTCCATATCAACAACTTTTCCAGCTTGAAGTTTTTGTATAGTAATTGCAGGTAGTTTATCTATAGTTAAATTTAGTTCATGTTTTATAGAATTTGATATAAAAAAGATGGAAGTTATAAGTGCTATTAAAAGTGTAAATATAATTAAGATAAAAATATTCTTTCCTTTTTGTCGTAAAAGTGAATTTATTGCGTATTCTATTAGATATTTATTTATTTTCATGGTTTATTTTACCTGCATATGTTATAAAAGTTGTTGGTGCATATTCAATGTGTTCTGGACCATCACTAAATATTGAGTTTATATCACTTAAACTTCTATGTCTAATATATCTAGCTTCAGTAGATATTGCTAAATCTGGCAGACCAATTGTTTGAACAAAAAGATTCTTTTTTTCTGTAGTTTTATTATTTGTAGTATGATAGAGATTCAAAATAGTAACTACTACAAATAAGGTTACCACCAGAAGTGTGGTAAATATAAAAAGGAAGTTTGTTTTTTTATTCATTAAAATCTAGGTTATAAACTTCATCTTCAATTATATCATTAAATTGAATTATGCTTTTTCCAAAATGATCTTTTTTAAATGTTTTTGCATCTGACTCAAGTTCAAATGGTATAAATTCATGACCCATAGGTCCATATATATCACTTCTTATTACATAAAAAGCCTTGGTTCCATCTATTGCTTTTTGTGTATAATAATCAGTTACTAAAATTTTAATTATATTTTCTTGTTTAGCAATAGGATAATTCCCCCATTTAGAAGAATTAAAATAAAACTTCATCAAATCTTTTACACCATCAAATGACCAGTGATGTTTATGCGACCCATTTTCATAAAATATTTGTGCAGCCCATCTAGGATATTTATAAGTGAACATTCCACAAACAGGACACTTCTCATCCTCTTTTACTTCAACTTTATTTTCTATCTTACCTAATTCGCCAAATCTTTTAACATCCCATATATATAATGATACTGCTTGTAAATCTTTCTCTTTTAATGGTTTACATAAAGTTGAAGATACTATATCTTGTTTCAACTCATTTATCTCTATATAGTTTGTAGGATCTATTTTATCTTTTTTACAAACTTTTTCATATATCCTTTTCCCTTTAGGATAAACTTTTTTTTGTTTCATTTTCTTTGATATGGCTATATCTTTTTTTAATGACTCTCTAGCTATTTTTAAAGCTTTATCAAAAGTTACAAGCTTACCTTTATATTTTTTGATAAAGTTTTTAGCATCAGACTCTTTTTTAAAAGCTAATTTACTAATTTTACTCATAGTTCCTGATACTTTACTATTTACAACATAAAAAGCACTATTTGCATCTATATATTTTTCTGAGCTTATATCAATAACTTTTACAGTTTTTAAATCTATATCATACTCATTCATATCTTGTATCAAACATCTTATAGAACAATATTGTCTATTGTTATTGTTCATTTTTAATTTTGCTGTATAAGATGTCCTGTAATAATCCTCGATTTTCATACCACAAACCGGACACCAATGTTTTCCAACTTCATGTTGAACTAAAACTGGTGTAACTGATGCTTTTTTAGAAAATGTAGCACCAGTTAAATTTGATATAAAAAGAATAGTTAAAAAAGATATAAAAAGAGTTTTTTTAAACATAAATATTATCGTCGACCTAAATATATACCAATAGCTTGTAACTTTTTACCTTTGATTTTTCCACAAATTCCACTTTCAACTAAAAATGTTTTAGCATCAGCAGTTGATGCAAACTTTTTATTCGTAGGTTTACACATTTTTTTATACATCATAGCACCTTTTTTTGCTGCTTTTGCTTGTCTTTGTTTAGTTGCTTTCATATCTTTTTCTAAAGATTTTTCAACTAACTTATAAAGTTCATTAAACTTCATAACTTTACCGCCATTTTTTGATGCAAAGTTATCTGCAGATTTTTTTGAAACAAATGCATATTTACTAACAACACTCATAGTTCCAGGTTTTTTACTGCCAACTACAAAAAAAGCTTTTTTAGAATCAATAAATTTTAATGAATCATTATCAACAACTCTAAAGTTTTTAAGTTTTTTTCCATTTACAACTGCATCTTCTACTGTACATACAATAGAACAATATTGTTTATCATGACCTTTATGTGATGCTGCATGATTTGTTTTGTAAAACATAGGAAGAGTCATACCACACACTGGGCAGTATTTTTTATTTTTTCCATCTTGTAATATTGTAGCTTGGTTCATTGGCACTGTTCTGAAATCATTCATCGCTTTTTTTTCACCATGACCATGATGCATAGCTTGCACACTTGTATTTAATATTGTAAATAGGGTACTTATCTCTAAAACCTTAAGTAATAATTTTTTCACTTCTTTATCCTTTGAAATTTGAATTTAAATATATTATCTAGTATGTGTTAAATAGATGTTAATTTCTAATGCTAGAGGTATTATAAGAATAATTAGATAAAATGTAAGTTATTTTAAGATAAAAAGAGGAATTTTAATGGACTTTTTTACAAATCCAAATATTGTATTTTATATAGCGGCTTACTTGGTTGGGTCTATCCCTTTTGGTTTACTATTAGCAAAAAAATATGCAGGGGTAAATGTACAAGAATCAGGTAGTAAAAGTATAGGTGCTACAAATGTTTTAAGAGTTGTTAAACAAACAAACCCAGCTTTAGCAAAAAAGTTAGGTATTGCAACTGTATTGCTTGATGCATTAAAAGGTGCGGTAGTTATACTAGTAGCCATGATGTATGGTTCTAGTATTGAAACTTTATGGGCAATCGCAGTTATTTCTGTACTAGGACATTGTTATAGTGTATATTTAAGTTTTGAGGGTGGAAAAGGTGTTGCTACTGGACTTGGTGTATTTTTAGTTCTAATTCCAGTTCCTACAATTATTGGAGCTTTAGTTTGGGGATTTTGTGCAAAGGTATTAAAAATATCTTCTATCTCATCTTTACTTGGTTTAATAGGGGTTGTTATATCTGCAATTGTATTAAATGATGGTTTAGGAGTTGACTCAAATGCACCTATGTATATTATTACTTTTATAATATTTTACAAACACATTCCAAATATAGTAAGACTATTTAAAGGTGAAGAGAGTAAAGTTGCCTAAGAAATTAAATGTTGCTAACTCTTTAATGAAAGTACTTATTGAGGAGTTAACATTTAAAACAATTATTGGTATTTTGCCATTTGAAAGAGTTAAAAAACAAAAGGTGATTATAGATATATCATTTGAATATAACTTTAGTAAAGACTCAAAAGAGTTTATAGATTATAGTAAAGTATCGGCACTAGTTAAAAAAATAATGAATAAGAAAAATTTTGAACTAATAGAAGATGCTATTTTAACTTTAGAGAAGTTACTTTATAAGAGATTTAACCTATCAAATTTAAAGATAAAAATCACTAAACCTGATATTCTAAAAGATTGTATAGTTAGTGTTTCTAACTAACTCTTTTAGTTATTTATATAATCTCTTCTTCTTGATTACAAGAGTTTAGTTTAATCATAAACTGAGCACCTTTGTAATCTATCCCATCAACATTAGTTATAACATTTGATACTGTTAAACTACCATTAACTTTTTCAATAATACTTTTTGACATATCAAGACCAATACCTGTCCCTTTATCCTCACTTTTTGTTGTAATATAAGGATCAAATATCTTATCGATAATATTTTCAGGCACTCCTCCCGCACAATCAGTAATAGTCATAACAACATTTTCATTATCTTTATATGTTTTTATAAATATAGTTTTAACTTCAGGTTCTGTTTCTAAAATAATATCTCTTGCGTTATTAAAAATATTTATAATAACTTGGTTTAATTCATTTGGGTAACCTGTAGCATATAATTTTGAAGATGTATCAATATCAAATTGAATATATTGAATTTCATAGACTTTACCAATAAGTTTTAATACTTCTGTTACACAATTTCCAATCTCATAACAACTTTTTGGTTGCTCTTTAAAAAAGTCTCTAAAATCATTCATAGTGGTATTCATATATTCAATTTGTTTTGCTATATTTTGAGTTTGTGTTGTTAATAAAGGTTTGTCAAAATCATCCAGTAGTATATGCATCTCTATTGCACTGCTTGCAATTGATATTCCATTTAGAGGTTGTTTCCACTGATGAATAATTGCAGCCATCATCTCACCCATAGCAGCAGTTCTACTTTTTTGTACTAGAAGCTTCTCTTTTGTTCTATTAATCTCAACCTCTGCTTTTACCCTTGCATCTAAAATGTTATTTTCTTCTTTTAACTCTTTTTCTCTTCTAATTAAAGTTATAGAGTAGTATATTACAAGAAGAAGCATAGCTCCAGCAATAAAGATTAAAATTTTATTTCTCATTATAGTATTTGCTGCTAAATCTTTGTCAAGGGGAGTAATAACCTCCAAGAAACCTCTTTTATCTCCAAGTTTCCAATGACCCTGTTCCCATGTTCTATCTTTATGGTTATTATGACAACTTACACAAGATGGATCAGTCATATAGTCAACGACAGCCACACGAAGTACAGGCTTACCGTCAATTGTATCTCTTTTTATCCACATGTTATTGTCATCTTTTTTCATATAGTCAATAACCTCTTTGTGTTCAGGAGATAAAACTCTATTAGCTTTTGGTTTAAAAGGGTATTCGCTAAAGAAGTTAAATGTTAGTCCAGTATTATCACTATAAATTTTACTTAAATCGTGAATAGTGGAAGTTGGAAATGGTAATTTTCCATTTGCTCCATGATGGTCATAATCAAATTTTAGTTGTGGTGCATATTTTTTAACATCTTTTACAATACTACTTACATAATATGCTCTTGTTAATTTTATTTGTGCAACTGTATTTTGGCTATTTCTAACAACAGTATCAATAGTATTTTGTTCAGTTACTTTAGGTATATAAACAAATAGTGTAGCTATAATTGTCAATGATACAGTAATAACAGAGATAAGTATTTTACTTTTTAATAATATATTTAACATTATCACCCTTTTATATTAAGTCTAAGAAGTCGCTTTTGTATATTATAACATCTTTCGTTTTTTTATTGTAAATAAATCTTTTATCACCATGTTTTATTTTATCTAAAATAATGGTTTTTATTTGAGTATCTGTTTTATTATGGTTTTTCATAAATATAAAAAACTCTTTTATATCCATAAAATCAAAATTTAAGTCTGATTCTGCTTTTGTCTCTTTTTTTACTTCGTTTTTATCTGAAATAGGTCTAGATTTATGAGAAACTTTATATAGTGTTCTCATCTCATTAAATGCACTTTTAAGTAGATCAACTTCACTTTGAAATACATCCATTATTTTTTCTTGTTGTCTCTCTAATCTAACTATTTCACTATCTTTTTGTTTTTTTAAAAATTTTATTGTTTTTTTAAGAAGTTCAATTTGTTCATCTTTAACTTCTATAATTTTATCATCGTTTTGTGAATGATTTAGATTTGCAGTGTGAGTATTTGAAGATGTTTTTGAATCTACATAAACAAATATTTTCCCATCTTTTTTAATAGATTCTAACTGCCCTTTTTTTATTCTATAATGTATACCTTGTAAAGATAAACCTAAAATTTGAGCTGCTTCACTACTTGATACTAATTTTTTCAAAACTTTGTATTCCTATGTATTAGTTATTATCTTCACTATCTATGGTTACAATTGTATGAACATTTCCTCTTGGATTAAAATCTGCAATAATCTTTAACTTTTTAGGGTTTAATCCTTTTGATAATGCATCAAAAATTTCATTTGCACTATTTTCATGAGAAACATGTCTATCCATAAATGAATTGATATATAGCTTTAAAGCTTTTAATTCAATAACTTTTTGATTGGGAACATAAGATAACTTTATATTTGCAAAATCTGGGTAACCGCTTCTAGGACATTTACACATAAACTCTGGCAATTCAATATTTATTGTATAATTCTTTTTATGTTCATTTGGCCAATAATTCTCAGTGGCATTGATATCAAAGTTAGCAATCTCTTCTTCTCCATATTTCATATAGATAATCCTTTATTTTGTTCTAAATTTACACTTTAAGTACATTATACAAAAGATTATGTTAAATTCTTATAACTCATAATAATATATAATAAAAAGGATTATTTAATGGATATTTTAACAATTATTGTATTTACACTATTTTTATCACTAATGTATAATTTAATATTAAAAAAGTTCCACATATCACCAATAGTAGGATATATATTTACAGGTATGACAATAGCTGTATTTATGGATTTTGCACATATAAATCAAGAGTATTTATCACATATTGCAGAGTTTGGAATAGTGTTTTTAATGTTTACTATTGGACTTGAATTTTCCGTAAATCATTTAAAACAGATGAAAAAAGAGGTGTTTGTTTTTGGTACACTTCAAGTTGTATTAACAACTATATTTTTTACATATGTTGCACATCTTGGTTTTAATTTAGATATGAAAACATCTATTGTTATTGGTTCTGCTTTGGCCTTATCTTCTACTGCTATTGTACTAAAAGTTTTAAATGACAATGGGGATATACATAGACCATATGGTAGAAATAGTGTTGGTATTTTAATCTTCCAAGATATTGCAGTAATCCCTATTTTATTAATGATTACAATACTTAGTGACTCAACTGTATCTTTGCCAAATATGCTTTTAAATACATTTATTTCAGCGGTAGTTGTGGGCGTAGTACTTTATTTATTAGGAAAGTATGTAACTGCAAAGTTTTTAGAATATGTTGTAAAAACTAAAGTTGAAGAGCTATTTATAGCTTCTATATTGCTTATAGTTTTAAGTTCTGCTCTTTTTGCACATGCTTTTGGCTTCTCATACTCACTTGGTGCTTTTTTAGCTGGGATGTTGATTGCTGAGACAAAATACAAATGGCAAATAGAAGCTGACCTAGTACCATTTAGAGATCTTCTTTTAGGAGTTTTTTTTATATCTGTTGGTATGCAAGTAAATTTTTCAGCACTTACAGAAAACTTTTTTACAATTATCGCTTTAGCTGTTGTTATTTTATCACTAAAAGTTGTAATAATTTTTGCTATATTAAGAGTATTTACATTTACAAAAAGAGCTATTAAAACTGCACTTACATTAGCACAAGTAGGGGAGTTTTCATTTGCAGTTTTTGCATTAGCAAGTGCGAACAACCTAATAAGCCAAGAGATAAATGAGATAATGATACCAGTTGTTATAGTATCACTTTTATTTACATCTTTATCGTTAAGATATGTTAGAAGCTTCGTAGACTTTTTCTATAAAGAGCGTTCGGAAGTTTTAAAAGAACCAATAGTAAGTGCACAAATAAAAGATCATATTATAGTTTGTGGATATTCACTATTGGGTCAAAAAATAGTAAAACAACTAAAAAGATCAAAATTGCCTTATGTAGCTATAGAACACAATGCTCAACATGTAAAGATAGGAGAGGAAAGAGATGATGTAGTATTTTTTGGAAATGCAGCATCAAAAATTATGCTTAACTCACTGTATATTAAAAATGCATCAGCAGTAATAATCGCAATTGATAATGATGAAAAGATAAGACTAATTTGTGAATCAATAAGAGCTATAGATCCAAATATAAGAATCATATTAAAAATAACACATCAGTCTCAAATAGATGATTTCAAAGATTTAAAAATAGACAATATTATAAATGAAAATGAGATAGTAGCCACAAAACTTGTTGAACAAGCTACAGTTTGTAAAATTTAGTAGTAAATTAATTTATTACTACACCTATTTTTTAATTATCCATAAGTGACTGTACCAATACCACTTGCCATCTTTGGCTGGTGCAGTACAAGTATATTTTTCTCTAGGTAATTTTATTTTAAAGTTTGCTCTGATTTCAAGCTCTGTTTGAGAGATCCATTTTATCTTTATTGCCTCACCATTTGATAAATAACAGCCCATATTTTTAAGAGGTTGTTTTAATTTTATACGAAGTTTTGGTGGATTTTCATCTTTTATAATATGTTCTTTTTTTGAAATAGATTCAATTGGCATTGGTATTGTATTTAACTTTGTAATAAAACCTTCAATTGTAGCAAAGGCTTCAGCCATAGGAAATCTAGTTAATACTCTTAATTCACTATTTATTCCAATGGGTCCAGAAGTTTGTGTTATTCCAATATATCCAAGCTTTTTAATTAGTTCAGCAATTTGCATATTGTATTCACCAAAAGGGTATGAAAATAGGGGAGGATTTATATTTGTATCAGAGCCTAACTCTTTTTGAAGTTTTAACTGAGCCATTCGTATATCTTCAATAATTCGTTTTTTCCATTCTATTTTAGTTTCATTCTTTTGTGGAAGAAGGGAAGTATGTGTTGATGAGTGGTTTGCAAACTGGGCACCATTTGCTTTCATGATACGCATCTGCTCCCATGAGATAAAAGAGTTAGATCTCTTATAAATAGAGTTTGTACTAACAAATACTGTAAATGGGAATTTCTTACTTTTTAACATAGGATAAGCTTGTGTAAAAGTACTTAGATAAGCATCATCTATAGTTAATGCAACTGTTTTTTGTGGAATAGTTTTTTTCTCTATTATATGATTTACTATTTTTGAAAGAGGCCAGACATTATAATTATTTATTTCTAGATAATCTAACTGATATTGGAACTGTTTAATAGTAATATTTGTAGATGGATATTTTGATTCACCAAAATGATGATACATAAACACAACAGCACTTTGAGGCTCTTTAGACTCTATGCTACTTGCAAATAAAATATTTGAAAATAAAAAGATAACTATTAATATGTTTTTCATATTTCCTCTTTAATTTAACTAATTATATATTTTTTTTATAACCTCTAAAACCTTTACCTTCGCCTCATCTATTATATTTGTATCCACACTTAATCCAGCGGCATTTTTATGTCCGCCTCCGTTGAAATTATTTGCTATATTTGATACATCAATATCATTTTTACTTCTTAGTGAAACTCTTACTTTTCCATTTATAATTCTAAAGTATGCTACTACTTCTACTATTGCAATGTTTAGTACCATATTTACAACATCATCGCATTCATGTGTAGAGGCACCAGTCTCTTTTATCCAGTTTTCATCCAAATAAATGCTTGCCAGTTTACCCTCTAAATGTAGCTCTAAAGTTTCTAAAATTTTTGGTAATATTCTGTATCTAGCAAGTGAATCTCTTCTTAGCAAATTATCTGCTATTTTACTTGGACTGATACCTGTGGCTACTAGTTTATTGATAGTTTGAAATGTCTCTTTAGATGTTCTAGGTGTTGTAAATGCAATGCTATCATCGTATACACCCACATACAGACATTGAGCACTATTTTTCGATATTTTTAAATCATTTTGTTCAAAAAAATTGTATAAAACTTCTGCTGTACTTGCTTTTGAATCATCTATTATGTTTATAGTTCCAAAGTTATCATTTGATTGGTGATGATCGATATTTATAATTTTTACACCATCAACTAACTCAATTCCAACTCTTCTTTGGTCTGCACAATCAACATAAATAACTAAGTCATAATACTTAGGAATTTGGTCAGTTATTTTGTCAAATTTTGGTAAAAAATTTAGAACTCTTGGAATATCACTAGAGCTATTATAAACTTTATGTTTGATTTTATTTTCAAACATAAAGTTACTCAATGCTAATGCACAAGATATGGTATCTGCATCTGGATTTAGATGTGTTACTATTAATATATAATGAGCATCTTGTATTAGTTTTAAACTCTCTTTGTATCTATTTTCCATTTTTTATATATCCTAAGTCTATAAGTTTATTATAAATTTTCCCAACCATTGGTCCAGCAGCAGAGCCTCCATGACCACCATGTTCAACTAAAATTGTTATAACATATTTTGGTTTTTTGTATGGTGCATAAGTGGTTAGCCAAGCTTGTGATCTTTGAAAATATTCAAGCTCATGCTCCTTCATTCTTTTTTTCTCAGATTGAGGAATACCTACAACTTGAGCAGTTCCTGTTTTTGCTGCAACCACAGTTTTGGCTCGAATATAGTTAACTGCAGTCCCTTTTGGTTTATTTGCAACATGATACATTCCATTTTGGACGATTCTTATATCCCTTTTTGAGATATTTGTATCAATACTTTCAATCAAACTATCATCTTTTAACAGATGTGGTTTTTGCAGTTTATTTGTTGCCATTGCCCCTGTATATCTAGCTATCTGCATAGGGGTAACACTAATAAAACCTTGACCAATAGAAGCAACCACTGTTTCACCTACATACCAAGGCAGTTTTTTAATCACTTTTTTCCATTTTTTATCTGGATTTATCCCTTTTGATTCGTTTGGTAAATCAATACCAGTTTTTTTACCTATCGCAAATCTATCTAAAGTAGTATGTATATTATTGATACCAACTTTTAAACTACCTTTATAAAAAAAGTCATCACAACTCTCCCTTATTGCTTTAACAAAACCTGTAGTGTTGTGACCTTTATCGTTCCAACATCTAAACTTTCTATTTCCAAGAACTAATTCACCTGTACAGTATACTTTGTAGTTAGGATTTATACCATTTTCTAAAAAAGAGAGTGCAACTCCCATTTTCATAACTGAACCTGGAGGATATAGACCATTTATCAGCTTATTTGTAAATGGATGGTTAAAATCTTCTTGAATACTTTTCCAATCTTTGTGGCTAATCCCATTTACAAAAAGGTTATTATCAAATTCTGGAAAACTACCAGCAGCAAGAAGTTCACCATTATCTATATCCATAACTACAACCGCACCTGCTTTTTTACCAAATAACTTATGAATATATTGCTGTAGTTCAATATCTATAGTTAATGAAATATCTTTTTTAGTAGGTTTTACCTCTTTTAATAGTTTTACTTTTTCATATACCGCATTTACTTTATATTCTTTATAACCTACAGTTCCTCTTAAAAGTTTATCGTAGTATTTTTCAATACCAGTTCTACCTACTTGATGAAAATATTTCATCTCTGGCTCTTTTTGTATGTCCCTTCTTGATACTTTACCAACATATCCTAAAACATGGGCAGCTACATCTTTATATAGGTATTCTCTTTTTATTGATGATTCTATCTTAATATTTTCATTTGAATTAAATATAGAATAATATTTAAATAGATCATCATAATCAATATATTCTACAATTTTTATCCACTCATGTTTATATGGAGAATCAAGTCTTTTATATCTTTTTATAAGTTTTTCATAATTAAAATTTGGAAAATATTTAACAATTTGCTTTGCAACATCCTCAACTATTTCAAAGTTCTTTTTACTTCTTAAGTGTGGTTTTATTGTGATACTAAAACCAACTTTATTTATTGCTAAATATTTTCCATTTCTATCTTTTATAGAACCTCGAACAGAAACAGAATGAAACTTTTTGATATAGTTCTCTTTTGATAACTCTTCATAATAATCATGTGATTGTACACTTAAAAAATAAACCCTAGATAATAATAATATTGATATAGCTAAAATAAATCCAATAACAAAATTTAGTCTCATAAAAGAACTCCCACAATAATACAATCAATAATAAGATTTACAGCAAATATAAAATAAGTACTTATATCATAACTATTTGTATAAATATAAAATAAGAAAATTGTTCCATAAAAACTTATAATATAAAATATCTCACCTAAAGCATCTGATGAAAAAAGATGTTTTATTCTAGGGATAATAAAATAGTACAAAAATAAGGATATTAAACTTAATGAGAAAAATTTAAATCCATGTGTATTTTCAATTACTAAAAAAGTAAATATTGCTAATATTAGCATATAATAGTACTCTTTTTTTAAACACTCTAAAAATATAATAAAAACAACACCTGCTAAAAATAAGCTTGTAAAATATGTACTAGATAAAATATTTACAATAATCACTATAAAAAATATTGGTAAATAAGAAAATGTATTTTGTCTCAATTATATATCCTTTAGTATCATATCTCTAAAAAGTTTTTCAGATAAGTTTTCAAACTCTTCAATACTTCCTTCAAGTATAAGGATAATATTAGTTTCAAATAATTTATTTACAATATTTATCTCAAATGATGATAATATATATTCAACTTGAGATAATTGAGAATAAGAGATAGTTAAACTTTTTTTAGTAAGTTTAACATATGGTAAAATAGAACTAGTTTCAAGCACTAAATTAACAGCATCACTGTAAGCTTTTACCAATCCACCAGTTCCAAGTTTAACTCCACCAAAATATCTTACAATAATAACAGCACTATTAATTAAGTTGTTTCCTGCAAGTACATTGAGTGTTGGCTTTCCTGAAGTACCTTTTGGCTCACCATCATCACTGCTATTTTCAACTATTTGATCAAACTCATTAAGATATCTATAGGCATAAACAAAATGTCTACCTTTTGGATGTTCAGATTTTAATCTATCCATCATAGATTTAAATTCATTGTATGGGCAAATATGTGTGATAAATTTAGATTTTTTTACTTCAAGAGTATCATTTACCTCTTTTGGAATAAACTTCATATTCGTTTTAACCAATTAATTCGTTGTAGATCTCTTTAATGTTTTGTCCAGTTAGTTTAGAGATTAATTTGGCTTTTTGTTTTGGTGGAAGTTTTAGTTCACTAATATCTTCTAAAGTTATGATACCTCGGTTTTCATTTACTTTATTTTCTATTACAACTACCCATTCACCTTTTACCTCTGTTTTTTTAACTTCATTTAAAACTTGAGATACTTCACCTTTATATCTTGTTTGAAATTTTTTAGTAAGCTCTTTTGTTAAAAATATAACTCTTGATGGTTCTTTTTCATTTAACTCTTCAAGAAGTTTTAAAAGTCTGTGAGGAGATTCGTATAATATAGCTAAGTGGTCACTATTTAGAACTCTATCAAGTTTATCTTTCCTATCATTCCCTTTATGTGGAAGAAATCCAAAGAAAGTAAATGTGGTAGCATTTTGAGTAAATCCACTACTTGCATATGCTGTTAAAATAGCATTTGCACCTGGAAGTACATCAAATTCTATCTTATTTTCTAAACAAAAATCTACAAGTAAACTACCAGGATCACTAACACAAGGCATACCTGCATCACTCATGTAGATACAACTATTATTTTCTAGTAATTCTTGATTTTCTTTGGTTAAAAAATTCTTTTCATTATGTGAATGTAAACTTATAAAAGTAAATTGAGGGAATTTTATATCTAACTTCATAGATATAAGATTTAGAAGTTTTTTTGTTACTCTTGTATCTTCACAAAGGATAACATCCCCAACTTTTAAAACTTCGATAGTTCTAAAAGAGACATCTCCTAAATTTCCTATAGGAGTGGGGATAAATGTCAGCATTATTTCATTGCGTATCTAGCTTTGAATTTTTCGATTCTACCAGCTGCATCTACGATTTTCTCTTCACCTGTAAAGAATGGGTGACAAGCGTTACAAATATCAATTCTCATTGATTCAACATTTGATTTAGTTTCGAAAGCGTTTCCACAAGCACATGTTACAGCACAAGTTTTAAAATCTGGGTGTATATCTTTTTTCATTTTATTTCCTTTTGTTTTTTCTTTTTTAAAGGTACGCATCTGTTGTCGCCCTTTATTAAGATCTTTAATTTTGTGCATTATACTTAAAATATAATAAATCTAAAATAAATCGATACTACTTTCTTCCTCTTGCGTATAAACTGCAATTTTACTTCTACCTTTGTTTTTGGCTTCATATAAAAAACTATCTGCATTTTTTAGTACTTGGTTTATATCATCACTATCATTGGGATATGATGAGATACCTATACAGATTGTTTTTTTAAGAGTTTGTTGTGTCTCTTCATTTACAGTAACTTCAATTTGTGCAAACTTATCTATTATTTTTTGTGCAATATCTAAAGCAGCAGTTTCACTTGATATATTTACAAGTGCAACTAAAAATTCATCCCCTGTTAATCTAGCAACAATATCAAAATCATTTATATTTCCGTGTATCACTTTTGCCAATTCAATTAAGACTTTGTCTCCAATATCATAATCAAACTCATCTATTACAGCTTTAAAATGATCAATGCCAATCATTAAAAATGTGATATTTTCCTCTTTTTTATTTGAAAGAGCAGTTAGTTTGTGTATATGTTCTATTAGATATTTTCTATTATATACATGGGTAACACTATCTATTGATGATGATTCTATATGATGTTTTTTTACTATGCCATTTTGAATTATTGGTGATATTTGAAAAAATGCTGCTTCTATATAGTTATAATCATCATTTACTTTATCATAGTGTGCATTTGAATTTGCACTAAATGATAATATAGCATTAAGTTCTGTATGTGTATTTATTATAAAATAAAATGACAACTCACCATCTAAAAAGAACTCGCCACCTTTTTTAAAAACAGTACTATTTTGATTTGTTTCCATATCAAATAATGAAAAATTTAAATTATTAATATCATAGTTTAGATTTAACCAATTATAAAGATTAAGTGCCATCTCATTTAAATCTTCACAGTATTGCAGACGCTCATATAAAGTATATATATTTTCTAATGATTTAAATTTTGCATCATTGTTATATGCTTCTTTGATTAGTTCTATCATTTGTGCTTTCATAGTTATGATTCTAACTTTATTACTCTTAGTTGCTAATAAAACATTTTAAATGCTATAAAAGTTTTGTTTAGAGTATATTTTAAAACAGTTATTCTCATATGTAAACTCTAAATAGTTCGCATGTAAAAGTAATCTATTATGACCAGTTACTTCAACTCTTTTATCTTGTGGTAACTTTTTTAAAAGATATAAATCTGCCATATCTTCATCAACTCCATATATAGGGTCACCCACAATCCTATGCCCAATAGAATCGAGATGAACCCTTATTTGGTGTTGTCTTCCAGTGATTGGTGTAGCTTCCACTAAAGTTTGATTTTTATGTGAGTCATAATGAAGTGGTTTAATATGTGTTACTGATTCTTTCCCATCAATAGAAGTGGTCATTTTAACACCAATTTTACTATTAGTAGCTTTTCTTATTCCACTATCTATAGTGATGTTTTTAGTTATTTTTCCATCAACTACAGCTAAATAATTCTTATTATATTGCTTTGTTTCAAACATCTCTTTTAAAATTATATCACTGTATTTATTTTTTGTAACTAAAACCAATCCTGATGTTTCTTGATCAATTCTATGTGCTAAATTTGCTTTTTCTCCAAAGTGGTATCTAATCTCATCTAATAATGTATATTGAGTATTTCGTGAAGTTGGATGTACCATAACCCCAGAAGGTTTATCAAATATAGCAAAATCTGGAGTATTTAAAAGTGGTTTTAACCCTCTTGTTGAACCTTCAAACATGGCAACTTGAATAAACGCACCTTTAACTTTTTGCCCATTTTGTAAAACCTTATTGTTATCATCAAAGACTCTACCTTTTGCTAACATTTTTTGAGAGATAGATATATTTAGACCAGCATCATCTATTAAAAATTGCTGTATTTTTTTACCCTCTACTGCTTTAAATTTTTTTAGAACAAATGGCATTACTCACCTTATATTTAATTATTTTTTATCAAAATAGTAGCATAAAATCATCTAATTACATATTAAGTAGATTTTTAGTAAAATGCGTAACTTTTTTACACACTAAAGGAAATATGTGATAGATACAACACTTGTAGTATTATGTGCTGGTAACTCTACTAGATTTAGCCTAGAGGCTAAGAAACAGTGGCTTCGTATAGAAGATGAACCATTGTGGTTAAATGTTACTAAAAGATTATCATCCTATGCAGAATTTAACAATATTATTATTGTTGGGCATATTGATGAGTTAAATTATATGGAAAACTTCACAGAAGAGTATAGATTTGTTGCTGGTGGTAGCACTAGACAAGAATCTATGAGAAACGCATTACATTTAGTAACAACTCAATATGTAATGGTAACAGATGTTGCAAGATGTTGTGTACCTAAATCAATCATTTTTAATCTTATTGAAAACAGAACAAAAGCAACAGTGATAGTTCCTACTTTAAATGTTATAGATACAATAACTTATGATGGTGAGACAATAAATAGAGATAATGTAAAGATAATTCAAACTCCTCAATTATCAAATACAAAAGCTTTAAAAAATGCTTTAGAAACAAATACAGAATTTACAGATGATAGTAGTGCTATAAAAGCAGATGGTGGAACTGTTTTTTATATTGATGGTTCAAATCAATCTAAAAAATTAACTCATGGTACAGAACTAAATGATATAGGATGCCTAAAAGCTCCAGCAAAAGATTTTTTTACTGGAATGGGTATTGATATTCATCAGTTCGAAGCAAATAAGCAGATGGTTTTAGGTGGTATTAAAATAGACTCAGAGTTTGGATTTAAAGCACACAGTGATGGTGATGTATTAATACATAGCATTATTGATGCACTTTTAGGTGCTTGTGGTGCAGGGGATATTGGAGAGTTTTTTCCAGATACTGATCCTAAATATAAAGGTGCAAATTCAAAAGAACTTTTAGAATATATTGTAAGATTTATAAAAAATGTAGGGTATGAGATAATAAATGTAGATGTAACTATATTGGCTCAAATACCAAAAATAAATCCACATAAAAATAGTATAAAGAACAGTTTGGCAAAACTTTTAAACTTGCCAAAATATAAAATAAATATAAAAGCAACAACAGGGGAAAAAATGGGATATATAGGAAGAGAAGAGGGTGTTTGTGTACATAGTATTGCAAATCTAAAATATTATGATTGGACACAATCGAATCAATCCAAAGGATTACCTATATGAATATACTTATATTAGAAGAGGAGATTCATTTAGCTCAAAAAGTTGCGCTAAGACTTCAGGAGGAGGGGAATAATTGTACTCATATCTCAAATATTAAAGAACTTAATAGTGATTTAGATTATGATAGTATCCTTTTATCTACAAATATCAGTAGTTCAGATGTAGAAAAAATTCTTAAGAAGTTTACTCAAAGTACAATTATTTTACTTGTATCTTATGTAAGTGATGCAACAGTAACTAAACCATTAAAAGATGGTGCAGATGACTATATTGTAAAACCATTTATTATGGATGAATTAGTACGGAAAGTTAATCACTACAAAGAGTTTAAGGAATTACAAAATCAAAATGACAATTTAAATAACTATGTCGATTTTGCATTTAATAATATTGATTATGAGATAGAAATACCAACAAAATTGCCATTTATTATTGAGGCAAATGATCAAAGAGTTGCAGATAAAATTGTTTTTGATGTTGCAAAAAGATTAAATAAAACAATAAAATTTATATCATTAGAAAATCACACAAAAGTAGAACCATCAAACTTTGAAAATGAGTTATTATATATTTATGATTTTCATTTTATTAAAAAGAATTCAAGGGATATAATTCTTAATACTATTAGTGAATATGATGTTATAGTATGTTCATTAGAGGATATTGGTGAAACTCAATTTCCAAAAATTAATATTAGAACTACAAGTAAAATATCAACAGTAGATTCTATTTTAACAATAAATGATTATGTAAAAATGATGGTAGTAAATTTTCAAAATAAATATCCAGATACAGAACTTAGTAGAAGACTAGGGATTAGTCGTAAATCACTTTGGGAAAAAAGAAAAAAGTTTGGAATAGAAAAAAATAAAGGCAAAAAAGATGAATAAAACAAGAAAGTTTTTTTTAACACTAGGATATAGTGGACTAAGCCCAAAGGCTCCTGGAACAGTTGGTAGTATTGTTGCATTAATCTTAGGAATGGCTATTTTACAAGTTGCTCATATATCTACACTTTTTATGCTAGCATTGCTTATTAGTGTAATTGCTGTTAAACAAATAAATATCTACGAGCAAGAAGTAGGTGAGCATGATGGAAAAGAGATAGTTATAGATGAGTTAGCAGGTATGTGGATTGCAATGGGAATTGCTAATTGTACTAGCGATAACTGGATACTTGCCATTATTGCATTTATCTATTTTAGAGCTTTTGATATTTTAAAACCATCTATTATTGGAAAAATTGATAGAGATGTAAAAGGTGGCTGGGGAGTAATGGGTGACGATATGGTTGCTGGTTTATTTGCAGGACTTACAACTAGTATGACATACTTTTTAGTATTTACATGAAAAACAATAACTTTATAACTACATCTATTCAAGGGTTATTTTGGATGATTCCAATAATAGCTATTGTTATATTATCTATAATTTTATTTGATAAACTTGTAATTATAAATAAATTAATTGTTGATTTTGTTGGTCTAGATTCTAAAGATTATATACCTTTAATTATATTTTTTGGTTTAGTATCAGTTGTTTTATTATCATATACAGTAGGATATATTTTAAATACTGTAGTGGGTGATTGGTTAAATAAACTAATTCATAAAATTCCATTTTATAAAAATTTAACTGATTTTATAAACTTATTCAATTCTGCAAAATCAGGTAAAAAAGATGTTTTAGTTGTTGCAGTAAAAGGCTTAGGACAAAATAGTTATAATATAGGTTTAATGTACAACACAAACGAATCTATAATCAAAGGTCACTATAGTGTTGTTATAAGCCATATGCCATTAAATGGTGGATTTATATTTGAAGTGCCAGGTGAAGAGATATATGTAATAAAAGAGGCCACTTTTAATAATAACTTTGAATACTTAATAACTTCAGCAAGTAGTTCTTTATCAGATATAATGAAAGTTAAACCTATTGATATAAATGAGTTAGAAACTTTAGATGAGTATATAAAATAAATAGCAATTCTTTTTTAGAATAAAGAGGAAGTATAATTTGAAAAGGGGTTGCTTAATCGCCGATAATTGGCGATAAGCTTCCTATTTTACTTTTTCTAGGTAATCACCTGTCTTAGTATCACATTTAATTTTATCACCCTCAATTAAGTGAAATGGAATCTGTACAACAGCTCCACACTCTAAAGTAGCAGGTTTCTTACCACCTTGAGAATCACCTTTAAAGTTAGGTGGTGTTTCAACTATAGTCATCTCAACTGTTGCATTTGGTTCAACTGTAATAGCATTACCTTTAAAGAACATCATATCAACACTATCGCCATCTATAATCCATTTTTCAGTATCACCAACTTGTTCTGGAGTAAGTCCAATTTGATCATAAGTAGTTGTATCCATAAACTGTAGCATCTCACCATCATCATATAAAAACTGCATAGTTTTTTGTTGTAAATCAGGAGTTTCAAACTTATCACCTGCGTGAAAAGTTTTCTCAATTGTTTTTGCATTTAAATAATTCTTAATTTTACATCTTACAAATGCAGCACCTTTTCCAGGTTTTACATGTGCATAATCTATGATTTTATATGGAATACCATCAACTTCGATTTTTAAACCTTTTTTTAAATCACTCATACCTAGTGCCATGTTATTCCTTTAAATTTGTGCATAAGAAACTGATTTTGCAGCTTCTAAGTTTTGTAACTTTTCAAGTGTTTTATTTGAAACATCTTCATCAACAACGATAACTGCTAATGCACCATTTTTGCTTCGTCCTAGTCTAAAGTCAGCAATATTAATATTTTCATCACTTAAGATACTTCCTACGCTTCCAATTACACCTGGTACATCAGAATTAGTTAATAAAATCATTTTACCTGATGGTTCAATATCCATTAAGAAGTCATTAATTTTAATAATTCTTTGAACCTCTTCATCAAATATAGTACCACTAGTAGTATTTACACCATGAGTTGTAGTGATTTTAACAGACACTTGATTTTTATATGCACTTGTGTTTGTATGTACAGAAGAATCAACTTTGATCCCTCTTTCATTTGCAACAAAAGTAGCATTTACATAGTTTATTTTTTCATTTGAAAGTGAGTGCGTTAAACTTCCCACAATAGCAAATGTTTCTAAACTATCAAGATAATCAGCAATTTCACCCTCTGCTTCTATTTTAATTGATTCTATAGCACTTTTATCCATTTGAGCAATTAAAAAAGCCATCTTTTGTGTTAACTCTAAATAAGGTTTAACAAATGATGGGATTTTACTTTCATCAATAGGTAAGTTTAAAGCGTGTGGATAACCAATACCTCTAGCAGATTTAATAGCATTATTAGCAGCTTGAGTTGCAATCTTATATTGTGATTCAACTGTATTAGCACCTAAGTGTGCTGTAACTGTAATATTGTTTAAATCTAAAAGTGGATGCGTCGTTGCTGGTTCTTTTGTAAATACATCAATACCAGCCATAGCAATTTTACCACTTTTTAAATTATTATAAAGTGCTTCTTCATTGTATAAACCACCTCTTGCACAGTTGATTAGGATAACTCCATCTTTCATCTTTGCAATCTGCTCTTCATCAATCATATTTAAAGTTTCTGAGTTTTTTGGTGTATGAATTGTTATAATATCACAAGATAAAATATCTTCAAAATTTTCTGTATATTCTATACCTAAATCAGTTGCTTTTGAAGATGCTATATATGGGTCATATGTTACTACATTCATCTCAAAAGATTTTGCTCTTAAAGCAACTCTATGTCCAATATTACCAAATCCAATAACACCTAGTTTTTTACCATATAACTCTTGACCATACCAGTCTTCTCTTTTCCAGATTCTTTGATCTTTTAATTGAGCATGAGCATATGGCATCTTTCTCATACAAGAAAGCATATGTGTCATTGTAAGTTCAGTTGCTGCAATTGTATTAGCTGTAGGTACATTCATAGCTATAACACCACGCTTACTACAACCAACAATATCAACATTATCAACACCAACACCAGCTCTTACTACTGCTTTTAAATTAACAGCAGCGTTTAAGAACTTTTCATCAATATCAGTTGAACTTCTAGTGATACAAACATCAGCATCTTTGATAACATCTAAAAGGGCTACCTTATCAATATCAGCTGCATAGATATAGTTTATATCACTTGTATTTTTTAGTATCTCCAATCCACTTTCGTGGATATGGTCACATACTACTATATTAGGTTTATTCATTATCTTCTCCAATTTACAGATTAGTTAGTTTAACTTTCCTGCTAAAGCATCACCTAATGTCATAGAAGATGTATCATTAACTGTTTTTAAAATATCTCTATCTTTTTGAGAAGCTAATCTTCTTACAGATAATCTAACTCTATTTCTTTGTTTATCAATATTAACTACAACAGCTTCAATCTCATCACCGATTTTAACTTCTTCATCACCCTCTTCAACTTTTAAAAGGTCTTCTTTTCTGATAAGTCCATCTAAGTTGTCTTCAAGTTTAACAAATACACCAAAATCTTTAATATCTTTTACTGTAGATTTAATAATGTCACCATTATTGTGCTCATTCTCAAATTTTTGTGCTGGAGAATCTTGTAAAGATTTAATACTTAAAGAGATATTTTCTTTTTCTCTATCAATTTTAATAATCTTAACTTCTAACTCATCACCTTTTTTGTAAATATCTTTACATTTAGCATTTGATTCCCATGTAGCTTCTTCATTATGAAGTAAACCATCAACAGTTCCAAGGTTAATAAATGCACCAAAGTCAGTTAAAGTAGCAACTGTACCTTTGATAACATCATTAACTTTATTTGCTTTAATAAATGATTCAAATGGTTTTGGTTGAAGAGATTTTAAACTTACTCTTAATCTTCTCTTATCACAATCTAAATCGATAACTTCAACATTAATCTCTTGACCAATCTCTAAGTAGTCTTTTGGATTTTTTACATTTTTATCCCAGCTAATTTCTGAAATATGTAATAAACCTTCGATATCATTTCCTAAATCAACAAATGCACCATAAGATTCAAAGTTAGAAACAGTTACAGTAATTGTATCACCAGTTTCTAATGCATCTCTCATCTCTTCCCAAGGGTTTGGTAAAGCTTCTTTTATAGATAATGATAAGTGACCTTTTTCTTTATCGTAAGATTTAATAACTGTAGTTACCTCTTCACCCTCTTTATAATAAGCAGAAGGATTAACTGGACCTTTGTAAGAGATTTCATTGTAGTTTACTAAACCATCAATTCCACCTAAATCAACAAACATACCATAAGATGTGATTTTTTTAACAGTTCCAACTTTTGGCTCATTAGTTTCCATAAGCTTTAAGATTTTTTCTTCTCTGTTTTTTTGTGTCTCTTCGATTAATTTTCTTCTAGAGATAACAATACTATTTGTTTCTGGTTTTGCTTTTAAAACAACAGCTTTAATTTTTTTACCAACTGCTCCAACTGCTTTTAAGAAACCTTGTGCCATTGGCATGAAGTATTCCATTCCATCATCACTTTGAACAACAAATCCAGCTCTAGGTTTAACAGATACAACTGTACCTTCAACGATTACATTTTCTGGTTCTGCTCCATGCTCTTTAAAGAATGCATCAAACTTTTCTTTTTGTAATACTTTTTTGTAAGATAATGATAAGTTTTCACCTCTTGTACCTGTAACCATAACAGTGATTTTATCACCTTCGTTATATTTAACTTCACCATTAATAGTGATTTCTGAAGTATAGATTGAACCTTCTCTACCACCAATACTTACAACAAAGTTATTCTCATTAATTGATACGATCTCACCTTCAGTTACTGTATTAGTTTCTGTACTTTTTTCACTCTCCTCCAACATTGCTGCGAAGTCTTCACCTTCACCTAATTCAAAATCTTCTAATTTTTTCATTGACACTTGCCTACCCTTTTATAATTTTATTGGGCTATTGTATCTAAATTGTACTTTATTTCTTATGAGTAGATTAAAAAAGATTTTTATAGTTATTTATTTAAGTAAATTTTGTTAGATTTTTTCTATGATGTTTATCACGTTTTGTATAATCCAATCAGGTGTCGAAGCCCCAGCAGTTACACCACATATAGATTTACCAATAAACCAGTTATCTTCTAACTCTTTTGCATCTTCTATATGGTAACTTTGTGTATTTTCATTACAGATACTAAAAAGTTGTTTTGTATTTGATGAGTTTTTACCACCAATTACAATCATAATATCAACTTCGCTGCTAAGCTGTTTTGCAGCCGCTTGATTTTCAAAAGTTGCATCGCAAATTGTATTAAAGACTCTAACCTCTTTATATATTAAAATAAGATAGTTCACAATCTCTAAGTATTTTTCTTTTTGTCTTGTTGTTTGTGCGATTGTTGCAATTTTATCATATTTGAAAATAACATTTTCCAAATCAGATGGTTCTAAAACAACATATACATCTTCACCATAACTTTTAATACCTTTAACCTCTGGATGCTCTTCATCCCCAAAGATCACTACACTATAGTTATCCGCAGTCATTTTCTTTACTATTTGCTGTGGTGTAGTTACAAAAGGACAAGTTGCATTTATAACTTTTATATTATTCTCTTTTAGTTTATCTAGATCATTTTTTGGAATACCGTGAGTTCTTATAATAATAGTATCATCTTTTTTAGCTTCATCAATAGTTGAGTATAAACCAACATTAAAATCTTTTTTTAATCTATCTATCTCTTTTTGATTATGGATAAGTGGTCCCATTGTTGCAGAGTCTTTATGATCTTCTGCTATTTTAATTGCCCTTTTTACCCCAAAACAAAATCCATAACTTGAAGCTAATTTAACTTGCATTTTAAGCCTTAAGCGAGTTTAATATCTCAATAAAGTTAGGAAATGATGTTTCAATACATTGTGTATCTTCTACATCCATTCCACATAGAAGTCCAGCTACTGCAAAACTCATAGCAATTCTGTGGTCTCCATGAGAGTTAACAGTTGCTTTTGTTAAAGTTTCTCCACCATTTATCTTATAACCATCTTCATATTCTGTAAATGAGATACCACAAAGTTTTAGATTATTTACAACAACACTAATTCTATCACTCTCTTTAACTCTTAACTCTTTTGCATTTTTTACAACACTTTCCCCATTTGCTATAGACATAGCAATAGAAAGTGCTGGTAACTCATCAATAAGCCATGCAATATTTTTATCAACAGTAACACCTCTTAATTGCGAGTGTTCAACAATAATATCACCTATTGGTTCATAAACATCTTCGTTTTTAACATAGGTAACTTTAGCACCCATTTGTTCTAAGATTTTATATGCTTCTATCCTAGTAGGATTTAATGTTACATTTTTTAAAGTTACTTTAGAGTTAGGAATAATAGCAGCCGCAACTGCAAAGAAAAATGCAGATGATGGATCAGTTGGTACTGTAATATCTAATGGTTTTAGTTTCTCTTTAAGTGGCTCAATCTCAATCCAACCATCTTTATTAGTTGTTATAGATGCGCCCATACCATTTAACATTCTTTCAGTATGATCACGACTTAAAAGATCCTCTTTGTAAAAACTTTTTTCATCACTTTGAATAGCTGCTAAAATCAATGCTGATTTAATTTGTGCTGAATCTATTGGACTGTGATATTTAAATGAATCTAATTTTCCACCTCTTATATGTAGTGGTGCTTTGTTTCCATTTTCTCGACCATCAATAGATGCACCAATACTTCTTAATGGATCTGCAACCCTTTTCATTGGTCTACTTCTTAAGTATTTATCACCAGTAAGTACAAAACTACCCTCAATACCAGATAACAATCCAGCATAAAGTCTCATCCCTGTTCCTGCATTTCCACAATCAAGTATATCTGTCGGCTCTGTTAACTTTTCTGGAGGTGTTATAGTTATAACCCCTGTTTCTAAATTATCTTCAACTTTAGCACCAAGTTTTTGTGCTATTTTTAAAGAATCCATTGTATCTTCTCCACGAAGATAGTTTCTTATTGTAGATGGTTTATTTGCAAATAAACTAAACATAGCACATCTATGTGATATAGATTTATCAGAAGCAATATTATCAATTACAATATTAAATGGTTTAACAAGTGGTGATATACTTAAAGTGTCCATTATCTTATCCCTATTTTTAACTCATCTTGTAGTGTTTCTAAAATATTATCCATTATCGAAGTTATATCTGATTCTTCCATTGTTTTAGTTTCTGATTGTAAAACAAATTTAATTGTTAAACTCTCATCAGATCCTAACTTCTCATCACTGTAAATATCTACAAGATTAAATTGTTTTATCTCATTAATATTTATATTATTAATAACTCTTTTAATCTCTCTATATTCTAAAGATTTTGGTGCAATAATACTAAGATCTCTTTTAGAAGATTGAAACTTAGAGATTGAATCAGCAATAATAATATCATTGCTTAATTTATCAAAATCAATTTCAGCTATAAAAGTATCACTTGAGATATCAAATTCAGCTGATACTGTTGGATGTAGTTTATATAAAATACCTATAACTTTTTCATCTTTGATTATTTTTGCATTTTGATATGGGTGGATAAAATCATTATCTATTTTATCCATTGGTATTAATTCAAAATCTCCAATTACATTTGAAACTTTTTCACTAAAAGCAAAAAAATCAATAGCTACTGGCTTTCCACTATTTTGCACATTTTGAAGCTCTTTATCTCCACTAAAAGTAAAACACAATGATTTTGACTCATCTCTATTCTTATCAAAAATTGTCCCTATCTCAAAAAATCCAATAGATTTAAATCCCTGCTTAACATTATGTGATACAGCTTGAACCAAGTTTAAAGCAATAGTAGTTCTAAATGTATTTAGTTCATTTACAATTGGATTTAAAATATCTTTATTTTTTGCTACTGTTTCAAAGTTATATTTTTCTAAAAGTTCTTTATTTGAAAAAACATAAGTTATTGTTTCATAAAAGCTGTTTGATATTGCTTTTTCTCTTATACTATTTTTTAATATTAAACTATTTGATGAAGCATTTATATTTTTTGTTTCTCTTATTACTAAAGGTTTTGATTTAATGTTATCAATTCCGATTATTCTTACAATCTCTTCTGTAATATCAGCAATATTTTTTATATCATGTCTAAATGGTGGTATAACTACTGATAAAATATTATTTCCATTAGGTTTTACATTGAAACCTAATGATGTTAAAATTTTAGTAATATCATTTTTGGAAGTTTCCTGACCTATAATTTTATTTATTTTTTCAATATTTATTGCTAGATTATTTGGATTAACATTATTTATAAAATCTTGACTTCCATTGTAGATTGTTCCACCATTAATAGATAAAAGTGTTATGATATTATCAATACCAAAAGTTAAATTAGGCTCACTTCCTCTTGAAGCTTTATAATACACATCACCTGTTTTTTGTTTTTTATCAAAAACTTTTTGAGCTAATATTTCAGGATTTGTATAACTTGCTTCAATAATAACTTCATCACAACTATTTTTAACTTGACCAGACTCAATACCTATTATACTTAAAAGTATTTTTCCACTAACTGTATCAAAACCATTTATATTTTTTTCTACACATAATGAAACTTTACTTGATGATTCACCTGTTGCAATTGATTTTGAGTATACATTTAACAATACACCTGTACTATGTGTTGCATAGCTTACTGCTGTTTCAATATCTGTATTTTTTAGCTTATCTATTGTTGATGCTCTTAAGTGGTGTATTAAATTTAATTTAAAGTCACTTATATCAACTGCTTTATAAATAATACTCGATTCACAACTAGAATCATAATTTACTTCAAATACTTGGTTTATACCTTTATTAT
>CBFDEF010000007.1:0-50346 GCA_965603755.1 uncultured Arcobacteraceae bacterium
GATTATAGAGTTATATTTTATGAAGAAGATGAATTAATACTTATTTCTAAAATAGCTCATAGAAAAGATGTTTATATTTAAAAAATATTGATATTAAAAAAGACATAAAGTTTTTTAATAAAGAACATAATAAAAAATTTGATGAGTATTTGAATATAAACTACACATAATACATAGTATTATTTGATTTACTAAAAGGAGGGAGAGAAACACCCCTCATCTCTTATCCGTATCACTACCATCCCTAGTAGTGGATATCTATCACTATTGACTTTATCTGTGTTCTACTTATAAAGTTGTAAGCGTGTGGACTCCCGTATTTCCACCTCTTTTAGTTTTAATAGTATTATTATATTAGAATATTTTTCAAATGTCAACTTAAAAAATTATTATACTTTCATACTAGGATTCAACTTCAATAAAACCATATCAGCAATGATATTTCCAAGCAATGTAAGGAATGCACCAATAATTAAAATCCCCATAATTACAGGGTAATCTCTACTTAATGCAGATTGAAAAAATAGTAGTCCCATACCATCAATAGAAAATATTGTTTCTAGTATCACACTACCACCAATAATACCAGGTAAACTAAGACCAAGTAAGGTTATAACTGGTGGATAAAGATTTGGTAAGATATAAAATCTTAATATCTCTTTTGATTTTAACCCTCTAGCTTTTGCAAAAAATATATAATCACTTTTTAAAATCTCTAAAGTTAAAGAGCGGATATATAAAGTTAAACTTCCAATACCACCAAATATAATAATACCAATAGGTAAAACCAGATGCCAAGCAGTATCTAAATAATACTCTAAACTACCAAGCTCTAAATCACTGTTATGTAACCCTGCAATTGGTAAAACTTCCCACATAACAGCAAAAACTAAAACACCCAATAGTGCTAAATAAAAAGATGGTAAAGAGAAACTTAAAAGTGAAAGTTGCCCAACAAATCTATCAAAAAGTTTATCTTTATTTAGTGCGGCTTTTATCCCTAAATATAAAGATAAAACAAATATAAAAAACATACTTACAAGATTTATTGTAAGAGTTATAGGTATTCTTGAAAGTATCTCATCTTTTACCATACCACCACTACTAAAAGATATACCAAAATCTAACATTGTTATATTTTTAACCCAAGAGAAAAACTGAATATATAATGGTTTATCAAGTCCATATATCTCTTTTAATTGATCTAATGACTCTTTTGTTATATTTGGATTTAGTTCACCAGAAGCAAAAAAACTATTTGGTGCAAGATTGATAGCTGTAAATGATATAAGTGAAATTATAAATAACATCACTGCTAAATAAAATAGTTTTTTTGCAACTATTTTTATCATTTTTTTACTTCTGATACAACAACTGCAATAGCAAAACCACCATCATGAGTAATACTTAATGATGTGTTTTTTATCTTAAATTTTTTTCTTAATCTTTTTTTATATTTTAATAATGGTGCATTTTTATTTGATTTTGAAATTTTAATATCATGAAAACTACAAACAGAACCAATACCAGTCCCTAGTGCCTTACTTGCAGCCTCTTTTGCAGCCCAAAATCCAGCTGCTGTTGATGGACTTTTAACAAGTAATATTTCATCCTCATTTAAAAACTTTTTTAAAGCTTTCTCTCCAAATCTTTCAATCATTTTTTCAATACGAGAAATTACTACAATATCAATACCTATCAAGATCTTCCTTCTAAAAATCTTTCAAGTATAATTTTTGCAGCAATTGAATCTAACCTACCATCTCTTTTATGTTTAACAATTCCCATTGTCATCTCTTTAGCTTCTTGTGTACTTAAGTTTTCATTTTGAAAAACTATCTCACCTTCGAATTCTAAAAGTTTAGAAAAATGATCAACACGTTTCATCATATCTTCACTAGCTTCTGGATACCCAATAACTAAAGTATCAATCTCCCACTCTTTTAAAAACTTATCAACATCACTACTTGCTTGGTTTCTATTTTTTCTTATTATTGCCTCTTGCGGATTTACTATTCCTGCAGCTAATGACAACGCACACCCTATTCTTTTAAGCCCAACATCTATACTTGCATATTTTTTTGCCATATTAATCCAACAACTCATCAGCTAAATCAAATTTATTTGCTGTCATAAGATGAACCTTTGGATGAAAATCCTGAATTGTTTGTAATAAATCACAGCTTAATTTCATACCTACTTTACGCTCTTCCACTTCACTTATTTTACTTGCAATTGTAAGTTTATCTATCCAATCTTGAGGTACATAGATACCTGGAACATGAGAAGATAAAAATTGTGCCGTTCTTAACTTTGTAATTGGAAAAATACCAAAAATTAATTGTGATTTATTTCTATTATCTTGAAAGCTCTCTTTTGCATTTGAAAAGTATTTTAATAACTCTTTTGCATTTTCTAAATCATAAACAGGCTGAGTGATTATTCCTTTTGTACCATTTTGTATTTTTTTAAACATCTTTTTTTCTAATGATTTCATATTTTTTGCATAAGAATTAACTACAGAGAAAGGATATATAGTTTTAGGTAAAGTTTTAAAAGGTTTCCCCGCATAATCCATACCATTGTTAAATGAATTTATAATCTCTAACAGCATATTTGAATTTGCTTCAAATACACCTTTTGCTCGTGGCTGATCACTCATATGTGCAGGATCTCCTGTAAGTGCAAGAATTGCTCTAACATCAAAATCATTAGCACCTAATAGATCAGATTGCAAAGCGATTTTATTTCTATCTCTCATACTAACTGTAGCAATAACAGGTTTATTAAATTTTTGTTGTAACTTTATACTTGCAAAAAGGGCATTATATTTTAACTTTGCAAGTGGATTATCTGTTGTACTAAAACCATCAACTTTTTTATCTAAATTATATTGTTCAATTTTTTCTAATATATTATCAAATATCGGCTCATGAGTTGGTGTTGTTTCTAAAGTGATATATTTATCTTCTTGTAACTTTGTTATTAATGTTTCGAACATTTTATATTTAGCCTTTTTTAGTAAATCAATTCCTAACGGAAATGTGGATATAATTCGAATATTATAACATAAAGGTTTTAAATAATGATGACTAGAAGGGATGACCTATGCAAAAATTAGCAGTATTTGATTTTGATTCAACATTAATGGATGGTGAGACTATTGATTTCTTTGCTGGCGAACTTGGACTTGAAGAAAAAGTTGCAGCTATAACTGAAAAGGCTATGAATGGAGAATTAGATTTTTTCGAAAGTTTAATTACAAGAGTTGAACTATTAAAAGGTTTAGAGTACGATAAAGTAGTTAAAATAGGTAAAGATTTACCACTTATGCCAGGTGCATTAGAGATCGTACCTGCACTTCAAAATCGCGGTTACAAAGTTATCTGCTTTAGTGGTGGTTTTAGAGTGGGAACTACACCAGCACTTTTAAAGCTTGGTCTTGATGCAGATTTTTCAAATGTATTACATCATAAAGATGGTTTATTAACAGGTCTTGTTGGTGGAGATATGATGTTTGACTATAGCAAGGGTGATATGATTCAAAGAATTCAAAACTTACTAGGTATAGATAGAGCAGATACATTAGTTGTAGGTGATGGAGCAAATGATAGAAGTATGTTTGTACATGCTGACACTAGAATAGCTTTTTGCGCAAAAGATATTCTAAAAAAAGAAGCAAATATTATAATCGATGAGAAAGATTTAACTAAAATTTTAGATCATATATAATTTATATCTTTTCAAAAGAGTTATCTCTAACTCTATATAATTCAACCGAGTAATCAACTTGGTTGTTTTTTATGTTCACACCCTCAAAAAGGTCTAAGTTTCCATTTATAAGATATTCTATACCTAATATTGTAGAATAATTTACCCAACTATAACTAATATTATTATGTAGTAAACTATTATATTCTAGTAAATCCTTTGGCAGTTTTCCAATAGAGTTTGCAATTACAACTTTTCTTCTATCTGGTTTTTGTGTTAAAGTGAATAAAAATGGTGTATAATTTAATTGTGTTGAGAGTATCTGTTTTGTATTAACCTCTAAAGCATTTATCTGCGAAAGTATAATTGAACTTTTCACAATTGGTGTATTTAATAAAATTGATGCACCTATAAAAATTTTACTTTCTAAGAAGTATTTATACTCTCCATTTCTATCATTCACTCTTCTACTATAGTTAATTTTATTAGGATCTAAATAGCTGTGTAAAACTGAACCTATACTTGAATTATCATAAAATTCAGATAGTGTCTCCACTTCGCTATATTTAATTAACTCTTCAAATTGTCTTTTATAACTAATAGCACCATACACTAATTCTAGATTTTTAGTATTAATTGATACAGGGGTATCATAACTATTTATTAGTGGTAAATAGATATTAAATTTAGATATATTATCGATACTTTCTAATTGTTGCAATCTATCTTTTGTAATCATTAACATAACTTTAGAGATATCTTTTTTTGCAATATCTTCAAAAATCTCTACTAAGTCATCACTTTTATATTTATCAATATCGTATATTTTCACATTAAAATTATTATTTTTATACAATAAATATGTATTTATTGTTACTGTTACTTCTAGTGCATACTTACCAATTTCTGATGATGAAAAAACAACTGCTATATTATCTGTTTTAACAATCTTTGGTTCGATTACTACGTCAACTAATTTTTCTTCTTCTAAATTTGTTTTAATGTGTTTTAAATCTTTTTTTATTAAATCACTGTGTTTATAAGTATCTTTAATTTCAGTTTTATATTCTACTTTTTGTTTTGTTGCTGTACAACCAAAAATTAAAAATACACTAATAAATATAATTATATAATTCTTCATAGTTTCTCCATTAAACTTTTTATCTTTTTTAAATCTTTAAACATCCTATCTTTATAAGAAGGGTTTTTATAAACAAATTCTGGGTGTAATAATGGTATTAATTTTATACCTTTATATTCATAATTATTACCAGAAATATCCACAATATTTTCATCACTTTTCATAAGATAATTAAATGCAAAATCAAGAGCAATAATAAGCTTAGGTTTTACAATTTCAATTTGTTTAAAAAGATAGTCTTCGCACAACTTAATTGGTCCATCTAATTTTCTTATATTTTGTTTTGTTTTGCACTTTATTATATTTGTTATATATATATCATCAAAATTAAATAATAAAACATTTTCTATCATATTTTTAAAACTTTTAAATACTAACTCAGAATCAAGCTGATATTGATTTATACCTATTACATATATCTGACTATATTTATTTCCAATACCAAACTCAAATTGTGTTTTATCCTTTGATAAATCACACAAACTACAATGGAATGCTTCTATCTCTAATTGTTCTATTGTATTTGGTAATTGAAACTTCTCTTTTTCATTTTTATCGTAGTTGAAACTATCAATATACTCTATTCCAAAACTATCATAACTATTAAGTAACTCTAAAATTTCACTTTTCTTACTATTTGTCATTGCTAATTGTACTTTATTTGCCCTTTTAACCACTTTTGTTCCATATATTGGAACAAATATTATAAAAGTCTTGACATATGTTCCAACATATGGTACACTACGAAATATTAAATCATCAAGGACACAAATGACTGCACCTACATTAAAAACTGGACCAAGCTTAAGAAAATTAGAATCTGATTTAGAAGTAAATAAAACGACATTACATAATTGGAAACAATCAAGACCAAAATTGTATGAATTTATTATTGAATCGTATGAGCATAAAAATGCATTAAAAGAGAATATTATGTTTTTAATTGATCAAAAACAAAAATTAGAAGATAGAATTACAACTGAACAGAAAAAAGTTTCTTAAGTTTTTTTTGGGCATAAAAAAAGGGGAAGCTGTTTTCACAACTTCCCCTTTTGAGATAAAAATAAAATATTATTTATATCTATGTGTAATTCTACCTTTATCAAGTGAATAAGGTGTAATTTCAACTCTTACTGTATCTCCAAGTAAAATTTTAATGTAATGCATTCTCATTTTACCAGAAATATGACACAGTACAACGTGTCCATTATCTAACTGAACTCTAAATGTAGCATTAGGTAAAACTTCTGTTATTTTACCATCAACTACAATTACATCATCTTTTGCCATTGATATTCCTTTAAATTTCGTTAATTGCAGTTAAGATCTGCGCTTTGCCATTTACAATAGCAACTTGGTGTTCATAGTGACTTGTTCTTAAACCATCCGCACTACGTACAGACCATTTATCATTTTTATCAACTATAGGTTCCTCATCTTTTTGACATATCATAGGTTCAATACAAAAAATCATCCCATTTTTTATTTTTGGACCTTGCTTAGCATTTGGACTGTCTAAATAGTTTGGTACTTCTGGATCACAATGTGGCTCTCGTCCAATACCATGTCCACAAAATTTAACTAAAGGTGTATAACCACGCTCTAATATAAACTCTTCAAGTGCTAAACTTAATTCTTTAAATCTCATACCTTGCTTAATAATATCAATTGCATAATACAAAGCATCTTTACTACAAGCAATCAATGCCTCATCCTCAGGACTGATATTTCCAATTGGCATAGTAATAGCAGCATCACCATACCAACCATCAATTTCACTACCAATGTCAAGTCCTAAAATATCTCCATCTTTAAGCACTGTATCATCAGGTACTCCATGAATAATCACTTCATTTAAAGATGTACATACTGCATTTGGAAAACCATAAAGCCCTTTAAAAGCAGGTCTTGCTCTTAAATCTCTTAAGTATTTTTCACCCATAGCATCTACTTCTAATAAAGTCATACCTGCTTTTACATTATTTTGAAGATAATCTAGTGTCTTCGCAACCGCATTACCTGCGGTACGAAGTTTTTCTATTTCGTTAGGTTTTCTTAATGGTATAGCCATAATCTAATTATAAGCCAGTTGCACTAAGTGTATTATATTTGTCATTATATTGTTGTGCTTCAATCTTTCTCATTGTATCAATTGCAACTTGTACAACAATTAAAACAGCAGTTCCACCAAAGAAAAATGGTACACCCATAGCCTTAACTATAAGCCAAGGTACAGTTGCCACTAGTCCTAAGTAAACAGAACCCCATAATGTTAATCTACTAGCAGTTGCATTTAAAAATTCAGATGTACTTCCACCAGGTCTAACACCAGGTATAAATCCACCTTGCTTTTTTAAATTTTCTGCAATATCTTTTGCATTAAATGTAATTGATGCATAAAAATATGCAAAAAATACAACAAAAAGAAATGTTAATAAATTAAATGTATAACTATTCGGATTTAAATAATCTGAAAGAGCCATAAGTGTTTCATTTTGAGTACCTTGCAATATAGTTGCAGGGAACATTAAAATAGCACTTGCAAAAATTACTGGAATAACACCAGAAAGATTCACTTTAATTGGTATATAGTTCATTATTCTTTTGTCTTGATTTTGCATCATAACTTTTCTAGAATAAGAAACAGGAACTCTTCTTTCTCCTAATTCAACATAAATAATAGCACCAACAGTTCCTAAAATAACAACTAAAATAGCAATTATTGTAAGAAAACTCATTTGACCATTGTTTACTAAATCAACAGAACCACCTATTGCACTTGGTATTGCAGATACAATACCAGCAAAGATAATTAAAGATATACCGTTACCAATACCTCTTTGAGTAATTTGTTCACCAATCCACATAAGCATCATAGTACCAGCAACCATAGAAATAGTTGCAACAGCCACAAATGTATCCATATCAATCATAATTGCACTTTGACCAGCAGCACCCGTAAGAGAATTTAATCCCATAGAAACACCAACGGCTTGAATAAGCGTAATAACAATAGTAGCATATCTGATAATTTGCATATACTTTTGCATCCCGTCTCTCTCTTTTTTCATTTTACCAAGAGCAGGAAAAGTAGCAGCTAGAAGCTCCATAATAATAGAAGCTGTAATATAAGGCATAATACCTAAAGAGATAATACTTAATCTTTCAACAGCATTACCACTGAACATATTAACTAAACCTAAAGCATTATTTGAATTTGTGTCGAAAAACTCTTTTACGACAGTTAAGTCGACCCCAGGTACTGGCACATATGCCAGTACTCGGTATATTAAAATAAAACCTAATGTTATTAGGATTTTATTTAGTAAGTCTTTATTCATGGTAACTAGTTACCAGTTGTTGTTACATTTTCGTCTTTTATCTTAGAAGCCATCTCTTTTGCAGTTGAACCAATAAGTTTAACTTTAGTGATCTCTTTAGATAATTTATAAACAGACTTGATAGATTCCATTGTAATCTCTTCTAAGTTAGCAACCTTAACTACTTTATCAACATTGATAGAGTATGGTTTAACCACTCTTGAGAAGAAACCAACTTTTGGCATTCTTTTTTGGATTGGCATTTGCCCACCCTCAAATCCTCTTTTAATTTTGTAACCAGATCTTGATTTTTGACCTTTGTTACCTCTACCAGAAGTCTTACCAGTACCTGAAGCTTGACCTCTTCCTACTCTTTTTGTGTTTTTTGTACTACCAGCAGCTGGTTGTAAATCTTGTAAAATTGACATCTATCTATCCTTTAATCTTAGCTAATGCTTCAACAGTAGCTTGAACAAGGTTATTAGGGTTATTAGAACCTAATGACTTAGCAATAATATCTGTAACACCTGCAAGCTCTAGAACTGGTCTAGCAGCTCCACCAGCGATAAGTCCTGTACCCTCGCTAGCTGGCTTAAGTAAAATTCTACTTGCATTATATTTGTACTCAATATCATGGTTAATAGTAGAACCGTTAAGTTTAACTTTAACTAATGATTTAAATGCATCATCAAGTGCTTTTTTAATAGCGTCTGGAACTTCTTTTGCTTTACCAACACCAAAACCAACAGTACCATTTTTATCACCTACAACAACTAAAGCAGTAAATCTAAATCTTCTACCACCTTTAGCAACTTTTGTAACTCTACCTATTTTAACAATAGCTTCTTCGAAATCATCTCTATTAATTGCCATCATTGCCCCTTATAATTTGATTCCATTGTCTCTTAATGCATCAGCAAAAGTTGCCACTACACCATGATACAAGTAACCATTTCTATCAAATACAACTGATTCAATATTTTTAGATTTTAAAGTTTCAGCTAAAGCAGCCGCTACTTTTCCTACATTTTCTTTATTAACAGATAATTTAAGTGCTCTACTATCAACTGATGCTACTGTATTACCAGTTGCATCATTAATAGCTTGTGCATAAAAATATTTGTTCGATTTGAAAATACTTAATCTTGGCATCTCAGTAGTACCACTGATATTACCTCTAACTCTTCTTTTTCTTCTTAATCTTAAAGCATTCTTTTTTGCTAGATCTTTTGCTCTACTCATATTTTTATACCTTATTTCTTAGCTGTTTTACCGGCTTTTCTAACGATGTGCTCGTCAGTATACTTAACACCTTTACCTTTGTATGGCTCTGGTGGTCTGAAACCTCTAATCTTTGCAGCAACTTGACCAACTTCTTGTTTGCTACTACCTTTAATATTGATGATGTTCTTATCAACTGCTATTTCAATTGTATCAGAAATCTCAAAATTAATTGGATGTGAAAATCCAAGTTGTAATTCTAAAACTTTACCTTTAACAGCAGCTCTATAACCAACTCCATTAATCTCTAAAGATTTAGAAAAACCTTTATCAAGACCTTCAACAGCATTAGCTGTTAAAGCTCTATAAGTTCCCCAATAAGCTTTATCTTGAGACTCTTCTCCAACTAATGTAAAGTTAACATTATTATCAGCAACTTCAATTCCAACTCTACCATGTGTTTCAACATCAATAGATTTAGAACCTTTTTTAACTGTAACTAATGAACCATTTACTGATACTTCAATTCCTGCTGGGATTGTTATAGCTTTTTTACCAATTCTTGACATAGCTACTCCTTACCAAACAGAACAAAGAATTTCACCACCAACATTAAGTTTATAAGCTTCATCGTTGCTTATAACACCCTTGTTAGTAGATACAATAATTGTTCCATATCCATTTTTAAAAGTTTTAAGTTCAGAAGCGTTTTTATAAACTCGTCTTCCAGACTTAGATAATCTTTTTAATTCGTTGATAACTGAGTTATCGTTTTCGTCATATTTAAGTGTAACTGAGATGTTCTTTTTTACAGGATCTGTATCAACTACTTTATAATCTTCAATATATTCTTTTTCTTTTAAAACATTACAAACAGCTTCTACAGTTTTAGAATGCACAAGAGTAGTTACTTCTAACTTTCTCATTGATGCATTTCTAACTCTTGTTAAAGCGTCTGCGATTAAATCATTCATCATGGGCTTTTGTCCTTTTTTTTAGCTTACCAGCTAGCTTTTCTAACACCAGGTAATAAACCTTCGTTAGCCATTTTTCTTAAACAAATTCTACAAAGACCGAAATCTCTATAAACTGACTTTGGTCTACCACAAGAAGAACATCTAGTATATTTTCTTGACGAAAATTTAGGTTCTCTTTCTTGTTTTGCGATCATTGACTTCTTTGCCATTATGCTCTCCCTTTAGTAAATGGAACACCAAATAGTTCCAATAATCTGAATGCTTCAGTATCACTAGGTGTTGATGTAGTAATAGCAATGTTCATACCGTGAGTTTGAATAATATTATCAAATTCAACCTCTGGGAACATTAATTGCTCATCTAAACCAAAGTTAAAGTTACCAGCACCATCAAAACCATTTCTGTTAAGACCTCTAAAATCCTTAACTCTTGGAAGTGCAATTGCACATAATTTATCTAAAAATTCGTACATTCTTTCACCTCTTAAAGTTACTCTAACTCCAACAGGCATATCTTCTCTAACTTTAAATCCAGCAACAGATTTTTTAGATTTAACAACAACTGCTTTTTGACCAGCAATTAAAGAGATAGTATCAGTAATATTTTGAATTAATTTACTATCTTTCATTGCAAAACCAGTACCAACAGATATAGAAATTTTTTCTAATTTTGCTGTTAACATTTTATTTTGAGGAAATTCACCATGTAATGCAGGAGCAATTTCACTTTTATATTTTTCTAATAATCTAGCAGCCATACTATTCACCTTCTACTTTTGCTACGTTAGAGATATCAATTGGCATCTCTTTATTAACAAATCCACCATCTTTGTTTGACTCTGATGGTTTAACTGTTTTTTTAGCAATTTTACAATCTTTAACTATAACTTTACCGTCTTTAGGCATAACAGCTAAAACTTCTCCAGTTTTACCTTTGTCATCACCAGCGATAATTTTTACAGTATCACCTCTTTTAATTTTATACTTAATTGCCATTATAATACCTCCGGAGCTAGTGAAACGATTTTCATGAAACCAGAATATCTAACTTCTCTTGCAACAGGTCCAAAAATTCTTGTACCTATTGGCTCTCTCTTATCATTAAGGATTACCGCTGCATTATCATCGAATCTGATTAAAGAACCATTTTCTCTTTGAACCTCTTTATGAGTTCTAACGATAACAGCCTTAACAACTTGACCTTTTTTTACTTTTCCTACTGGAAGAGCTTTTTTTACTGAAGCAACAATTACATCACCAACAGTTGCGTATCTTCTATGGCTTCCACCAAGAACTTTGATACACATGATCTCTTTAGCACCAGTATTATCTGCAACTTTTAATCTTGAAAAACTTTGAATCATACGTTTGCTCCTGTTGTAAGGATAGTCTTTAATCTAAAAGATTTAGTTTTAGATAATGGTCTACACTCAATAGCAACAACAGTATCACCAATTTTTAATTCTGATTTTTCATCGTGAATTAAATATTTTTTAAATCTTCTTACAGTCTTGTGATATCTAGGATGAATAACTCTTCTTTCAACTAAAACAGAAGCAGTTTTTTCACCAGCAACTTTTACCACAACACCTTGGATTTCTCTTTTATGTGAACTCATAATATTAACCCTTAGTCTTATTTAACTGCAGTAATTGCAGTTTGAATTTTAGCTATATCTTTTTTTACAACTTTTAATTCATTTGTGTTTGTTAATTGCATTGTTTTCAACTTAGTTTTAAGTTCAAAAAGCAGCACCTTCTTCTCTTTTAATAACGCGTTTAGTTCTTCTAAACTTTTTGTATTAATATCAGAATAATTCATTTTCACCCTCTGTTGTTACAATCTTTGTTTTGAAAGGAAGTTTACTTTGCGCTAATGCGAAAGCTTCTCTTGCAAGTGTTTCATCAACACCAGCCATCTCAAAACAAATTCTACCTGGCTTAATATTCATAACATATTTATCTACTGAACCTTTACCCTTACCCATTCTTGTTTCAAGAGGTTTAGCAGTAAGTGGCTTAGCAGGGAAAACTGTAATCCATATTTTACCTTGTCTGTTAACTTTTCTAGTCATAGCAATTCTGGCAGCTTCTATTTGTCTACCATCAATTCTACCATGCTCTAAAGCTTTGATACCAATATTTCCGTAAGATAAAGTGTTAGCTTTAAAAGATTTACCTCTATTTCTACCCTTCATCTCTTTTCTGTATTTAGTTCTTTTAGGCATTAACATTGTTAGTTACCTCTTCTTTTTTGTGGTCTTCTTGACTTTTTGTTATCATCATCTGCTTTTTCAACTGGAATACCTTTAGCAAGTACTTCTCCTTTGAAAATCCAAACTTTAATACCAATACAACCATAAGTTGTATGACCTTCAGCAAAACCATAATCAATTCTAGCTCTAAGTGTATGTAAAGGAACTCTTCCCTCTAAGTACCACTCAGTTCTAGCCATTTCAGCTCCACCAAGTCTACCAGAAACAGATACTTTAATACCTTTTGCTCCAGCTTTAATTGCATTTTGCATAACTCTTTTCATAGCTCTTCTAAATGCAACTCTTCTTTCTAATTGTTGTGCAACATTTTCAGCAGCTAATTGTCCAGATAAGAAAGGTTTTCTTTCCTCTTTAATATTAACAGAGATATCTTTACCAACAAGTGCTTTAAGGTTATTCTTCAGTTTTTCAACATCAGCACCTTTTTTACCAATAATAATACCAGGACGAGCCGCAACAATAGTAACTCTAACTTTTTTAGTAGTTCTTTCAATTACAGTTTGAGCAACACCTGCATAGTAAAGTTCTTTTTTAACAAACTTTCTAATCTTATTATCTTCTGCAACATTAGCTGGCATAGTAGATTTATTTGGAAACCATCTTGATTCCCAGTTTCTATTGATACCAAGTCTTAGTCCAATTGGATTTACTTTTTGACCCATTACTTGTCTCCTTCTATAGCGTTTACTTCAACCATAATATGAGCCATTGGCTTATGTTTTGGAGATGCACTACCTCTAGCTCTTGGAGTAAATCTCTTAAGAACTGGACCTCTATCAACTCTACAACTTGTAACAATAGCTTCTTCTGGCTCTAAACCTGAATTTGCAACTGCTGAAGCGATAACTTTAGCAATAATACCAGCTGCTTTGTTTGGTGTAAACTCTAAAGATGCAATAGCAACTTCTGCATTCATACCTTGAACTTCTCTAGCAACTAATCTAGCTTTAATAGGAGATAATCTAACAAATTTTAATATAGCTTTACCCATCTTCTATTAACCTACCTTTCTTTGTACAGAACCTTTATGGCCCCTAAAAGTTCTAGTTGGTGCAAATTCACCTAATTTATATCCAATATGATTTTCTGTAATCATTACTGGTACAAAATTTCTTCCATTATGTACAGTAAATGTAAGACCGATCATATCAGGTAAAACCATACTTCTTCTTGACCAAGTTTTGATTGGTTTTTTATCACCTGACTCAATTGCTTTAGCTACTTTTTTAGCTAAATGAGCATCAACAAATGGACCTTTTTTTATACTTCTTGCCATTTTATTCCCTTACTTCTTTTTTCTTGAAATGATTAGTTTATCACTAGCTTTTTTCTTTCTAGTTTTGTAACCTTTAGTTGGCATACCCCATGGAGTAACTGGATGTCTACCTGAGTTAGTCTTACCTTCTCCCCCACCATGTGGATGATCGATAGGATTCATTGCAGATCCTCTAGTTTGTGGTCTTTTACCTAAATGTCTTTGTCTACCAGCTTTACCAACAACCATGTTAGAGAAATCTTCATTACCAACTATACCAATAGTTGCCATACATACTGAAAGAATTTTTCTCATTTCACCACTTGGAAGTCTTAAGATGATATATTTATCTTCTCTACCCATAACTTGAGCATATCCACCAGCAGATCTAGCGATTTGTCCACCTTTACCAGGCTTCATCTCAATATTATGAACCATTGTACCAACTGGAACATTTGCAAGTCTCATTGCGTTTCCTGGTAAAATATCAAGTCCAGATTCAGCAGCAGTAATAGTATCACCTACTTTTAATCCTGAAGGTTGGATAATATATCTCTTATCTCCATCAACATAATGAACTAAACAGATTCTACAGTTTCTGTATGGGTCATATTCTACAGTTGCTATTGTACCAGGTATATTGAATTTGTTTCTTTTAAAATCAATAATTCTGTATAATTTCTTAGCACCAGCTTCTCTATGTCTAGATGTAATTCTACCATTATTATTTCTACCAGCAGATTGTTTAACTTTTACAAGTAAACCTCTTACAGTTGGCTTTGAAGTAATATCAGAAGTATCCATAACAGTCATAAATCTTCTTGCAGGTGTTATTGGTCTAAATTTTTTAATTGCCATTTCCTACTCCCTTATGCTGAAAGGCTCGCTATTTCAGCGCCCTCTGGTAATGTTACATAGAATTTTTTGAAATCTGGTCTTGAACCTAACTTCCCTCTAAATCTTTTTACTTTACCTTGTTGTCTTAAAGAGTTAACTTTCTTTGGTGTTACACCAAAGTATTCTTTAAAAACTTCTTTTAAACTATTTTTAGTCATTCTTGGTGTTGTTTGTACAACTATTACACCATTCTCTTGAAGTTCAATAGTCTTCTCTGTATAAACAATTGATTTGATATCTGTAATATCTGCCATTTTTATACCTTACTATACTAAGCTATCTATTACTGCTTTTTCAATTACAATTGAATGGTAAGCAGCTACTAAATAAGCATTTAATTCTGATTTTTCAATCACATAACAGTTTTTGATGTTTCTAAAAGCTAAATAAGTTTTATCATCAAAGTTTTCTACAACAATTAATACATCTCTTTGATTTAACTTATCAACGATTGCTTTAGCATCTTTTGTTTTACCAGATTCAATTTTAATTGAATCAACTACAAAAATTGCATTTTTCTCTGCTTGCGCATTGATAGCATATCTTAAAGCTAAAACTTTTTGTTTTTTATTAATTTTTTGATTATAGTTTCTTTTTGATGGTCCAAAAACTTGTCCACCACCTACAAATAATGGTGATCTTAAAGAACCCCATCTAGCACCACCAGAACCTTTTTGAGCTTTAGGTTTTTTACCACCACCGCTTACTTCAGATCTGTTTTTTACTCTTGCTGTATTTGCTCTTAAAGAAGATAAGTATGATTTAACATATAAGTGTAAGTTATGAGAATGGATACCCTCAAAATTTTCACCTAAAGCAATATCTCCAGCATTTTCTAATTTGTCATTTAATACTATTAATTTACCCATTATGAAATCCTTACCTTACCTAAAGTACCATTTGAACCAGCAACTGAACCTTTAAGAACTAAAATACCTGTAGTAGCATCAAAAGATACTATATCGTTCTTATGTGTAATATTTGTATTACCATAGTGACCTGGCATTTTCTTACCTGGTTGAACTCTACCTGGCCATTCTGCATTACCAATAGAACCAGTAGTTCTACCCATTCTATGTCCATGAGATGCTCTACCACCAGCAAAGTTATATCTCTTAACTACACCAGCAAAACCTCTACCTTTTGTTTTAAATGTAGATTTAATAACTACACCTTCAACTAAAGCAGATGTATCAATATCTCCAGCTTCTGTATTTGCTACATTTAATGTTGCAAATCTGTTAAACTCTTTTGATAAGTCATACTTCTTTTGTTGACCTTCAATAGTTTTGTTAAATTTTTTACCACTGTTATAAGCAACAATAGCAACACCATCAGTAACTTCACAAACTTTAGACTCAACAACTCTTACAAGAGTTACAGGTAAAGCAGGAACAGTTACAGTACGACTCATTCCGATTTTTTCAACAATAAATTCCATCTTATCCTCCTACTCTTGACCCATTGATCTAACTTCTACATCTACTTCAGGAGCAAGATCAAGTTTCATTAAACTATCAACTGTATCTGGCGTTGCAGAAACGATGTCGATCATTCTTGAATGAACTCTAATCTCAAATTGCTCTCTAGCATCTTTGTTAACATGTGGCGATTTTAAAACAGTGTATCTTCTGAATTTAGTAGGCATTGGTATTGGCCCAATTAATTCAGCACCTGTTCTTTTAACAGCTTCAATTATTGAAGCAACAGAACGATCAAGAACTCTATGATCGTAAGCTTTTAACTTTAATCTAATTTTTTCCATTTGTGTTTTTCCTTTAAAGAACTCGTTAGAGCTAATCTAAAATTTTATTTTTGCCATCACTCTAACCAATGTATGGACGCGGATTATAGCTTTTTATTTATTAAATGTCAAGAACTAAGGTGTTCCTGTATCTTTTATTTCAATTTTACTTCCTTGTTAAAAGGAATACTATAATTATATTTTTATATTTTTTATATTTTTGAGATGATTATAAGTTTATTATTGTTATAAGATATTTCAAATTAATAATTTATTTTTAACAATTGATTGGATTTTAATGAAAAAAAGAAAAAATATATCAATATTAGGTACATCTTCAGATGCTGGAAAATCAACTATCACATTTTTAATTGGAAGATTACTTCAAAATTTAGGATATAAAGTTGTACCATTTAAAGCGCAAAATGTATCAAACAACTCTTATGTAGCTGATGATGGCAGTGAGATAGCAATTGCCCAATATTTTCAAGCAGAGGTTATGGATGTAAAAACAAGTTATCTAAATAATCCTATTTTATTAAAAACTGGCAAAAAAAATAGTTCTCAAATAATTGTAAAAGGTAAAGCTATAAAAGATGTAAATGTAAGAGATTACTTTAGAGATATAGATATACTTAAACCAATTGTTTATAACTCATTTAAAAATCTTCAAGATAAAAATGATATTGTTATAGCAGAGGGTGCTGGAAGTCCAGTTGAGTTAAACTTAATGGATAAAGATCTATCAAACATATTTATAGCAGATACTTTTAATACAAAAATAATATTAGTAGCTGATATAGAAAGAAGTGGAGTCTTTGCTTCAATATGGGGTACATATAATCTACTTCCTAAAAAACTGCAAAAAAATGTTATTGGCGTTATAGTAAATAAATTTAGAGGAGACATGACACTTTTTGATAAGGGTATAGATATAATTGAAAAAGAGTTTAATATTCCTGTAATTGGAGTACTACCTTACATACCATTAAATTTAGGATTTGAAGATAGTCAATCTATTTTAAATTATAAACAAAATCTAGTTTCATCTTTAAATAAGAAAACTCCAATTATTAAAGTTGCAGTTATTCAATACCCAACAATGAGTAACTATAATGATTTTGAACCACTTTTAGCTGATAAACAAGTTTATATAGAGTTTGTAAATCATAATAAAAATCTAGATAATTTCGAATTAGTTATATTAAGTGGCAGTAAAGCTACAATAGAAGATTTAAGATGGTTAAAAAAGATTGGCCTATTTAAACAATTAAAAAATAGAAAAAAACCTATATTTGGTATCTGTGGTGGTTATCAAATGATGTTTGATTACATAATTGATAATAATAATGTAGAGGTTACAAAAAAAACAAAAATGAAGGCACTAGGATTTTTTAACGATAATATTAGGTTTCAAAAAGAGAAGATATTAAAAAAAGATACTTTTAATATCTTTAATATGAAAGTAAAAGGTTTTGAGTTGCACTGTGGTATATCTAAAAAATATCCATTATTCACAAAAACTAAAAATAAAAAAGGTTCATTTATACATGCAATTTTTGATAATGACAATTTTAGAAACTATTTATTTAAATCTATAAATAAAAACTACAAAGGGTTTAAGTATAAAAAGTATAAAAAAGATACAATACAAAAATTTATTAATAATATGGAACAACATATAGATATGACAAAAGTATTAGAGGGGATTAAATAGTGATAAAAAATATTACAAAAAATACAAATACAGATTTTTGTGAAAACTTAAGAGGTAAAAGTGCAACTTTTCTGTTAGCACTAAGTAATACATATACTGCAAATATAGATGGGATAACACAAGCTGGAATTCCTGGTATGATTCATCTAACACCAACTTTAGATAGTGAGTTTTTATGTTCAGGAGAGGTGCGAAGCTTAGATGATGTTGCAAAAACACCAAAAGGGGTACCAACACCTGCACTTATTACAAGAGCAATACATTTACTAAAACCTTATAAAAATATTGAACTTCTTAATCTTGGGTTGGAGGTTAGACCTAAACTTGATTATTTTAAAATTCATGAGTTTGATATTAAAACATCAAACTCAATTAGAACAGGTGCTAAAATAGATGCTCAAAATATATTTCAAAAAGGTATTGAATTTGGACAAAACTATACTGCTAGTTCTGATTATATAATATTAGGTGAAAGTGTTCCAAGTGGAACGACAACTGCCAAAGCAACTGCTATGGCTCTTGGATACGATTGTGAAGATTACTTTAGTAGTAGTTTTAAAGACGTTCCAAATGATATAAGAAACTCTACAATAGAAGAAGCACTAAAAAATATAAATCAAAATGATGATATATTTTCTATTCTAGGAAAAGTAAGTGATAATATGTTGATTTTTAATGCTGGATTTATTTTAGGTTTAAACAATAAAACAAAAATCATTTTAGCAGGTGGAACACAAATGGCTTGTGTACTTTTAGTAGTAAATAAAATCTTAGAAGTTATGCAAGGTAAAATAGAAACATCAAATTTAAGTTTATGGACAACTTCATGGGTTGCAAATGATCAAAATAGTGATATAGAAAAACTTTTAGGTATGTTAAACTTTAAAGTAAATGCTTTTTATAGTGACTTTAATTTTTCATTATCAGATCATCCAGCACTAAAACTTTATGATGAAGGTGAAGCAAAAGAGGGAGTAGGAGCTGGAGCTGCATTAATTTATGCAATGTTAAATGGATTAACAAAAGATGAAATTACAAAAAAAGTGGAAGAGTTTTTAGTTTAAAACTCTTCTACTTCTCTATAATATCAACAATATTTCTAACAGCATCTCTATGAATCAACTCAATTAATCTTTTACTTTTTGATTCCATGTTCTCTTTTAAAATATCATATAAATCATTTTCATTTAACTCTTTTTCTCTTTTTAAATAACACAAATCATTTTCTAATAAATATGCCGCATTATAGTATTGATGATTCGCTGCTGCGTATGGGTATGGTATAAAAAGTGTTGGTATCCCTAAGGCTACAAGTTCCCATAAGGTACTAGCTCCACTTCTACTTACTGCAAAATCGGATTTGTCCATTTTATCTAATAGCTTAGTTGAAAAGTCAAAAACATCTGCATCGATATTTAACTTTTTATATTCATTTTTTATATTTTCAAAATCATTTTTTCCTGTTTGATGTATAATATTTATATTCATATCATTTAATTTTGATGCAACTTTTAAAGCAAAATTATTTATAGCTGATGCACCTTGGCTACCACCTAAAAATATTATAGTTTTTATATCATCTCTTATTCTTGAATGCTCAAAGAATTTTTCATTTATAGGGTAATCTTCAACTTTAGAGTTTTTACTATATGAACTAAAAACCTCTTTTGCTCTTTTTGCTGTAAGTTTATTTAATCTTCCCATTACAGAGTTTTGTTCATGTATATAAAAATCTTTTTTTGAAATAATTGCTCCAAAAGATGCAGGTGCCGCTGAAAATCCACCAACACTTATCACTTTTGAAACATTGTTCTGTTTGAAAATCTTTATAGATTTTATAACTGCTTTAAAAATCATATAAAGTGAAGTGAACTTACCTAATAGGTTTTGATTTACAACTCCTCTTGTATCCATAAAATAAGTTTTAAATAGTTTTGGATCATCTTGAAACCATTGTTTATCTGCACCTTTTGTTGAACCTATAAATATAACTTTGTATCCTCTTTTATAGAACTCCTCTATAAATGATTTAGCTACACTTAAGTGTCCACCAGTACCACCACCAGTAACTACAATAGTTTTAGACATTTTTTTCCTTTGCTTTATGCTCTCTTGGTATATCCCTACTAATGGATAGAACTAACCCGATAGCTAAAGATGTACTAAGTAGCGAGCTTCCCCCATAACTTAAAAATGGAACTGCGATACCTTTTATAGGTATAATTCCAGATATACCATATGAGTTGATTAAAAAAGCAACACTTATCATAAGTCCAACGCCTAAACTAAATAGATGATATTTTGTATTTTGTATCCTTCTGCTTATTCTAAATATTCTTAAAATTACACCAAAAAGTAATACTAACACAAAAAATAATCCTAAAATTCCAACCTCTTCAGTGATACCTGCTAATACAAAATCTGTATGAACTTCACTTAAAAAACCAAGTTTTAAAGCACCTTCTCCTAGCCCTATTCCTGAAAATCCACCATTATGAATTGCATTTAGAGAGTGACCAACTTGATATGGCTCTGGAAAATCTTTTATTCTAAGAGCATTTGAAACTACATCTGGCATAAATGATAAAACACTATCTTGTATCATACTCCACCAACTTTGGATTCTGGTAATTCTATGAGGAAATAGTAAAATTAATGCTACTAATCCTGATACTGCAATTGCAATTAAAGAGGCAAATATTTTCCAACTTCTATTTGCAAACATTAACATTATAAATAGTACAACACCCAATAAAACAGTTTGACCTAAATCTTTTTGTAAAACTGCTATTAAAAATACAGCAACCCCAAATGTACCAAGATAAGGCAATAATAATAAAACCTCCTCTTTAAAAGGCAATTTTGCTATATTTGTAAGTCTTTTATGAAAAGAGTATGCTAAATAATATATAAAACCTATTTTAAAAAACTCTACGGGAGATATAGATATACCAGGCAGTCTTATCCACCTTTTTGCACCACCAGATTCAGTTACCATAGAAGCTGGAAAAAACTGCATTGCAATCAATAATAATAGAAATGCTATAAATAAAAACCAACCAGCTTTAGGAATAAGAATATCTGGCTTAATTTGAGCTAGTGTCCACATAATAAGTATTGCTAATATACCAGTTCCCAGCTGTCTAATAAAAAAATGATATTGTGCATAATCCCAGTAAACTACAGTATAAATAGATAATGAATATGAAAAAATAATACTTATAATAATCAAAGCAGAACTTAGAAAAAAAAGTGTATAATCTGGAGTATGTTTATTAGTTAATTTTTTAATCTTTTTTTGGATAAAATTCATCTTACAAGTATATCAAAAATAGGTAAGCATTTTCCTGAAAACAGAGGTTGATGTTTCTTAATATTATGGAAATAAATGTCTTCAAATCAACAAGAATTACCAAGAATAAAAAAAATACTAATACTAATTGTTCTAATACTAATAGCATTTTCTATTTTAATATTTTCAATTTCAAACACAATAACTAAAGATAGAGATTTACCATCATTATTAACTACAAAAAAAGATTTAGCAGTTAGGGGAAATATATACAGTGCTGATAACTTTAAAATTGGAACTTCAAGAAAAATATACTCAGCTTCTATTGATACTAGAAGTTTAGATGAAGATAAAAAAGAGCTTTTTATTACACTTTTTTCAATATATAGCAATATCCCAAAAGAAAAAATAAGAGAAAGTATAAATAAAAAAACTGGCTTTACTATTATATCTAGAACTATTGATCAAAGAGTTGCAAAGGAACTTAAATCTTTGGCATTTAAACTTAGAAGATTAAATGTTTTTAAATCTGTTAGAATAAATGGAAGAATGAGGTTATATGGTTTAAATATTTTTGAGACAGGAGAAGAGAGACTATATCCATACAAAGATACACTTACTCCTGTAATTGGATTTATGAAAAAAAGAAATTCCAAAAGTGGAAAACAAAGGGTAAAAGGGGTAAAAGGTTTAGAGAAACAATTTAATTCAAATCTTAATAATATGCAAGATGGCATTTTAAATGGTGAAAAAGATATATTATCTTATATCTTATTTAATAAAGACTCAAGCATAATAAAAAGAAAAGATGGGGATGATTTAAAACTAACCATACCTTTAAAACTTCAAAGAAATATTGAACTGATGTTAGATAGATATAAAGTTAAACTTGAAGCAGCAGAGATAATAGTGTCAGTTATGGAAAGTCAAACAGGAAAAATATTATCACTTGCTAGTTCAAATAGATATGATCCATCAAGACTTAAACAAGATGATATCCCAAACCTTAATGTTAATGCAATAGAGTATAACTTTGAGCCAGGTTCTGTAATTAAGCCTATCTCTATCTCTTTAGCAATTGACAAAGGCAAAATTAAAAAAGGGGAACTTTTTTCTGCATATAATAAAGGGAGAGTTAATTCAAAAGGGGAATATCCAAAAGGAAAATTTAAAGTAGGAAGATGGACAATTGGAGATGACCATAATTTTAAAAAAAACTATTTAACACTTCAAGATATATTTATTTTTTCAAGTAATATTGGAACTGCAATAATTGCAAATAGATTAAGCGCAGAACAATTTTACAATGGATTTAAATCTTTTGGATTATCAAAAAAAACTGGCATAGATTTGCCTTATGAGAAAAAAGGTTTGATACATAAACTTTATCAATACAGAGCTGGTGAAGATAAAGGTAAAATAAATGTTTTTAAAACAACTGATTCATATGGACAAGGTATAACTGCAACATTTATGCAAGTTCTTAAAGCCTACTCTACATTTAACAATGAAGGTAAAATTGTAACACCCTATATTGTACATAAAAAAGAGGGTATAAAAACACCACAAATAATTTCGGCACAAACAGCAAATAAAATAAAAAGTCTCCTTATAAAAACAGTTGAAAAAGGTACCGGTACAAAAGCAAAAATAGATGGACTAGAGGTTGGTGGAAAAACAGGTACTGCAAATATTGTTGAAAAAGGTAAATATCAAAGAAAATATATGAGTAGTTTTTTTGGTTTTGTAAATGATGATAAACACAAATATACTATTGGCGTAACTGTTAATGATCCAGTTAGTCGAGGTAAGCATTGGTATTATTACTATGCCTCTAACTCTGCTGTACCTGTTTTTAAAGAGATAGCAAAGATATTAGTAAAACTCAATTATTTAGAAGTTAAAAAAAGTGCTGAGTAATATCTAAGAATTAATGATAATAAGATATAATATATTAAGTAAATTAAGGGAAATAAAATGAATAAATTATTTGGAACAGATGGAGTAAGAGGAGAAGCAGGTAAATTTTTAAGTGCAATTACTGCATTAAAATTAGCACAGGCTGCTGGAATATACTTTAAAAAACATTCAAAAACAAAAAAAATATTATTAGGTAAAGATACTAGAAAAAGTGGATATATGATTGAAAATGCATTAGTAAGTGGTTTTACATCTGTTGGTTACGATGTGATACAAATTGGACCAATGCCAACGCCAGCTATTGCATATTTAACTGAGTCTATGAGATGTGATGCAGGTATAATGCTAAGTGCAAGTCATAACTCTTATGAAGATAATGGAGTTAAGTTTTTCAACTCTAAAGGGGATAAGCTATCTGTTGAAGTTGAGAAAGAGATTGAAGATATTTTTCATAATGAACAGTTACTTATGGATTCACAATGTACTCATAAAAATATAGGAAGTGCAAAAAGAATTGATGATGTAATAGGAAGATATATAGTTTCAATTAAAAGTTCTTTTCCTACAGATTTATCACTAAGCGGAATGAGAATTGTTCTTGATTGTGCTAATGGTGCTGCATATAAAGTAGCACCCACTATTTTGCAAGAGCTAGATGCAGATGTATTTGTTGTAAATGACAAACCAAATGGTTACAATATCAACGATGGTTGTGGGGCTTTACATCCAAAAGAGTTAGGCAAACTTGTAACTCAATATAGAGCAGATATTGGAATTGCTCTTGATGGAGATGCTGATAGACTTGTTATTGTTGATGAAAAGGGTGATGTTGTAGATGGAGATAAACTTTTAGGTGCACTAAGTGTATTTCTAAAACAACAAGGTACATTAAAAGGTGGATGTGTTGCTACAGTTATGAGTAATATAGCTCTTGAAGAGTATCTAAAACAAAATGATATAAAACTACTAAGAAGTAATGTTGGCGATAAATACGTTTTAGAGATTATGAAAAAAGAGAACTTTAATTTTGGTGGTGAACAAAGTGGTCATGTTATATTCTCAGATTATGCAAAAACTGGGGATGGTTTAGCATCTGCATTACAAGTTTTAGCTTTAATTATTACAAGTGGGAAAAAAGCTAGTGAAGTTTTAAATCCATTTGAACTTTCTCCTCAAATTTTAAAAAATGTTATTGTTGAAGAGAAAATACCATTAGAAGATATAGCAGGACTTGAAGAGTTACTTCAAAGCTTTAGAGAAAAAGGTCTTAGAGATTTAATAAGATACTCAGGAACTGAAAATAAAATCAGACTTTTATTAGAGGGAAAAGATAATTCAGCTGTAGAAAGTTGTATGGGTGAACTTCAAACTTTTATTAAAAGTAAACTATGCTAAAAGAGGGTAAAAAACTATATATTTCTCTTGGATTATTTATAGTATTATTTGCTCTTGATCAATATATTAAATCAATTTTTGTAAATGGATTTGAACTAAAAGGTGAATGTATCTCTTTGATTTTAGCTTATAATTATGGTGTTGCATTTTCTATGTTTGCCTTTTTGCAAGAGTATTTAAAATTTATACAAATAGCAATTATGGTTGGAGGGATTATATATCTAATTCTAAATAAAGATGTATTTAGTTTATATTATATACCTGTATCACTATTGCTTGCAGGTGGTATTAGTAATATTTTAGATAGGTTTATTCATGGTGGTGTTGTAGATTATGTTTACTGGCATTGTGGATTTGATTTTGCGATATTTAACTTGGCAGATGTTTTAATTGATATTGCGGTTGTATTAATAATTATCATTAGCTATAGAAATGATAAAAAAACAGTTAAAGAGGCTTAGTTAAGCCCTTTAATTGTTTCTACTATATTATCTAAAGATATATCAGTTTTTTCTCCAGTTTTTCTACAAACAAGTTCAACCATACCTTCTTTTAATTTTTTACCAATTACTATAGCATAAGGGAAACCAATAAGTTCAAAATCCCCCATTTTAAAACCAAATCTCTCTTTTTTTCTATCATCAATAATTACTTCTATATTATTTGCTTTTAACTCTTCATAGATTTTCATTCCAGCATCAAGTTCTTCTTCTTTTTTCCCATTTGATACAATAATATCTATAAAATATGGTGCAGTCTCTTTAGTCCAGATACATCCCTTGTCATCATGGCTTTGTTCAATAACAGCTGCTATTAGTCTACTTACACCTATACCATATGTTCCCATCTGAAATGGCTGTGTTTTTCCATTTTCATCTAAGAAGTTTGCATCCAGTGCTTTACTATATGTTGTACCTAATTGAAAAATATGACCAGCTTCTATCCCTTTTGTATATGATAAAACACCATTACAACAACCACATTGATCACCACTTTGAACTGAGATTAAATCTTCATATTTCACATCTTCTAATATTGTTAAATCTTGACCAACAAGATGATAGTTAAGCTCATTTGCACCACATACCATATTTGTTTCATCTTTTATCTCATTGTCAACTACAACTTTTATATTTTCTGGTAAATTTACAAATCCTACATATCCAGCAATTAAACCTGCATTTTTAATATCTTCTTCTGTTGCATCATTAAGCTCTAAAGCATCAACAGCATTACATGCTTTTGTCTCTTCTAACTCATCACACCCTCTAATAAAAAATACAACAACTTCATTACTTTCTTCATAGATAGCTTTTTTAATTACCGCTTTTACCGTTTGAAGAGGCTCAACTTTTAAAAATTCACTAACCTCTGATATTGTTGTTAGATTTTCAGTTAAAACTTTTTTATCTTCTAAACTATCAAAAATAAACTTTCTAACTTCTAGTTTCACACTATTTAGATTTTGTCTTTTTGCAGCTTCTATATTTGCAGCATAGTCACAAGTATCACATACAACAATTGTATCTTCACCACAATCAGCTAATACATGAAATTCTTTACTTCCCTCTCCACCAATAGCACCACTATCTGCTTCAACAACTCTAAAGTCAAGCCCAAGTCTTGTAAAGATTTTTTTATAAGTATCTTCCATATGTGTAAATTCACGCTTCATATCTTCAATAGATGCGTGGAAAGAGTAACCATCTTTCATTAAAAACTCTCGACCTCTCATAAGACCAAATCTAGGTCTTGCTTCATCTCTAAACTTAGTATTGATTTGATATAAGTTTTTTGGTAAATCTCTATAGCTAGTGATTCTATTTTTTACTAACTCTACCATCGCCTCTTCATTTGTAGGACTTAGTACAAATTGATTTGATTTTCTATCTTTAATGACAAGCATCTCTTTACCCATCTTAGATGCACGACCACTTTTTTCCCATAGTTCATAAGGTGTTACAAATCCAAGTTGTACTTCACTACAGCCTGCGTTGTCAAGTTCCTCTTTAACTATCGCTTTTATCTTATCAAGAACTATTTTCCCTAGAGGCATATAGTTGTATAATCCACTACCTTGTTGGTTTATAAATCCTGCTCTTATTAAATATTGGTGTGATGGAAGTGTTGCATCTGCTGGTGTTTCTTTTGTTGTTGGTATAAAACTCTTTGAAAATTTCATCTATTTTTTGCCTTAAATTTAATTATATAATACTTATTTTACAATAATATCGCTTTACTCTATTTCTTCACAAACTACTTTATTTCTACCTGTTCTTTTGGCAGTATATAATAGTTTATCAACTCTTTCAAAAAACTCTTGTTTTGATTCATTATTTTGATATAAACCTACACCAAAACTAGCTGTTAATTTTCCTGCAATTGAGAATGAACTATCTTCTATAATCATTCTTAATTTTTCTGCTAACATTTTTGCACCATCTAAATCAGTAGAAGGGAGAAGTATTACAAACTCCTCACCGCCCCATCTTGCAAATATATCAGATCTTTGTAAATTCTTTGTTACTAAAGCAGATACAACTTTTAATACCTCATCTCCAACATGATGACCATAATTATCATTAACTGATTTAAAATGATCAATATCCAAAATAACCATAGTCAATAAATTATTTTGCATAGATGCTTTTTCAATCTCTTCTGTAAAAGACTTTTCAAAACTCGATCGATTAAAAATACCTGTTAATGAATCATAAGAAGCTTCCTCTTCAAGAGAAACAGTCATTGAATATAATTCATCTACTTTATTTTTCATAGCCCTATTTAATGTACTTAATTGCTCTTTAGTTTGTTCAAATTCAGTAACATCATGCCGTATTGCAATATACTCAATAATATCACCATCAATATCTAAAATAGGTACAACTGTCGAATCAACAACATATTTTTTCCCATCTTTTCTCATATTTGTAATAATTCCATTCCATGATCTTTTTGATTTAATTGTATCCCATAACTCTTTGTAAATTGCACTTGGCATATTTGGATGTCTTATTATTGAATGTGGTTTACCTATTAATTCAGATCTTTCATATCCGCTAGCTTCACAAAACTTATCATTTACATAAGTAATAAATCCTTTTGAATTTGTTTTTGATAAAATATTACTAAGGTCAACTGCTTTCTTATATTCATTTAATAAGTTTGAATGATCATCAACAAAATTTGTTTCATCTTTAATAATTTGTTCATAACTAATAGATAATTCGTTAGCAATTGATAATGAAACCTTTTCTAAATCTTTTAATAATCCAAAAGATAAAGATTGTTCTTCATAAAAAATATCAGATATTGTATTTTTCAATGCTATAAAAAGATTAAACAATTCAAAAGGTAGAACATTATGAGTAGATAGAAATTTTAAAAATTTCATTTTTATTGGACATTCAGAAATTGTTAATTCCCATTGCATTACACTTAAAAAACAATCAAAAAAATCATAAAATATTGTTTTTTCATCACTATTAACAGTTATTGAATGCTTAACAAAAACTGGTTCTACTTCTTCACTTAGAAGCCATCTGTCTATAATATCATTTCTATTTATTCTTAAAAAATATGAAAACTCTTTTAGTTTATTACTGTCTTTTAACATTTTATTATTTTCCTTTAAGTTATTTTAGATTGAATCATGTTTTAATCCAAAAAGATTTTGCATCATCCCTAATACTACATCTCCTTCAGAAGAGCTTGATACATCTTTTAGTTTTATAGTTGGTTCATGTAAGAATTCTGTCATTACCGTTTTACATAATTTTCTTATATTTTCCTCATCTTTAGAACTAATAAAATGTTTTTTTAATCCATTTTGTATTTTTTTATCTATTATCTCTTCTGATTTTAAATGTAATTGCTTTATAATTGGCTCTACACTTAAGGTTTGTAACCATACAAAAAACTCTTGTGTCATAGAACCCACTATAAAGTAAGCCTCTTTTGCCTGTGAAGAACGGAGCTCCATATTTTCATCTACTATACATTGTAAATCATCTACACTGTATATATTAATATTATCAATTTTCATCTCTTCAATATCTCTAGGCAGTGCTATATCAAACCAATTTCTCTCTTGATTAAACCCTTTTATCATCTCTTTTTTGATAATAGGGTATGGAGCAGAAGTAGCTGTTATCATAAGTCTCATTGAGTTAAGTAAACTCTCTAGATCTTCATAAGGTTTTACCTCTATTTGTGAAGCATCATATTCATTTCCATTTCCATCACTAAGTATAGAGTGAGCCAATACTCTAGCTTTTTTCATATTTCTACTACAAATTACAACATTAAAACCATATTTTAAAAGATGTCTACAAGCTAACTCACTCATCTCACCAGCGCCTATAACTAATGCTTTTACATCTTTACTATCTAAGAAAAGCTGTTTAGCTTGCGCAACTGCTGTTGAAGCTACAGAAACCGAACCAGAACCTAATTGTGTAGCATTTCTAACTCTTGCTGCACATTTAAAAGCATAGTGAATCACACGAGAAAGCTTTTGAGATGAAAACTTTTTTTCTATTGAAAATTTAAAAGCATCTTTTAACTGTCCAGCTATTTGAGTTTCCCCTACAACTAAACTATCTAAAGATGAAGCAACTGTAAATATATGATGTACTGCACCCTCATTTTCATATAAATCTGCTCTGTGTAAAAGTTCATCCATATCCAATGTAGAGTGTTGAGCAAATTGTTTTAATACAATTTTTCCTGCATTTTTACTATTCTTTGTACTTAAAATCAATTCTATTCTATTACAAGTAGATAATAAAATAGCCTCATTAACTAAATCATTTAGTAAGATATTTTTTAAAAAAGCCTCTTTTTCAACCTCATTATTAAATGCAAGTTTTTCTCTAGTAGCTATATCTGTATTTTTATGTGTAAAACTTACAACTAAGTATTCCAATGTTACAAACCCCTTATTTAAGCCATATTGAAAAATAATAATATAAGATTTAATAAACATAAATTTTATATTATTATTTTATTAATTTTTAATCCATAGTATTTTCGTGATTATACAGTTTTATTGCTTTGATATTATTATAATAAATTTCAGCATTATAAGTTCTATTTTATAGTACAATATATTATAAATATATAAGGATGGAAATATGAGCATTTCAAATGATACTATAGAGAGAATTAGGAAGAGTAACTGTTCTACAGATACAACATTTTTTCAAGCAGTGGAAGAGGTATTAGAGAGTCTAAGACCAGTTTTGGATAGCGATCCTAAGTATGCAAGATATTCTATTGTAGAAAGATTGACTACTCCAGATAGAGAGTTTAAATTTAAAGTTGTATGGATGGACGATAATCAAAATATACAAGTAAATACAGGATATAGGGTACAATTTAATAATGCTCTTGGACCATATAAAGGTGGATTAAGATTTCACCCAAGTGTAAATAGTGGTATATTAAAGTTTTTAGGATTTGAGCAAATTTTTAAAAACTCACTTACTGGTCTTCCTATTGGTGGAGGAAAAGGTGGAAGTGATTTTAATCCAAAAGGAAAGTCTGATTTTGAAGTGATGAAATTTTGTTCTGCTTATATGACTGAATTACATAAATATATTGGACCAAGGATTGATGTACCTGCTGGTGACATTGGAGTTGGTGCTAGAGAAATTGGATACTTATTTGGTGAGTATAAAAAGATTACATCTTCTTATGAGGGTATATTAACAGGTAAGCCATTTATGTTTGGTGGAAGTTTAATGAGACCTGAAGCTACAGGATATGGATGTGTATATTTTACTGATGAAATGTTAAAATATGCTGGTAAAGAGGGATTTAAAGATAGAGTTTGTACAGTAAGTGGTGCAGGAAATGTTGCTATTCATACTATTGAAAAACTTTATGCCTTGGGTGCTAAACCTGTTACTTGTACAGATAGTAAAGGTACTATTTATGACTCAAGAGGTATTGACTTAGAACTTTTAAAAGAGTTAAAACTTAAAAGAAGAGTCTCTTTAGAAGAGTATTGTGTTAAAAATGGTGATGCTATTTATACAAAAGTTGAGGATTACCCTGAAGGTGGGCATGAAGTTTGGAATATCCCTTGTGATTGTGCATTCCCAAGTGCTACTCAAAATGAATTAACAGAAGTTGATGCAAAGAACTTAATAGAAAATGGTTGTATATCAGTAAGTGAAGGTGCTAATATGCCTTCAACTCCAGAGGCAATTCATCTATTTAAAGAAAATGATATTTTATTTGCACCAGCAAAAGCAGCAAATGCAGGGGGCGTTGCAGTAAGTGAATTTGAGATGTCACAAAATGCTGCAATGGCAAAATGGTCATATGAAACAGTAGATGAAAGATTAGAAAAAACAATGAGATCAATTTGTAAAAGAGTTCATTTAACTGCAAAAGATTATGGTGTTGATGGTAACTATGTTGATGGTGCAAATATCGCAGGATTTAAAAGAGTTGCAGATGCTATGATTGCTGAGGGAATTTAATAAAGAAGTTTAAACTTCTTTATTAATTGGAAATCGAATTGAAAAAGTAACACCATTTTGTGTATTCTTTGCTCTTATTGTTGCATTGAATTTTTCCACAATCTGTGTTGTTAAATAAAGACCAACTCCAGTACCTTCACTTTCCATTTTTGTTGTAAAGTTTGATTTAAATATATTTTGAAGTATATCTTTTGGAATACCTCCTGCATTATCTCTAATATTTAAAGTTATAAATTTATTATCAGTTATAGTATTAAATGAAATCTCTCTTTTTTCTATATTATTAGCAATAAAAGCATTTTTAGAATTATTTATAAGATTTATAAAAATATGTTTAAACTCTTCTTTTATACATAAAACCTCTAATTCTTCATCAATATTATTAGTTACTGTTATTTTATTTGACAATAGTACATTTTGCATAAGGTTTAATGTTAAATCTACCACATATTTAATATTTTCATATTTAAACTTTCTATCTGTTCTAAAAAAGCCCCTAAAATTATCTATTGTTTCATTTAGATGTGATACTTGATTCTCTATAGAAGATGTAGACTTAGCAATATCTTCTTTGGTAATTGGTAAGTTCAATTCAGAATTTAATTGTAAAGATTGAGAATGTGCATTTATTACACCAAGTGGTTGTTTCCATTGATGGGCAATTGCATCCATCATCTCTCCAAGTGAAACAAGCTTTGATTGTTTTAATATAAGTTCCTCTTTCTTTTGATTAATCAAAACTTCTTTATAAACTGCTTCTTTAAGTTTTTTGTTTGTTTTTCTAAGTTCTTTAGTTTTTATTTTTATTATATTTTCAAGATACTCTTTTTTTGTCAAAGATTTATATAGAAAAACAATAAGAATAAAAAGTGTAAAAAATATTATAGTATTCATTACTCTATAGTTAATAATCTGCTCTTTTATATAATCACTATCAACATAAGATACTATATATGCTTTTACTTCATTATTCTCAATATTGTTAATAGGTAAAAAAGATATCACTTTGATTTTATTATCATCTATTTGATATAAAGCAAACTCTCTTTTTAATTTTATATTTAAATTAATTTGTTTTTTTAGTGGTTTAATTAACTTTTCTATCTCAGTTTTAAATTTTTCACCATTATTATCATTATTATAATGCGGAACAAATAGATAGTTTTGATCTTCTATACTTTTTATATAGTTTGCTTTACCATCCTCTTTTAGCCATATTTGGTCTTTAAAAATAGTTTTATCAACTATAAAATGACTATGAATCTTACTTAAATTTGTAAGGTTGTTTTGTATTTTATTTGATGAAAAAGATATCTCTACAGCACCTAAATGATTTTTATCTTTATCAAAAAAAGGGTATACATATCTAAAACCATGATATGATTTACCATTTTCAAAACCACTTATAGGTTTCTTTGTTTTATTTACAAACTGATAACTATATCGTATATCCGTAAGGTCATCGCCAAATTTCTTTGGCTTATGCATCCTTAAAAATGTTTTATTATTAGGAAATACAAATTGAAATTGTAATACACCTTTTTGTTGCAACCTTTTGTACATAGGTAAAAGTATTTCATAAAGTTCTTTTCTAATTACAGCCCTATCTATTTCATTAACATTTTGTGCTTTTTTAAATCTTTCTATTACATTACGATTATTACTTAAAGCTGTATATGCACTAAAAGTATTCTCTTTAAATTGTTGAGTTGTTAAGGCAAAATGAATTTTTACTGTATCTAACTGCTTCTTCAGTGATTGTTCTATTTGTAAATTTTTATGGTCTGTTGTAAAAAAAAATATAATCGAAAATAAACTACAAAATAATAAAAAAGAAATTATTCTTAAAGTAATGTATTTGTTTATTGTATGTCCTTTGTGTATTGAGATGATAAGAGTTGGAATAATACTATTATAATGCTTTAAAAATTATAAATTAGTAATAAATAATAAAATGCTAGTAGTTATATAATTTTATTGATTTTAGTAAATCTTTGTAAAATATATGGTGTGGTGCAAAGAATATTTTTTGATATTTTTTGTTTTTAAAGTGTGATATCACTCCTACAAAATTATATCTGAAGTTTTTATTATCATCTGTTGTTGTAACAACAACAGGTCCACCTGATGCACCTTTAAATCCAGAACAATTACTAGCTCCATATGTATAACTGTGATAGCTTAATTTGCATTTAGGGTCATATGTTAGTTTGGCTCCAAACTCACCTATATCACCTGAGAATCCAGCTAAAGAGGCAAAAGATGATTTACTGTTTTTTTCCAAAGTAGTAAAACTTTCTTTATTTATTATAAATGGATTTACTTCATATGCAGATATACCACTATTTAAAATTAAAATAGCATAATCACTATTCGTTTTTAACTTTTTTGAACTATAATGACTATCTTTATATACAAAAGCTGTTCTTTGTATCATATCTCCTGATGAACTTTTAATTATAAATCTTAATTCACCTGTATTTTTTTTATACTGTGTTAAACAGTGAGATGCGGTAACTATAACTTTCGAATAATTTAAACCATCAATATTTATTAAACTAGCTGAACACTTTTTATTATCAATTATATAACTTTTCTTAGTTACAAACTCTAATTTAGTTGGAATAATAAGTCTTCCAATAGCCTTTGTCCAAGATGGAGATTTTGTATTTACTACTTTTCTTGTATCATTAAATAATGTTTTTTGGTGTGCCAATATTTTTTCAATCTTTTTAATCTTTTTATTAACACTACTATTTCCAAGTTTTAAAGCTTTATTATATAATGTTAATGCTCTTTTATATTTTTTTATGCGATTATAATCATCTGCTTGTTTTTCATATATTTTTGAGATTTTTGATTTTCCAACATTACTTTTTAAATCAACAGCTTTTTTGTACCAAGATAAAGCTTTATCATAATTCTTTATCCTCTCAAAATTACCGCCTAACTTTATATAACACATAATAAGTTTTAGTTTTGCTTTTGGATGCTTATCATTATAAGCCTTTTTATAATAACTTATTGCCTCAATATAGTTTTGATCAACATATTTTAGATTACCCTTATCTATAGAAGTAGATGAATAAGATAGAGTAATACTAAACAGTAAAATAAAAAAGTTCTTCAACATTTCCTGATTTTCCTGCTAATTTACTTTGATCTGATTTAATAAAATTCCAACCTAACTCTTTGGTTTTTAATATAAATTGATCTCTGCATTCCAATATAGCTTTATTATCTAAAACCATACCTTTACTATCTCTTTTTACTTCACGACCAACTTCAAACTGCGGTTTATAAAGTATTATAATCTTATTTAAACTTAGTCTATTAATATCTTCAATTATATTCAGTATACTAATAAAAGATACATCACAAGTAACTAAATCAAATTTTTCTTTAGATTTAAACTCTCTTATATCTGTATTCTCTTTAACAATAATTCTTTTATCATCTTTAATACTAGAATGTAATTGATTTGAACCAACATCAACACAAGTTACACTTTTTACATTTGCCAACAATAAAACTTGAGTAAATCCTCCTGTAGAAGAACCAATATCTAAAGCATTGTTATTTGATATATCAATATTATTCTCTTCTATAAAGTATTTAAGCTTATAAGCCGCCCTACTTACATAGAACTGATCTTGGTCTATAGTAATGGTATGATTATCTTCAACTATAAAAGATGGTTTTACTATAACCTTATCATCTACTAAAACTTTTTTTGATTTTATAAGCTCTTGCGCTTTGTTTCTACTTTGTATATCATGGTATTTTGTTAAATATATATCTAATCTCATGGAGTTATTATAATAAAACTTTTGTTAAATACTACCTAATAATTAACTTTCATTTGCTATAAATTACTAAGTAAATGATTTAAGAGTAAATTTATCTTATTTGAATAAACTGTCATCACTTAAAAATTAAAACACAAAACAAGGAATTAAAATGGCAACAGTAACATTTAAAAACGACATCGTTTGTAACCTAGCAGGTAATGAAATCAACACAGGTGATACAGCACCAGTAGTAACAGTAGTAAACTGTGACCCAATGCTTCAAAATGAGCAAATTGGTGGAGAAGGTAAAGTTCAATTAGTAGTAGCAGTACCATCTTTAGATACAGGTGTTTGTGATGCAGAAACTAGAAGATTTAATACAGAGGCAGCTTCTTTAGAAGGTGTTGAAGTTATTACTGTTTCTATGGATTTACCATTTGCAGCAGCTAGATGGTGTGGAGCAGCTGGAATTGAAAACTTAAAAGTTTGTTCAGATTTCAGAAACAAAGATTTCGCTAACGCTTATGGTGTTCTTTTAGCTGATGGTCCTTTAGCTGGTATCACTGCAAGAGTTATCTTTGTAATTGGTAAAGATGGAAAAGTAACTTATAAACAAGTTGTTCCAGAAATTACTACAGAGCCTAACTATGAAGAAGCATTAGAAGCAGCTAAAGCAGCTTGTTAATCATAGTTTAAAACTTAAATTAAAGTTTATAAAGGGGTCACTTTCAAAGTGACCCCTTTTTTTATATCTAATATTTTCAATAAATATTATTTTGAAAAGTTTTTTAGTATTTTAAGTGTAATTTAAGCACTACTCTATTATAATCCCATCAACAAAAAAAGATGACTAGCAAATAGTAAAGGGTCCATAGCTCAGCTGGTTAGAGCACTCGGCTCATAACCGAGTGGTCGAAGGTTCGAGTCCTTCTGGACCCACCATTTGATTCTTGAAAAAACTATTTAGTTTTATCAAAGATCATATCTTTTTTTATAAGCGGGAGTAGCTCAGTTGGCTAGAGCCTCTGCCTTCCAAGCAGATTGTCGCGAGTTCGAGTCTCGTCTCCCGCTCCATTTATACAAAATCAAATTTTAAGAGTATTGCTTCAGTAGCTCAGCTGGTAGAGCAGCTGATTTGTAATCAGCAGGTCGTAGGTTCAAGTCCTATCTGAAGCTCCATTAAAAATAATCAAAACTAAAATAGATACTTAATAAAAATCTCAAAACTTTTCGTTATAATCCACAAGACAAAGTCTTGATTTATAAAAACAAACTAAACAAAAATTTCACAATAAGTAATAAAATGAGTAATAATAAAAAACAAAAAGTAATCGTTGGACTAAGTGGTGGCGTAGATAGTAGTATGACTGCATATATGCTCCAAAAAGATGGATATGAAGTTGAAGGTATCTATATGAAACTTCATAATGTAATTCCTGGATATCATGAAAAAAACATAGCTTCAATAGAAAAAGTAGCATCATTTTTAAATATTAAATATAGTGTTTTAGATTTAACTAAAAAATTTGAAGATGAAGTATATGATTACTTTGTTCAAAGCTATATTGATGGAGTAACACCCAATCCATGTATAAAGTGTAATTCAACTATTAAATTTGGTGCTTTATATGATGAGGCTATGAGCTTAGGTGCTGATTTTTTAGCTACAGGACATTATGCTAAAACTGATGGTGAATTTATTTATATCGCTGAAGATTTATCAAAAGATCAAAGTTACTTTTTAGGTCAAGTTAAAAAAGAGGTTATCCCAAAACTAATTTTCCCTATGTCTAAATATACTAAAGATTATATAAGAGGTATTGCATTAGAGATACCAGAGTTAAGTAGTATAGCAAAGGCTAAAGATTCACAAGAGATTTGTTTCGTTGATGGTGTGTATACAGATATACTTAAAAAACATACTAACATAGATATGCCTGGACTTACACTTAATAAAGATGGAAAAGAGATTGGACATCATAAAGGATATATGCACTATACCGTTGGTAAAAGAAGAGGATTTTATGTTCATGGTGCACATGAACCACACTTTGTAATAAAACAAAATAAAAAAGAAAATACTATTACAGTTGGTAAAAAAGAGGACTTGGTTATAAATAGCGTTAATATCGAAAATTTAAATATGTATATAGAAGATAAACATATTATTTGCACTGTTAAACTTAGATTTAGAAGTACAACTGTAAAATGCGAATTAAATATAAAAGATAATAGCGCTAATATAAAGTTAGAAAGTCCTGTATATGGTGTAGCTGTTGGACAAACGGCAGTATTTTATATAGAAGACAAATTAATTGGTAGTGGTACCATAGTAGAAACATTAAGTTAAAAGAGGAATAGAGTTGGAAAATTCAGTTAAAAAAATATTAGAACACATTGGTGAGGATCCTAATAGAGAAGGTTTATTAGACACTCCAAAAAGAGTACAAAAAGCTTGGGAATTTATGTGTGGTGGATATAATCAAGATCCATTAGAGATTATTCAATCTGCACTTTTCACTAGTACTAATGATGAGATGGTTATAGTAAAAGATATTGAGCTTTATTCTACTTGTGAACATCATATGCTACCTATTATTGGAAAAGCACATGTAGCTTATATACCAGATGGTAAAGTTATTGGTTTATCAAAAATACCAAGAGTTGTAGATGTATTTTCAAGAAGACTTCAAATTCAAGAGCAACTAACAGAACAAATTGCTGATGCAATTAATGAAGCGATTAGTCCAAAAGGGGTAGCTGTTGTTATAGATGCTAGGCATATGTGTATGGAGATGAGAGGTGTTCAAAAGATCTGTTCAACTACAGTTACATCAGCTCTTCGAGGGATATTTAAAAAAGAGAAAAAAACAAAAGATGAGTTTATGTCTATAATCTCATCTTCTTTTAACAAATAATATAAGTCATACTATTATTTTAAATAATAGTATGAGATTATTAAAACTCTCTATTTATCATCTGATTCATTATATTTTTTAAATCTTCATTATCATCAAGTTTAATAGCTTCAACCGCTTCTAAACCTAATTTTTGAGCTTGTGCTATACTATCAATTAAAACATTGTTTTTAATCATCTCATCTTTAATCCAAGCAGTTTCATCTTCACTTAATGGCTTTTTATACAATGATTCTAATTTTTGCTTATCGTCGATTCTTTCATGTAATAAAAGATATGGAATAGTTACTTTACCCTCAACAAAATCAAGCATTGCAGGTTTTCCTAAAGTTTCGCTACTTTGCGTAATATCTAAAATATCATCAATCATTTGAAATGCAAGACCTAAGTTTTTTCCATATAATGCAAATGCTTCTTTATCTTTGTTAGCTATTATTGCTGCTGATTTAGCACTTGCTTCTATTAAAGAGGCAGTTTTATTATAAATCATATTAAAATATTTATCATATGAAGTGTTAAATTCATTTGCCATTTCAACATCGTGAAGTTCACCAATACTTAATTTAGTAACAGAATTTGCAATAGTATATGCAATCTCTTTATTCATTAAAGTTAATTCTGTAAAAGCTTTAGAATATAAAATATCTCCAAACATAATTGATGTTTTATTATCAAAAAGTGCATTTATACTAGGCTTACCTCTTCTAGTATCTGCTTCGTCTATCACATCATCATGAAGAAGTGAAGCTGACTGAATCATCTCAACAACTGCACAAAGTTTTATACTTTCTTCTGATACACCAGCAATTTTTAAAATTAGTTTAGATCTTAACATTTTACCTTCTGATAAAAGATCAAGTAACTCTAAACTTCTTGCATCGCCACAATCTTTAACAAAATGAATAATTTGTGCTTTTACGTCAGATAGCTCTTCCATAGTTTATTAACTATCCAATCTACAAACAACTTCACCTGTAAGTTCAACATATGTACTTTTTTTCATATACTCTAACTCTGAACTATTCTCAAAAGAAAAATCAGAAATAAGTTTTTTTAGTCCATCTTCACCATGATCTTTTGTTAAAAGCATCTCCATAGCTGTATATTGTTCAAAAAATTTATCAATTTGATCTTTTACTAATTCGTCACTTGCTTGGTTGATTATATCCCAAAATTTAGATTGAGGTGAACCTCCAAATATGTTATCTTCATCTTCAAATAATGCTTCGTATTTACTCATCTTTTTTCCCTTTATGTTTTTTTTTATTCCGCTTCTAATAAATTATATAAAAAGTAAATTTTTACACAATTTATCTCCGCGATGTGACAGAAGTCACATTTTTATTTTGTTATTTATTAAGTCTTACTCTTACAGATTCAGCATGAGCTGTTAGCCCTTCAGTATCTGCAAGTAAGGCACACTGCTCACCTATATCATTTATAGCTTGTTGGCTAAAACTGATAATTGAACTCTTTTTCATATAGTTTTCTACATTTAAAGGACTGTAAAATTTTGCAGTTCCACCTGTAGGAAGCGTATGGTTTGGACCAGCAACATAGTCACCTATAGGCTCTGGAGTATTTTGCCCTAGAAATATAGCACCAGCATGCTTTATCTTAGGTAAAAGTTCAAAAGGTGATGTTGTCATAACTTCTAAATGCTCTGGAGCAATATCATTCATTAAATCAATCGCTTCATCCATTGAACTAGCAACTATGATACAACCTCTTTCATCTATAGATTTTTGTGCAATTTCACTTCTACTTAATTTTGTTAAATAGTTATCAACCTCAACACTTGTTTCTTCTGCTATTTTTGCAGATGTTGTAATCATAATAGAACTAGCCATCTCATCATGCTCTGCTTGACTTAATAAGTCAATAGCAAGATAGTTTGTATTTGCAGTTTCGTCAGCTAAAATACCTATCTCACTTGGTCCTGCAATCATGTCAATATTTACTTCTCCAAATACAAGCTTTTTTGCTGTTGCTACAAAAATATTTCCAGGCCCTGTGATAACATCAACTTTCTTCAAAGATTCTGTTCCATAAGCCATAGCAGCAACTGCACTTGCACCTCCTACTTTCATAACTGTTTTTATACCACAAAGGTGACAAGCAGCTAGAAGTAGCTCATTTGGTTCATTATCAGGTGTTGGTGTACATACAACTATCTCTTCAACACCTGCTACTATTGCAGGAATTGCATTCATTAATAATGAAGATGGGTAAGCTGCTTTTCCACCAGGTATATAAAGCCCTGCTCTATCAACGGCAGTTACTTTTTGTCCTAAAATTGTACCGTTTTCTTCATAATCCATCCATGATTTTGGAAGTTGTTTTTCATGGTATTTTTTAATTCTGTCATAAGCTAAATGTAATGATTCTTTTAATTTTTCATCAATATTATTATATGCTATTTCCATATCTTTAACATCTATAAATAGATCATCATTTGATGATGGAGTCCAATTATCAAACTTAGATATATGTTCTTTTACTGCACCATCGCCATTTTGGATAATATCATCAATAATACCATTTACTATTGATGATACTTTTTTAATATCAACTTTTGCTCGACCTAAAATATTTTCAAACTCTTCAGTGAAGTTTTTATCTTTTGTGTTTATTATTTTCAATTTATCATTTTCCTTTATTTTTGGCTTTACTTTATAGCTTTTAGTATGTTTTTAACTGCTTTATTTTCATCCCAATCTTCTACATTGACAATGATATCAGCAACCTGCTCATACTCTTTTACTCTTTGATTGTAAATCTCTTTTGCCTCTTTTAGATTATTTAAAAGTGGTCTTTTCTTAAATTTTTTCTTAGAGTTTGGTGCATTGTGTAATGCTTCTATTATAGCTTCAAATGTTGATTGAAGATATACAACTTTACCAATCTTTTTTAAATTTTCTTGCTTATAAAATCCACCACCAGTAGATATAATAGAACCAGTTATATTATTTTCACACCATAATGCACATCTTTTTTCTAATGCTCTAAAATATGGTTCACCACTCTGCTCAAAGATTTTTTTTATCTTTCTATTTTCTAAACTCTCAATTAAATCATCAGTATCTACAGCAAAATAATCACTTTGTTTTACCAAAGCTCTTGCAACTGTACCCTTACCAACACCCATAAATCCAATCAATATAATATTTTCTTTTTTCATAGTTGCGATTATAACTCTAAATTGCTTAGTAAGTGGTATAACAAATAATAACTACTAATTATTCAAAGAATATTTTAAGATATAGGTAAAGTTATTGTGAACTCAGCCCCAATATATTCATTATTCTCATAAGTATAATTTTTATTTTCTGCTTTTATATCTCCATCCATTCCATCAACTATTAGGTTATATGCCATATTAAGTCCTAAACCTGTACCTTGTGACATATGTTTTGTTGTAAAATATGGTTCAAATATTTTTGGTAATACTTCATCTGGTATTCCACCTGCATTATCTCTAAATTTTATTATCACATTATCATTTTCTTTTGTTGTATTAATAAAAAACATTTTATTTAGATCATCCTTTGGATATGCATCTTTAGAATTATTGAATATATTTATAAAACATTGTATTAACTCATTTGGATAGCTATCAAATTTTATATCCTCTTCTAACTCCAATGTTAAATTAATATGATGATTTTTTATACTACCTTGAACTAAATTGATAAAACTATCAATAGTATCTTTTAGAACAATAGTCTCTTTTTCTCTATCACCTTTTATAAAGTTTTTAAAATCTTCAATCGTTCTAGATAAATATTGTGCATTATCATTTATTACATTACATGTTTTTACTAATGATTCATCATCCAAAATATTTAATTGTTTTTTAATTATCATTCCAGTAGAAGCACTTGATATTACAGATAATGGCTGTCTCCATTGATGTGCGATATTTCCAATCATTTCACCCATACTTACCATTTTAGATGATTCTAATAGTTGTTTTTCATTTTGTATATTTTTTCTAGTCTCAACTATAATTTTATTTATAAAGTAATTAAAACTAATATTCAAAACTACTAAAATAATTAAAACCAGTAAAATGATCCTAATAATATTTACTTTTAGTAACCTATCAAATTCACTTATGTTATTAGTTGTATCATATGCTATCAACAATTTTGCAGCTATTTCATTTTTATGATTTAATAGATTTAGATTAGAATCAATATGATACTCTTTACCTTTATCTATTATATGGTTATGCTGCTTATCGAAAATTATCTTATCGCTGTATTTTTGAAATAGCTCATCTCCCCTTGCTAAATAATAATCTTTTTCAACTATTTTTAGTTTTTTCTTATCTATTGATACTGATTTCATATCTTTTTTTATCAATAAAGCATTTTTTAAATTATATATCTTATTTAAACGCTTCATTATATATTCAGGTTCAATTCCAACTTCAACTAAGCCTATATGCTTATCTTTATAAAAAATTGGGATAACAACCCTATAGGTCATTTTCAACTTTCCTACTTCAAATCCAAAATGCTTTTTTTGTAAACGATTGGTATCAACAATAATTTTTCTTTTTTGATTTAGTTTATCACCATACATTTTTGGTTTATGTACCCTTAAAAATGCAGTACCATCTGATAATCTAAATGTCATTATTTTTAAATATTCATTTTCTAATTTTATAAAATCATACTTAGCTTTTGTAACTTTATATAAACCTTCTCTATCTTGAAGAGCAAATTTCTTTAAAATAAAATTGTCATTTAGTAGCAACATTGCTTCTATTCTTTTTGACGTATTAATTTTTAAATCATCAAGCAATGTGTTAAAAGTTTTATCTATATTATCTCTTAAGGTATCATTTCTCTTGTTAATTTCATTTTGTATATTGCTTTTCTCATAATAAAAAATGATTAGACTAAATACACTTAGTAATAGAACAACCAAAAATAATAACTTTACTTTAATATCTTTATAATCTTCCATAATAAATTTTAACATATATATTGTTATTTTCAACTGTAATTATTTAATAAATCATCTCATAAAGAAAAGTTAGATATAATTGCGAAAAATTTATATAAAGAAGAGATATAAACTATGGGTCAAACAATAACAGAGAAGATATTTAGTGAACATGTTAGTAAAGAAGTTTACGCAGGTGAGATAGTAAGAAGTCCAATTGATATGGTAATAGGAAATGATATAACAACACCTATTTCTATAAAAGCATTTGAAGAAAGTGGCGTAGAAAAACTAGCTAATCCTGATGGATTTAGTATAGTACTTGACCACTTTATCCCAGCTAAAGATATTGCATCAGCAAATCAAGCTAGAATTTCAAGAGATTTTGCGGTTAAACATAACCTTAAAAACTTTTTTGATGAAAAAGATATGGGTATAGAACATGCACTTTTACCAGAAAAAGGTTTAGTAATTCCAGGTGATGTTATCATTGGTGCTGACAGTCATACATGTACACATGGAGCTTTAGGTGCGTTTAGTACAGGTATGGGAAGTACAGATTTAGCATTTGCTATGATTACTGGTGGAAACTGGTTTAAAGTTCCAGAATCTATTAAAGTTGTTTTTTCAGGAAAACCAAATGAATTTGTAACTGGAAAAGATTTAATCTTAGAGATTATTAGAATGATTGGTGTTGATGGAGCATTATACAAAACTTTAGAGTTTACAGGTGATACAATTCAATACCTTACTATGGACGATAGATTTGCCTTATGTAATATGGCTATTGAAGCTGGTGCAAAATCTGGAATCGTTGCATACGATGAAACTACTCAAGAATTTTTAGATCAAAGAGCTGCCGCAAATGATGGACTAAGAGCTGAACCTAAAATTCATTATAGTGATGAAGATGCAACTTATTGTCAAACTATAGAGATTGATGTAGCTTCTTTAGAGCCTGTTATTGCATACCCATTTTTGCCAGAAAATGGTCACTCTATGTCTCAAGCAGTTGCAGATAATATTAAAGTAGATCAAGTATTTGTTGGAAGTTGTACAAATGGAAGATTAAGTGATTTAAAAATTGCATCTGAAATTTTAGCAGGTAAAAAACTTGCATCTCATGTTAGAATGATTGTAACACCTGGAACACAAATGATCTTAAGAGAAGCTACAAAACTTGGATATATTGATATACTAGTTGATGCTGGAGCTGTTGTATCAAATCCAACATGTGGAGCATGTTTAGGTGGATATATGGGTATTTTAGGTGATGGTGAAGTATGTATCTCTACAACTAACAGAAACTTTGTTGGTAGAATGGGAAGTAGAACTTCAAAAGTATATTTAAGTAACTCTGCTGTTGCAGCTGCTTCTGGAATTAGTGGTTATATTACAGATCCAGCTTCATTATAATATATAATGACGGATATACCTTGTATCATCCTAAGTGGTGGTAGAAGTAGCAGAATGGGTGAAGACAAATCTCTTCTCCCTTTCTTAAACTCAAAAACATTGATCCAATATCAATATGAAAAATTATCAACAATATTTACAAATGTTTATATATCAACTAAAAATGATAAATTTAATTTTATAAATAAAACAAAAAACAGATCATATAAACCAAATTTAATTTTAGATACAAATCCAAATATATCCTCTCCAATGATTGCATTACAATCAATATTTAAAACATTATCAGAAGAAAAAGTATTTATTATTACAGTTGATTGTCCTTTAATTTTAGAAACTACTATAAATAAACTTATAGAAAATTCTAAAGATTATGATGTCACAATTGCAATAGATACAGATAAACAACACAATTTATGTGGTGTTTTTAATAAATCTCTTCTAAGTAAAATCAATAACTTAATAGAAAAAGATATACATAAAATTAATTATCTTATAAAACAAACTAATAATTATCAAGAGATTATGTTTAGCAACAAAGAACAATTTATAAACTTAAATACAATTGATGATTATAAAAAAGCAAATATTATAAGCAAATCTTATTTATAATATTATTTGACTATTGTTCAATTTAAGTTATATATTATTTCTTTTGTGATAATCTTTCTATAGTAATTTTAAACTTAAAAAAGGAAATTAGATGATTGAAAATAGAAACATTAAAAAAGATTTAGAGCAATTAGATGCTATATTAAAGGACCAAGGTATCTCAAGAAGAGATGCTATGAAAATGATGGGGCTAAGTGGAGCTGCATTAATGATGGGTGGAACAGAAGCGGAAGCTGCAACTGTTGCAAATGCTAGTGATGCTAAAGGTAAAATCCTTATCATTGGTGGTGGTTTAGCTGGTATGTCTACAGCTGCTAGATTAACAAATGAATTATCTAATCCAGATATTACTGTTATTGAGCCAGAAGCTGATTCTTGTTCTTACCAACCAGGTCAAACGCTAATTGGTGCTGGTCTTTGGGAAAAAAGTGATATAGTTTATAAAAGAGATGATTTTGTACCTGCTGGAACAAAACTTATCAAAGAAAAAGCTGTTGAATTTAATCCAACTGCAAACACTGTTACAACTGATAAAGGTACTGTAGTTAAATATGACTTTATGATTATTGCTGCTGGTGTTAAACTTAACTATGGTGCAATTAAAGGTCTTGAAGAAGTTGGAGAATTATACTCTTCTGGAGATAATACTGCTGCAGTTGCTGCACTTAATGCTAAAGGTGTTTCTTCTATCTATACAGCTGATGGTGCTGTTCAAACATGGAAAAACATGGAAGCTTTCATAGCTGCTGCTAAAGGTGGTAAAAAAGTTAAAGGTGTATTTACACATCCAAACACACCAATTAAGTGTGGTGGAGCTCCTAAAAAGATTATGTACCTAACAAACTCTAGATTAGAAGAAGCTGGTGCAGCTGCAAGAGCTAATGCTGACTTACATTTCTATCCAAATGGTGGTGGAATGTTTGGTATTAAAGATTATCACACTGCAATTGTTAAACAATTTGAAGCAAGAGATATGAAATATACATATAAACATAATCTTATTGAAGTTAAAAACGGTGTAGCTGTTTTTGATAATCACTCAAAATTTGAAGAAGTTTATGATGCGGATTTAGAAGAAAAAGTTAAAAAAACTATTCATACTAAAGTTGAAGCAGAATTTGATTTCTTACATGTAACACCACCTATGAAAGCTCCAGATGAGTTAGGTAAATCTGCAGTTGGTTCAGCTAAAGGTTGGATTCCAGTTAAAAAAGAAACTTTACAACATGTAAAATACCCTAATGTATTTGCTTTAGGTGATATCGCTGCTGTTCCAATGGGTAAAACTGGTGGATCTGCAAGAAAACAATATAAAGTTGTTGTAAACAATGTTATCTCTATGATGGAAAAAGGAAGTATTCCTGCAACTAATCCAGAATATGAAGGATACACTGTTTGTCCATTAATTACAAGTATTGGTACTGTTATGTTAGCTGAGTTTAACTGGGCTTCTAAAAAAACAGGAAGTGGTAAAAATGCTGCTATGACTTCTATGTTAGATCCAACACAAGAAAGATACATCTGGTGGTTATTAAAATTCTACCTACTAAAACCAATGACAATCCACGGAATGTTAGCTGGAAAAGCATAGTCTTAAATTTTAAGACAGCTTTGAACTTTTATAAAGTTCAATCTCAAAGCCCTAAACCAATTTGGTTTAGGGCTTTTTTATTCTCTTTTAAATTAAATATAATATAATGGCAGTTCAAAACTAAATTTTAGGACAAACATGAAAAAAGAATTAATTATTTATACTGGTATATTTTTATTTTTAGCTATTGGAATGCATTTTAAACAGTGGCTAGATCATCCTATAGAACATCTTGTAAATATGCCACATGGCGGTGCTTTTGGAGTACCTGGAATTGTACATCCTTTTGTATTTACTTTAATAGTTTATATAATAATTGCAATACCAAGAGCTGTATCTAAACTAATCTCAAAGAAAAAAGTGAAATAGAATAATTTTACATTCTATTTATATAACAAATTGCATCTTCCTTTGAGATAATTTCTCCATCAAGTTGCAATTGGTATATCTTATCAATTATACATTTAAACTCAACACCTGGTTTAAACCCAAGTGTTATTAGATCTTTACCTGTAATTAAAGGTAAAGGCATATTTCTCATAATATTAAGTTTTTTACTTATTAATTCTGCTTTATTTTTAATACTTTCTATTTTATATAAATATAGTTTTGGAACTTCAAATTTTTTTAACATCTTAATATCTTTTATCAACTTTTTATCATCAGATATTTTTTCCAAAATATCAAAGATAAAATAAAACATTAAAACTAAATCATCTCTTATATTATTAAATCTAAATATAACCATATTATCAATATTTACTAAAAGATCATTGTTGTAGCTAATAAGTTTAAACTCCCTTAATAATGACATCCCTATTGATGGTTTTTCTGATTTTAAAAGAAGTTTTTTGTACTCTTGGAAGATTCTCTCTTTTGATAATAATTTAAACTCATTATAATTTACCATCTTTTTACATAACAGCTTTGTATTTTCATCTAGTTGAAAATTTAATCTTGCACAAAATTGAACTGCTCTATATACCCTCAAGGGATCTTCAATAAAACTATTTTTATCAACATATTTTAAGATCTTGTTATTTATATCTTCTATACCATTATATGGATCTAAAATCTTATTATTTTTAAAATCATACCCAATAGAATTAACAGTAAAATCTCTCCTTTTAGCTGCATCACAATATGATAGATTACTATCGATATTTATTTCAAATCCTCTATGACCAATACCACTTTTATTTTCAGATCTAGGAAATGAAAAATCAATCTGAAAACCATCAATTGATAATTTTACTATTCCAAAACTAACACCAACTAAATTAACATCACCAAACTCAATCAGTATAGATGTTAATTTTTCAATTGACTTTATTTGATAAATCTCTATATCATAGTCTTTTGATTCTTTGTCTAAGAAATAGTCTCTAACCATTCCACCAACTAAAATTGGTACTCCACCTTGTTCTATTATTTTATTTAAAATTGTATTTAAACTATTAGGTATATTAAAATTTAAGCTCAATTGTTGTTCCATAATGCTCTTTTGAAATAACATGAATACCTATTGATAAATCATCACACAACCTATGTACAATATGCATCCCTATTCCATATCCATTTTCATTATCATTTTCTGTATAACTTCTTTCAAATATTTTTTGAGGATATTGCATCCCCTTACCATTATCTGTTATTAATAAAATATTATTATCAAATTGTATATCTATTGTTGGATTTTCATCTTTTGAATATTTGCATGCATTTGACAATATATTATCAATTATTCTATTTATCGCTTTTTCATTAGTATTTACAATCATCTCTTTTTTATCTAAATAAAATTTTATATTTGGATATAAGATATTACAATTATCTTTTTTATCTTCAAGTAAAATATATAAATCAACACTAGATTTATCTAAATCTTTATGCAGCAATATCTCTAAGTTTTCATATAAAGATGAGATAGCTAACGCACTATTTTCTATTCTATTAAGTTTTTTTATATATTTTGGCTCATCTATATCTTTTTTTAACATTTTTGTATTTAGTAAAATTGAAGTTGATGGAGTATTTAAATCATGAATTAAATCTTTGATAAATCTATCAAGATGTGATATGGTTTCATTCATAGGTCTTAATGAATATTTTGCAAGTAAGAAACTCAAAAATAAGAACAATATTATTAAAGTAACTTGTAAAACTATAGTAAATAATTTTATCTCGTTTAGCTCATTTTGCACTAAATCATCTTTTATACTTACAACTATAGATTGCCTACCTTTTAAAATAGGAAACGATTTTTTATAGTAGTTACCCTCTTTTGTTGCAAGTTGATATATAAATCTATTTTTATCTTCAATATCATAACTATAACCATCTCTTGTATATCTAAATGTTGTTTGTTTTAGTTGCATTGAATAATCATGCATCTTCATCGTATATTTTTGTAATACTTGATTCTCTTGCTGTCCATAATATAAATAACCTAACAAAATTACAAAAAAAGCTGTTGAAAAAAAATATATAAATGTAAATTTTAATAAAGATGTTTTTTCATATTTTTTCACATCTATACCCTACCCCTCGAATATTAAAAATATTTAAACCTATTTTTTTTAACTTTGATATTTGCACTCTTAAAACAGCATCACTACCTTCAAAATCATCATGAGTATGCCCAATAAGTTCATCTTTAGATAGTATTTTATCAAGATTTTTTATAAAATATTCAAATAGTCCTAACTCTGTTGGACTTAAGTGTATTAATTTATCATTTTTATTTAATTGTTGTTTTACAGTATCATAAATCAATTCACCATATATTATTGTTTCATTGTAACTTTTAAATGATTTTTTTAATACAACTTCAATACGCAATAGTAGTTCATCAATATCAAATGGTTTTTTCATATAATCATCAGCACCAACATCAAAACCTTTTTTCATAGACTCTATGTCAATATTTGCTGTTATAATAATAGCAGGAGTTTTATCGCCACTTTGGCGTAGTTCATCCAAAAGTTCAAGTCCATTTAAAAATGGTATATTTAAATCAAATAAAAAGATATCGTAAGATACCCTATATGTCTCTTCAAGTGCTTGGTGTCCATCCTTAACCCAAGATACATAATAGCCCTCAGATTCTAACAACTCATGGATAGTTTCACCTAAAATAAGATCATCTTCTACAAGCAATATCTTTTTATCCATAAACTACACCTTTTTTAGTTGATTCTCCATCATTTTATCATAAATAACTTTTTTTGCATCTTCTGAATTTAAATCTTCTATAGAAAAAGGATCCCCAATATAAAAATCAATTTGAGAAAAGGGCTTAGGAACTATAAATTTATCCCAAGATTTAAGTTGCCAATATGATGTAGGGATAGAACTAAAAGGTAGTATTTTAGATTTTGTTTTTTGAGCAATTACAACTATACCGTCAGCAATACTGTATATTGGACCTTTAGGTCCATCAGGTGTAATTGCTACATCTATATTGTTTTTTAATGCTTTAATGGCTCCTAGTAACGCTTTAGCGCCACCTCGTGTAGATGATCCACTTAACGCACCAACGCCTAGATGATTAACAACTTTTCTAATTGTTTCACCATCTCTATGCTCACTAACTATTACTTTAATATCACCATTTGGTTTGAAATGTCTGTAATTTAACGGTTGCATAAGTAAATCACCATGCCACATAGCAACAATAAAATTTTCATTTTCGGGATTATAATTTA
>CBFDEF010000008.1:0-49288 GCA_965603755.1 uncultured Arcobacteraceae bacterium
TACCTCATCTATTTCCAGATAAAGACAAAGCAGAACAAATAAGAATAGAACTAAACAACTATTGTGAAAACTCTTTAAAATCAAATAAGCTTCTAAAAGATGATAGAAATAGACCAAATCGATTTAGAAGAGATAGAAGTAGAGATAAAGATTATAAATCAAGAGATAGAAAAGATGAAAATCCAAGAAGCCGTCAGAGACAAGAGAAAAAGGAAGAAAACCCAAGAGACCCACGAAGAAGAAGAGAAAATAGAAATAGAAGAAGAGATAGGTAAAAGGAAATACAAACTTACGAAATATTATATCCAAACCAAAAAATAAATTAAAAAATAATTTAAATAAATTTAATTATATAAAGGTAACCTACTAAGAAAAGAATAAATATAATTTTTATATACTAATGCCACAATTATATGTTATAATATTATGAAATAAAATGTTATGTAAAAATAAGGAAAATAAAGTATGCAATTTACATTTAAACAACAATTGATATTTTATTTTTTTCTTTTTGGATTTATAGTTGCGTTAACTAGTAGTATTTTAATTTATAATATAAATAAAGAAGTTCAGGTTAATAAATATAATGTTGATATTGAAACTATAAACAAAGAATTATTGTCTAGGGAAAAAGATGATAAAGATATTTTTAGACTTAGTTTTAATAATACTATTACAACGATTCTAAAAGGCTTATTTGCAACTTTTTTATTATCTCTCCCTTTTATATATTTTGTGACAAGAGGATTAAACAGAATAAAAAAAGATTATGAAGATGAATTAATAGAACTTAACCATAATCTAAAAGAGTCAAATCAAGAGTTAATGTCAAAAACAATTGAGATTGCAAATAGTTCTATGAAAGTAAATTATCTAAATAGAACCCTTGAAAAAAGGATTAAAGATGAAGTTTTAAAAAATAATCTTCAAAATGAACAAATTCAACAACAATCTCGTTTAACGCAAATGGGGGAGATAATAAGTATGATAGCACATCAATGGAGACAACCTCTTACTGCCATTAATGCTACAACAAATAACCTTATTTTTAAACTTATGTTGGATGATATAGATAAAAAAGAGTTTGAAAACGAGCTAAATTTAATCTCTGACTATTCACAACATTTAAGTAAAACTATAGATGATTTTAGAGGTTTTTTTAAAGAAGATAAAAATAAAGAGGTAACTAGTTTATCTAAAATAGTAAATGAAACACTTGATATTATTAAAATATCACTAGAGAATAAAAATATAAAAATTATAGAAAGTTTGTGCTGTAATTTAAGTTTAGAAACTTATCCAAGTGAAGTAAAACAAGTTCTTTTAAATCTTATTAAAAATGCCGAAGATGTATTATTAGTAAAAGAAGTTAAAAATCCTACTATAACCATAGAAACTTTATGCAGTAGAGATAATAATATTATTTTAGTTGTAAAAGATAACGGTGGAGGGATACCATTAGATATTATAGATAAGATATTTGACCCATATTTTTCAACAAAAAAAGAGAAAGACGGTACAGGACTTGGACTTTATATGTCAAAAATCATTATCGAGGAACATTGTGGTGGTAAAATGGATATTTCTAATGATGATGATGGTGCAATTTTTAAAATCAGTTTTAAAATAATAAATAAGGAGAGTGCATAGATGGTAAGTAATTTAAAAGAATTAACCATATTTAGTAAAAATTTAAAAATTCTGTATGTTGAAGACAATCAAGAAGCAAGAGAACAAACTATAAAAATGTTAAAAAACTTTTTTGATGATATTATAGTTGGTATTGATGGAGAAGATGGATTAGATAAATTTATAGAACACAAAAAAACACTTGATATTATTATTACAGATATTAATATGCCAAATATGAATGGTATTGATATGTTAAAAAATATAAGAGAGTTAGATAAAGAGATCCCTTGTCTTGTATTATCTGCATATAATGAAGCAGAATTTTTCTTAGATACTATTAATTTAGGAATTGATGGATATGTTTTAAAACCAATAAATATAAATCATTTTATAGCAATACTTTCTAAAACTATCAATTATATTAAATTAAAACATGAAAATATAAAATATAAACATGACTTAGAAGAACTTAATAGTGATTTAATGGTACAAGTAGAAGAGAGAATTGGGGAAATTTACAATCTAAATCAAGAGATAGAAGATACACAAAAAGAGGTTGTATTTACTATGGGAGCAATTGGGGAAAGACGAAGTAAAGAGACAGGTCAACATGTAAGAAGAGTTGCAGAATACTCTAAAACATTAGCATTAAAATATGGCTTAGATCCTAAATATGCAGAACTTCTTAAGCAAGCCAGTCCAATGCATGACATAGGAAAAGTAGCAATTCCTGATAATATACTAAATAAACCTGGACGATTTAATGAAGAAGAGAGAAAGATTATGGAGACTCATTCTGAATTAGGATTTCAGATGATAAATAACTCACAAAGACCACTTTTAAAACTGGCTGCCATCGTAGCACATCAACATCACGAGAAGTGGGATGGAACAGGTTATCCACAAGGATTAAAGGGTGAAGATATTGATATAAGTGGAAGAATTACCGCTTTAGCTGATGTATTTGATGCACTAGGAAGTTCCAGAGTCTACAAAGAGGCTTGGAATGATGAGAAAATCTTTCAACTTTTTAGAGATGAAAGAGCTAAACATTTTGATCCAACACTTATAGATATTTTTTTTAATAATCTTGATGAATTTTTAGAAATCAGGGATAACTATAAATAAATAATATTGTAACATTTTATTGGATATAATCACTAATTAAAATATAAATAAAAGAGAACTAATAAAATGAACAAAAACCTTTCAATAATAATTCTAGCTGCTGGAAAAGGGACTAGAATGAAATCAACTTTACCTAAAGTTTTACATAAAATTTCTGGTAAAGAGATGCTATACTACTCAATAAAAGAAGCTAAAAAATTAAGTGATGATATTCATGTTGTTTTATATCACCAATCAGAGCTAGTACAAAAAGAGATGGAAAAGTATTTTTCAGATATCAAATTCTCTTTACAAGACCATGAAAACTACCCAGGTACAGGTGGTGCTGTTATGGGTCTTGATTTAAAATATGATAAAACTTTAGTTTTAAATGGAGATATGCCTTTAATTCAAGAAACAGAGTTAAAAAACTTTTTAATAGATGATAATAGTGCTATTATTATGAGTGTACTAGAACTTCAAGATGCTTCTGGATATGGTAGAGTAATAGTAAAAGACAATAATGTTCTAAAAATTGTTGAGCAAAAAGATTGTAATGAAGATGAACTAAAAGTAAATATTGCAAATGCAGGAATTTACTGTTTTGATACTAAGTTTTTACAAGAAAACTTACCAAAACTATCAAATAACAATGCACAAGAAGAGTTTTATATCACTGATCTAGTGGAGATAGCAATTAATCTACAAAAAGAGGTTCACCCCTTAACAGTAAGCGAAGAGAATTTTAAAGGGGTAAACTCAAAAGTAGATTTATGTGATGCTGAAGTTATCCACCAAAATAGAATCAAAAATCAGTTTTTATCTGCTGGTGTAATTATGAGACTTCCAAATACTATTTATATAGAAGATGGTGTGCAAATAGAAGGTGAATCAATTTTAGAAAATGGTGTAACTCTTTTAGGAGATACAAAAATCATAAATTCTCATATCAAAACTTCTAGTATAGTTGAAAACTCTATTTTAGAAAATAGTGATATTGGCCCAATGGCAAGAATAAGACCACTTAGCCACCTAAAAGATACACATATAGGAAACTTTGTAGAGGTTAAAAAGTCAACCCTAAATGGTGTAAAAGCTGGTCACTTGGCATATCTAGGTGATTGTGAAATAGATACAGGGACTAATATTGGTGCAGGGACTATCACTTGTAATTATGATGGTAAAAATAAATTTAAAACTATCATAGGGAAAAATGTATTTATAGGTTCAGATACACAATTAGTAGCTCCCGTTACACTTGAAGATAATTGTATGATTGGGGCAGGAAGTACAATAACTAAAAATGTTAAAAGTGGTGAGTTAGTTATCACAAGAGCAAATGCAAAAACAATAAAAGACTATTTTTATAGATTTTTTGGAATTAAATAGTGAAACTTTTAGAAAATAAAAATATACTTGTAGCAGTTACAGGAAGTATTGCTATTTATAAATCACTAGAACTTATAAGACTTTATATAAAAGCAGGTGCTAATGTAAAAGTTATTATGACTAATGGTGCTAAAAAATTTATAACACCTCTTACATTTGAAACGATATCGCAAAATAAAATTTTGGATGAGGAAAGTGAAGACTGGAGCACAAATACTATCAATAATCATATTGCAATAGGAAAATGGGCAGATATCTTTGTAATAGCACCGGCAACCGCAAATACTATAAATAAACTTTCAAATGGAATAGCAGATAATCTACTTTTACAAACTGCTTTAGCATATCCAAGAGTTAAGCTTTTATCACCAGCAGCCAATACAAATATGATGAGAAATCCATTAACACAGGCTAGTTTAAAGATGTTAAAACTATGTAATTTTAAAATCATTAATACTCAAACTAAAGAGTTAGCTTGTAAAGATATAGGTGATGGTGCAATGGCAGATGTTGAAGATATATTTAATGCAACTGCTAAGGAGTTACTTCAAGATAAGTATTGGATTGATAGAAAAGTTGTTTTAAATGGCGGTGGAACTATTGAGAAAATTGATGATGTTAGATTTATTAGTAATTTTAGTAGTGGAAAAATGGCGGCTAATTTAGCAACAGCACTATACTATAAAGGTGCTGATGTATGTTTAGTGACCACTAAAGATATCGCTACTCCAAATGGTATCCATACTATTAAAGTACAAAGTAGCAATGAGATGCTTCAATATTGCAATGATAGTATAAAAGTAGCCCTAAAAGGTAAAATGTCAAGTGCAACTCTTATGGATAATTCCCAAATGCAACTAATACAAAAAAAGCCTTACTTTTTTGCAGTTGCCGCAGTTAGCGACTATATACCAACTTTTCCACAAATTGGAAAAATAAAAAAAGCTGATATTGGTGATACTTGGGATTTAAAACTTAAAAAGAATATTGATATTGTTGATACTTTAGATAAAGATAGAATCTATACAATAGGTTTCAAAGCAGAGATGAATAAATCTCTTGCCAAAGATAATGCAACAAATATGCTTCAAAATAAAAATCTAGATGGAGTATGTTTAAATATAATTGATCAAAGTAATAATTTTGGTAGTGATACCAACTCTATAAACTTTATTACATCTAATGATGATGCAAATTTTAATGGATCAAAATTTGAAGTATCAATGCAACTCTTAGATAAATTAAAGGTATCATTTAGTGAGTAATCTTCCTAAACACATAGCAATCATAATGGATGGCAATGGTAGATGGGCAAAAGAGCAAGGACTCAATAGAACTGCTGGACATGAAAAAGGTGCCTCTACAGTTAGAGAGATTACAGTTCATTGTAGTAATCTAGGGATAAAATATCTTACTCTTTATGCTTTTAGTACTGAAAATTGGTCAAGACCAAAACTTGAAGTTGAGTTTTTGATGAAACTTCTAGAGAGATACTTTAAAAGTGAATTACCTATCTATTTAAAAAATAATGTAAAATTTAAAGCTATTGGAGATATATCAAAATTCTCAAAAAAACTTCAATCTATTATTAAGGATACTGAAGATAAAACAGCTTCATGTACAGGGTTAACTCAAATATTAGCATTAAACTATGGAAGTAGAGATGAGATAGTAAGAGCAGTTAAAAGACTAAATGAACAAAACTTAAAAGTCTCAGAAGATAACTTAAACAGTTGTTTGGATACAGCCAATATACCAGATGTAGATCTTCTAATTCGTACAAGTGGAGAGGTTAGAATATCAAACTATCTTTTATGGCAAATTGCATATGCAGAGATGTTTTTTACGCAAACATATTGGCCAGAATTTTCAACCATGGAATTAGATGATATTATCTCAGATTTTCATAAAAGAGAGAGAAGATTCGGTGGAATTTAGTATCCTAATTTTTACAATAGGTCTAATATTTGGAAGTTTTCTAAATATGTTAATATATAGATTGCCACTTGGTATATCTTTAACCAATCCAAAAAGATCAACTTGTACAACTTGTGAACATAGTATAAAATGGTATGAAAATATTCCTCTTTTATCATATATATTTTTAAAAGGGAGATGTTCAAATTGTAATGAAAACATATCAATTACATATCCTATAGTTGAGCTTTTAAGTGGAAGTATTACTTTATTACTTTATATTAAATTAGGACTAAATATTGATTTAATTTTATATACTCTTTTATTTTACATATTAATCATACTTTCATTTATTGATTTTAAATATAAAGCGGTACCTGACTATCTTTTAATTCTTTCCTTGCTTGTATCTTTTTTTATTTTAGATTTTGATTTTCAATCTATGTTAATATTTAGTGGGGGAATTGTTTTACTTGAGATATTTATCACATTTTATATACAAAATATCAAATCTAGATTAGTAAATGATGATAGTTTAAAAACTCAAAAAGCTTTAGGAGAGGGAGATATCCCTATAGTTGCAATAATAGGTGGGATACTTGGGATAAAACTAGGGTTGTTAGCTATATTTTTAAGTGCAATTTTTGCTATAATTCCATCAATATTAAATAATATTATTAAAAAAGATATTGAAACACCATTTATACCATACCTAGCTCTTGCATTATTTGTAGTTTTTATAACAGATAATTATTTTTTAGTAGCTTTAGGACAAATTAGATGATATATAATTTAAGGAGTAACATTGAATAAACTACTAAAAAGACATTTACTTGTTACATATTCTCAAACATTTTTTCCAATATTTTTAACTCTATTTATTATTACATCAATTATGTATCTTGTTAGAATATCTGCTTTAACCTCAGTTATGGAGATTAACTTTTTGGAGTTGATAATACTTTACTCTTTTTATATCCCTTCAATACTTTTTTATACATTACCTATATCTATATTTATCTCCTTGGCTATAAGTTTATCTAAATTATCAACAGAGTATGAGTTAATTGTAATAACAAGTTTTGGACTTAAGCCTACAAAAATATTAAGACTTATATTTCCAACACTTTTGTTTTCAACTATCTTTTTATTGTTAAACTCTTTAGTATTAATTCCAAAAGCAAACCAGCTTTTTGATACCTTTAAAGCAAAAAAAGAGCAAGAGGCAAAGTTTAATATTAAAGCAAGTGAATATGGACAGGGTTTTGGAGACTGGCTTATATATGTTAATGAGGAGAAAGATGGATTATATAAAGATGTCGTTCTTTTTCAAAAGAATAAAACTATGGATACTTTTGTAATATCTAAAACTGCAACTTTAAACAATGCTGATTTAGAATTAGGACTACATCTTAGAAATGGTAAAGCTGTTAAAATTGATGAAACCGTAACACAAATAGATTTTGAAAAAATGGTTATTTATAATAAAATAAAACCATCAGTTAATATTAATTCATTAAATGATTTATTGATTTATTGGAGTGATATTAATAAAAATGATTTTAAAAGATATAAATTTAATTTTTCTGTTCTTATGTCATTTTTTCCTTTAATCTCTCTTCTATTTTTTATTTCATTAGGTTTTTATAATCCAAGGTATGAAAAAAATAAAAGTACAATTTACGCTATTTTACTAACTATTATTTTTGTTGTCATTTCACAAAAACTATCTAAAAACTATGGATTTGAGATTCTCTATACTATTCCATTAATATGGATACTACTTAGTTATATACTTTATAAAGTTAAAATAAAAAGTCACTACTAAAGTATGAAAAAAATCCTATTTACTATTAGCTATAATGGGTCTAATTATTATGGTTCACAAATACAACCTGACAAAGTAACAATCCAATCAAAAATTCATGAGGCATTTTCAATTCTAAATATTGTTACAACTCTTGAATTTAGTGGAAGAACTGATAAAGGTGTTCATGCATTCAGACAAACTATTTCATGCTTTATACCTGATTTCTGGGATGATTTAGATAGATTAAAAACAATATTAACTAAACTTTTACCAAATTCTATTTACATTAGAAAAATCAAATTTATGGATCACACTTTACATGCAAGGTTTAGTGCAAAAAAAAGAGAATATCGTTATCTTTTTACCTCAAAAAAACTTACACCTTTTAATTCTGATTTTATTAGCTATTATGATTCTATTGATGAAAAAGCTATCAATGAAGCTATAAAATACTTTATAGGTATACATGATTTTGAATTTTTTTCAAAAAGAGGGAGTGATCCTATCTCCACAGTTAGAGAGATATATGATATAAAATTTTATAAACACAAAGATATATATGTTTTAAATTTTAAAGCAAACTCATATTTACGAAGTCAAATTAGAATGATGGTTGATTTTATAATGAAAATCTCAAATAAGAAATTAACTATAGATGATTTAAAAAGACAACTAACAAAAGAGGAACTAATCTCTTGGACATTAGCAGATTCTAATGGACTTTATTTAAGTAAAATACACTATTAGCTATTTAATATAATTTTATATTAAATAGTTATTTTAATTCATAAATACGATAAAATTCAATTCTATTTATTATATTTATATATTTTATTCTTTAAACTCTAATAAAATAATAATCTTATTAAAATTTATGATACAATAATAATAATATTTATTCTAAATAAAGAGAGATTATATGAATGCATTAATAGCTATAGAAGAGTTAATAAAAACGAATGAATTAAGAATAAAAACACTTAAAGCTCAGCTAGATGATCACGATTCAGGTAGAGCTAAATTATCAATTATGGGTTATGCATCATCTGAAAATGCATTAGAAGAGTCTATCCAATCTTTAGAAAAAAATAAACTGATATATGATGAACTTGCAAAATGTGATATTCAAGAGCATGAAAAAGAGGAACGACTTAAAGAGGCTGTAATTCGAAGAAATTATTATAAATACCAAAAAGTAAGAATTAAAAGAAATAGTACTAAAAAACAAGATCAAAAATTAGAAGCTATGATGATTGTAGATGAGTTACCTAGTGAAATAAACTTAGAAGATGAAGATATATTTGAAATTGCATCAACAATTATAAAACTTGATCTTAGAATTCATGATGAGTTAGATAGTCAATTAAGTGAAATAAAAATTGATTTTGAAGAACTACTAAAAAATATTGAACATGAAAATATAGATAAACTTGGTTTATTACAAACCCATATTCCAATAGTAGTTTTACATCTTCGTGTTTTAATTGCTAATATAAAAGATACTATCAATGAGGAAAATCTACCTGAATTTAAGGGCTTACCAAAATTTGAAGATTGGTGGATTGATGAATTATGGTTAAATCATCAAGCATATTTTGGTTTATATAGATGGAAAGCTGTTGTTATGTCTTTATGTATAACTGACGGACAAAAACAAGCCTGGGAATCAATCTTTGCTATTTGGGTATTTATAAAAAAAGTCCTTAATAAAAAAGGTCCTTTAGCTTTTGAATTTAACTTAGCTTTTGATATTTTAATAAAAACTTATACTGATTTAGATGAACAATTAGATATTGAGAATTTAAAAAGTATGGAAAGTATAATTGAAAATATAACAAAGAAAGAAGACTTTCACTCTTTTAAATACAAACATAAGATTGTAACAGACTATGTAAAATTTAAACAAGATAAATTTAGTGATGAAATGGAATAAATAAAAAAGGCTAGTGATTTCTCACTAGCCTTTAGAACAATATCTTACGATATAATTCTAATATCCACTCATTTGTACATAAGTAGAGATCATCTCTAATAACGGATCAATATAAAATACTGATGTTATTGTGATAATTGCAGATATACCAACAACAGTTCGTAAAGGATTATTTGCATTACCCATAAACTCAATTCTATCATCATTTGTTGGTGTCTTTAAGAACATATATACTATTAATTTTAAGTAGTAGTATGCAGCAATAGCAGAGTTAAGTGCCATAATTAATGCTAAAATTAAATATCCACCATTAACAGCAGCTCCAATTAAAAACATTTTTCCCCAAAATAAACTAAAAGGTGGAACACCTGCTAAACTTAGCATAAATAGTGCCATAATAGATGCAGTTACTGGAGAGATATGAACTAAACCAGCAAATTTCTCAAAAGGGTGGTCTGATTGAAAACCGTGATCATTTTTAGTTCTATTAATCCATAACATAGCAAATGCACCAAGATTAGTAAATAGGAATAAAATCCAATATAAAAATAGACCCTCAGTAGCTTGTGTAGTACCAACTAAAATTGCACCCATAACAAAACCAGCATGTGAAATTGAAGAGTAAGCTAACATTCTTTTTACATCAGTTTGAACTAAAGCAACCATATTTGGTAAAGTCATAGTAACAATTACAATTATGTAAAGAATTAATTCAACCCATCTATTATCAACAGATACAAATATCTCAAAAAATCTAAGAGCTACAACAAATGCAGCAATTTTAGGAACGATTGACATATATCCAGCCATAGCTGAACTTGAACCTTCATAAACATCTGGAGCCCATGTATGGAATGGCACAATTGAAAGTTTAAATCCAAGTCCACCAAGTATAAATACAACACCAACAAGAATTAGTGGATAGTTATCAAAGTTTGAAGCTACTAATGAAGCTGAAATTTGACCTAACTCTACTGAGCCTGTAAGTGCATAAAATACCATAGAACCAAATGCAAAGAAACCAGCAGCCATAGCACCCATAGTAAAGTACTTAATTGCAGCTTCTGTTGACTTATCTCTATTATGCATAGCAATTAAAGTATAAAGTGCCATAGAAGCAGTTTCAAGTCCAACAAAAATTAGGATAAGATTATCAGATGCAACCATAAACTGGAAACCAGCTACCATAAATAAGAACAGTGCAAAATACTCTGGGTATCTATACTCATGGAATCTTTGTTGAGATAAAGCAAGTATTACAAATAATGCAGAACCCACAATGATAATGATTTGAGAAAGTATAGCAATACCATCCATTAACATAACATCAAAGAAACCTCTAGTAGCTCCACTATAACCTATAACAGAACCTAAATCTATAAGTAAAACTAAAATTGTTAACATAACATATAAAGATTTATGTAAATTTTTAGTTAATAAATCTATACATATAATTAATAAAGCACCAACAATTGCAATACTCATTGGTACTAAACTTGGCAGATTTAAAGCTGCCACATCTATATTAATTGGTGGTATCATTACTTCACCTCCCCGATAGTATTAACCGATGCAATTTTTGCTTTTGCATCAGGTGTTACTGATTTTAAGTACATAACCTGCACTAATTGTTTAACCGATTTATCAACAGGCTCTAAGATTGGTTTAGGATAAACACCTAAATATACTACTAACATAACTAAAGGTACTAAAGCAGCAACTTCTCTACCTTTAATATCTTCTAACTTTTCATTTATTGGGTTAGTAATTGGACCAAAAAATGTTTTCTTGTAAAGTACTAACATATAAACAGCACCTAAAATGATTGTTAAACCAGCTAATGCAGTTAAAAATGGAGATACAGCAAAGAATCCAAGTAATGATAAAAACTCACCAACAAAACCGATTGTTAATGGAAGTCCAACAGATGCCATAAGCATAATACCAAACACAACAGCGTACATAGGCATAACACGTGCTAGTCCACCAAATTCACTCATCATTTTTGTTCCACGTCGGTCATATATAACACCAACTAACATAAACAGAGCCCCTGAAACAATACCATGTGAAATCATTAAGAATAATGAACCACCTATACCTTCAACATTTAGTGCGAAAATACCAAGGATAATAACACCCATATGTGAAACCGAACTATACGCAATAACTTGTTTTATATCCTCTTGCGCATAAGCTACCATTGCAGTATAAATAATTGCAATAACAGCTAACACACCCATAGGAATCATCATAGCAACTGATGCATCTGGAAATAGTGGTAATGAAAATCTAATAAAACCGTATGTTCCCATTTTAAGAAGAACGGCAGCCAGAATTACAGAACCAATTGTTGGTGCTTGACCATGCGCATAAGGAAGCCACGTATGAAATGGTACCATTGGTACTTTAATAGCAAATCCTAAGAAGAATGCAATAAATAACCACATTTGCATATCAAACGGTAACATTAGCATATTCCAGTCAAGTAAACTAAAGCTCCAGTTTCCTGTAGCTTGGAAATATACATAACCTAAATATAACATACCAACAAGCATAACTAATGAACCTGTAAATGTATATAAGAAAAATTTAACCGCAGCATAGATTCTTCTTTTTCCACCCCATGCACCAACAATATATAACATAGGAACTAAAGATAATTCCCAGAATACATAAAATATAATTGCATCTAAAGCAACAAAAACACCAACCATAGTCATCTCTAAGAATAATACAGTGATAACTAAGTTTTTAAGATCTCTTTTTTCAGTTAAACCGATTAAAGATATCATAGTCATAAAAGTTGTCATTATTATTAAAAATAGAGATATACCATCTACACCTAAGTTATACGAAATACCATATTGAGATATGATTGGTATAAATTCTGTAAACTGCATACCAGCAACACCGTTGTCGAAGCTAGCCCATAAAAAGCAAGAAAGAAAAAACTCAATTGCTGTAACTGTGATACCATACGTTCTAATTGCATCTTTATCTACCATAAACCCGATAGCAGCTGCAAACGCTGGAAAAAATATTAAAATTGATAAAATGTGTTCCATCTATTTCCCTTCCTTACTTCAAATTACCAAAGGCAACAACTAAAATCAATAGTACGGCAATACCGATACCCATCCATTTTAAACCTTTTGATAAACTACCTGACTGCATAGCAGTTCCACTTTCACCACCAGCATAAAATCCATTTGCTATACCATCAACTATTGCATCAATAAGTTTAAGATCAAGCTCTTTCCAAGAAAATTTAGACACTGCTAAATATGGTTTTAAAATTATTGCCTCAATCATATGAGGAAAATAATATTGGTTTGCTAATAATTTATATATAAAATTATCTTTCATAGATTCACTATAGTATCCACCAGATTTATTAAACTTGATAACAGCAAATGCAATACCACCAACAGCAATTGCAGTTGTCACTGCGATTAATATATAGAAAGTCATAGAACTTACATGTACATCAAGTGCAGGTAATACTTTTGTAACCATCTCAATATAACTATGCTCAAATGCACCAGCAACAATAGCTAAGATTGCTAAAGGAGTCATCGCAGCAATTACAAAAGGATAAGTTTCATGAGGATGAACCTTATCATGATCATAATTTTCTTCACCATAGAATACATACATAACAAGTCTAAATGAATAGAATGCAGTTAAACCAGCAGTAATCCATAATGTTACCCATAAAATATAAGCGTGTGAACCAAATGCAACCTCAAGAATTAAATCTTTTGACCAGAATCCAGCAAGTGGGAATATCCCAGCGAGTGCAACTGATGCAATAGTCATAATCAATGCAGTATATGGCATATGTTTTTTAAGTCCACCCATCTTTTTGATATTTATCTCATCATTTGTAGCATGCATAACATTACCAGCACCTAAGAATAGAACTGATTTAAAGAATGCGTGAGTTGCAAGATGAAATAAAGCTACCCAGTATGCACCAAGACCAGCTGCTACGAACATATATCCAAGTTGAGATAATGTAGAGTATGCAATAATCTTTTTCATATTAGTAGCAACTAAAGCTTGAGTAGCAGCAAAAATAGCAACAAATGCACCAAGACAAGCTATAAAATAACCAACTTCTGGAACAACTGTAAAAATCTCATTTGCTCTTACAACTAAATAAACACCAGCTGTTACCATTGTAGCTGCATGAATTAAAGCTGAAACTGGAGTAGGACCTTCCATAGCATTTGCAAGCCATGTATTAAAAGGGAACTGAGCAGATTTACCCATAGCACCAATAAACAAGAACACTGCAATAGCAACTATTACACCATGATCTAAAGTACCAATATGTGCAAATACAGCATCATACTGTAAAGTACCAAGATTCCAGAATATTAAGAATATACCAATTAACATACCTAAATCCGCAACTCTATTCATAATAAAAGCTTCGTTTGCAGCGTACCCTGGAGATACTGAAGAGTATGGAGATAATGTAGAGTATGGAGATTCATAAATATCATCAGATTTTTTAACATCCTCTTTATGATACCAAAAACCAATAAGAAGCCAAGAACAAAGTCCAACCCCTTCCCAACCAATAAATAATCCAGCAAAGTTATCAGACATAACAAGAATCATCATAGAGAAAACGAATGCAGAAAGATAAGAGAAAAATCTATTAAATCCTGTATCGTGATCCATATAACCAATAGAGTGAATATGTACCATTGTTGATACTATAGTAACAACAACCATCATAACAACACTTACTTGATCAACTACGAATCCAAAAGGGATACTTACATTTCCTATAACAATCCAATCCATCATATTTACATGAATTGTTTCACCTGTAGTAAATACGTAGTTTAATAAATTTAATGATGCAACCATAGATACACCTAGTAAACCTGAAGTAATTATACCTACAAATAGTTTTTTAGGAGTATTACCAAATAAGGCAGCAATTAATGAACCTACAAGCGGTGCAAAAAGTGCTATATATAAATAATTTTCCATTCTTATCCCTTCATACTTTGTAATGAGTCTAAGTCAATAGTATTATGTCTTTTAAACCATAATATTAATAAACCTAGACCAATAGCAACTTCACTAGCTGCAATCGCAATAATAAAAAATGCAAACATTTGACCTGTTAAATCTCCATGAAATTTTGATATTGCAGCCATACCAATGTTTACTGCATTTAACATAATCTCTGTAGAGAAGAATAACATCAATAAGTTTGTTCTTTTCATAGCACCATACATACCAATCATAAAAATGATAGTACTTAATGCTAAATAATCATTTAATGTAATACTCATTTAATATCCTTTGAAATTTCAGAATTAGTTTTATGATTATCTAAATCATGTTCACTTTGCTCTGTAACAGATACATCCATTTTTTTACCAGCTAAAATAATTCCACCAATCATAGCTACAAGTAACATAACAGCAGCAACCTCAAAAGGAACTAAATACTTAGTAAATAAAACTAAACCAATATCTTGTGTATTTCCATACGCTTCATGTACTGGGTAATGAGCAGTTGCATTTGCACCTATAACTGGAGCTATAAATATAGCAACAACTATAAGTGCTATAATACCAGTCATTACAAATGTTAATCTTGCATTTGTAGGATTCTCTTTAATATCATTAATAGAATCAAAAAACATCATACCAAATGCATACAGTGCCATAACAGCACCTGTATAAACTACAATTTGTACAGCACCTAAGAAATCTGCACCTAGTAAAAAGAAAAATGCTGATATAAATATCATACCAGCCGCCAACGAACTTAAAGCATACAGTGCATTTTTTGTTATCACTGTTACACTAAACATTGCTATTGTTAAAAAAGCAAATAAATAAAAAGCTACTACTTCAAACATACTCTATCCTTAATACGCAAGTGGTGTTTTTTTGATTTTATCATCAGCATCTGGTGAAATTGCACCAAATCCTTGATACTCTAACTGATTTTGTAATTCAGCAAAAGGTGTCATTAAATCATCTTTTAAAACAAAGTGTTCTCTTTGTTCACTCGCATTCTCATATCTACCACCGTGAACAATTGCCAGTTCTGGACAAACTTCAGCACAATATCCACAGAAAACACAACGTCCTAAATTGATAGTATACTCAACTACCTCTTTTCTTGATTTTTCGTCTATTTTTGTGTCAAGTCTGATACAATTTGCAACACAAATCTTTTCACAAAGTCCACAACCAATACATCTATTGTTTCCACTTTCAAGTAAAACAAGTAGTTTATGTACAGCTCTATATCTAGGGCTAATTGGTAATTTCTCTATTGGGTAAGTATGATTGTGTGTTTCATTATTTAATAAAACACCTTTCATAATTTTAAATGTAATTCCAAGACCTTTGAATAGTTCAACACTAAATCCTCTATCAAGAATTTGTTTGAATTTATCCCAACCTTGAACAGGATACTCTTCAATATCCATCATTACATATTCTTGGCTACCTACATTTCTCTCTTTTAAATCTTTAAAACTCATATTGGCCTCCCTATAATATAACTATTGCAGTTACTAAAATATTTAGTAAAGCTAACGGCATTAATATTTTCCAACATAACCACATAAGTTGATCAGGTCTAACATGTGGCCAAGAAGCTCTTGTCCATAAGAATAAGAAAATTAAAAATGCAACTTTTAAAATAATTGCAATTGCACCAGGGATAAACCATAAATCATTAAATCCACCTAAGAACATTAATACTGTTACAAAAGAGATTGTGAAAAGGTTTGCATACTCTCCAATAAAGAACATACCCCATCTCATACCAGAATACTCTGTTGCATATCCAGCAACAACTTCAGCTTCATGCTCAAGAAGGTCAAATGGTGTTCTATTTGTTTCAGCATAACCTGCTATTAAAAATAGGAAGAACGCTAAAGGTTGTGTAAAAATCAACCAGTTTGATATACCACCTGCTTGATAGTTGTTAATATCAATTAATGATAAACTTCCAACTAACATTAAAGGTGCTAACATAGAAAGACCTGTTACAACTTCATAAGATAAAAGTTGAATTGCAGTTCTTGCACCTCCAAGAAGACCCCATTTATTTGCTTGTGCCATACCACCAAGTAAAGGACCATAAAGTCCTGTAGCCATAACACCCATTACAAATAATACACCAACATTTACATCAGATACAATCACACCTGGAATAAATGGAACAGCAGTCATTGCAATAAATGCAGTTGCTGCAGTAATAACTGGAGCAATCATAAATATTAATCTATTTGCATTCTGCGGAACAAAATCCTCTTTTGTAAATAGCTTTGCACCATCACAAAGAATCTGTAAAAGTCCATAAGGTCCAACATGAAGTGGACCTGGTCTTCTTTGCATAAATGCCAGAATCTTTCTTTCTATATAAGTAGTAAAACCTGCTAGTGCTGAAAACACTGTCAATATAACTACTACTTTGACAATCGTCATTATAATATCGTTATCCATAACCTACACCCTTTTTAAATTTGCTATACTAAATCTACTAGTATCAAATAAGCTTTTTGTATCAATAGTTTTATCAAATGTTGGAACATACGAGATGTCTCCTACAAGATTTGTATCAACTCTAACCTCTAAAGTTAGCTCTTTATTATTTGCAGTAACTTTAACTTTGTCACCAACTTCAACTTCAAGAGCTGTTTTTAAACTATCTGAAATATATAATGCAACTATATCATCTTTTAGTTGATTTGCAACTGCAGTAAACTCATTGAATTGATTTATTGGATTACCACTGTAAATAATATACTCATTTTCTTTAATTTCAATAGTTTTTGCTTCACATAAAGTATCAACATTTTCTGTAGAAGTCTCTTTTTGAGTTAAAGTGTAACCTCTGTACTCAACCATATCATTTCCATATCTGTTTTCAAGTTTATCAAACTCTACACAATCAAATATATCTGATGTATAATCAATTGCATTCTCTTTTGTATTATCTAAAATAGCATTTGCAATATCATTTAGTTCGTATCCATCATAACTAATAGCAGCATTTGTTGGTATAACTTTTTTATCAATATTAACAAAAGTTCCCTCTTGTTGATTTAATACTGGCATATCAATATCACCATCTGTAAATGCACTTAACTCATAATCAGCTTTTACATTATATCCAACAGTTTTTCCACTTACTTCAGCATCTAAATCACAAAGTAAACTTACACCTAATGTATTTGTTTGAGTTGGAATAACTACAACTTTAAAAGAAGTATATTTTTCTACTAATGCAGCAAGTTTTGCAACATTTGAAGAGTTTGGATGTGTTATACAATCTTCACCAATTATTAAACTAAATGTATCTTTTTTAGCTAACATAGCTTCGATAGTTTCTAGTAATGATTCGTCAGAACCAATTAAATCAAGAAGTTTAGTATATGTATATTCAACCTCTTTACTTACTTTTTTAGGAACCATTTTAGTAGTAACTTTCTCTTCACCTGTTTCAGGATCAACAGTAGTCTCTTCAACTTTCTCTTTAATCATTTCAGATACTGTTTTTGTTCTTGATTCTCTTTGAGATACTAAAAACTCTTCAATATCACTTGGTAACTCTTTTCCAAATTGATCAAGTATAAAATAAAGAACTGCATCTTCAGTAAATGGTTTATTTACAATAGTCTCTATTGTTTTACCTTTTTTACCAAAACCTTCAATATGTGTATCACCTAAACTGTGAAAGTATAAACCTGCACCTTTGTTCATTGTGATTGCATTATTAAAAGCATATTTAGCAGATGGTGCATCTGATTTTAGAAATGATCCTACTGATACCAAGAAGTTACTATTGTGAATATCTTCAAGTGTACCATTATAAAAACTATTCCCTGATACCTTTGAGTAAGAATTCATAAAATTTTGGAACTTTAAAGCATCATTATTAACTAATGTAACTCCTGTTTTTTCTTTGATTGATTGAAGCATAGAAGCTTCTTCATTTGTAATAAAAGAGTTAAATAAAATAGTATCTGCATTTTTAACTGCATCAACAGCTTTTGCAAATTCTACTTCATCTTTGTTGCCTTTATTTGTATAATCAAAAGCAAATCTTGTAGCACCACTTAATGATGAATAATGTGATTCATTTGTAACTCTATATATCTTTTCCTCTGTATTTTTCTCTATACTATTGTGTTTAACTTCATAATAAAGGAAAGTACAATCAGAAGAGTAAGGATTTGCTGCAGGTATTTTTTCAAGTTCCCAAGCGTTTGATTTATATTGGAAATCTGAACTAACTAATGCACCAACAGGACAAACTTCAATACACTCACCACAATCTATACAATCAGACTCTGTAAATCCTATAAGGTTTTTGTTTAGTTTGTTCCACATTGCATAAGCATCTTTAGGCATATTTGCTTTATACTCAGCACTAAGAGCATCAGCTCCTCTTTTTATAGTACTTAAAGCATTTGAACCAATCATATCTTTACATACAGTTACACACTTTTCACAAACAATACATAAACCTGGGTCATACTTCATAACTCCCCAGTCAGCTGTAGGTCTATTTACATCTTTTACTGCATAGTTTTGTTTATCAACATTCATATATAAAGTATAGTTTTGAAGTTCACACTCTCCACTTTTATCACAAACACCACACTGTAATGGATGATTTACATCGTAAACTTCCATTATTGCTTTTCGTTCTTTCTCAATGTTTGGAGTATTAACTGTTACATTCATACCATCTTTAGACTTAGCATTACAAGCATAAACTTGTTTTCCATCTGCCTCTACTAAACACAATCTACAAGCTAAAGTTGGTGAACATTTTGTTTGATAACAAATAGCTGGAACAAAAATATCATTTGCTCTAGCTACATTTAAAATAAATTCACCCTCTTTTGCTGTACAAGTTTTACCGTCAATAGTCATATTTATAATATTTGCCATTATACTTCTACCTTTTTAATTTGAACTTGTTTAAATCTATATCCAATAGGTACTAAATCTGAATTTATCCCATCGTTAAATGTAGGATATAGTGCAATCGTACCTTTTATAGTTGGATCATTTTTAAATGTTTTTCTAGTAGTATTACCATTATATGTAATATCAATAGTATCACCATCTTTAATCTTAGCAGCATTAGCAAATGACATACTACCTCTTAAACTAGCATTTGTTTGAAGAAGTAAAGATTTTGAAGTATTTTTATTAAACTGATGTAATGGCTCACATCTATATATAACCGTACCATTGTATGTATTTATTGGAGAAATTTCATCTAGTTTTATATCAATATTTACAGATTTATTATCTAAAGAATACCCTCTTAAATCTTTTCCATATTTATCATAACCATTTTTCATATCATCAAAACAGATTGATTTAAAACCTTTGTCTAAAGGTAGTCTAGATGTATAATCAATAGTATTTTCAACTTTTTGGTCCAATAACTCATTAACAATATCATTTAAGCAGTAACCATCAAAAGGTAAAGCAACATTTGTATTTAATACACGTTTATCAATAGATGTAAATGTACCCTCTTGTTGATTTAAAGCTGGTATTTGAAAATCACCTGTACCATTATCGCTAATGATAAAATCTCCAGATTCGTTATATCCAACAACAGTTGAACCAACATTTTCATCTAGGTCACAGATTAAACTTACACCTAATGTATTTGTAGCAGATGGAACAATTACAACATTAAAGTCTGTATTATTATCAATTAAACCAACTAGTTTAGCTATATTAGAAGCATTTGGGTGAGCATATAAATCTTCACCTATGATTAATGTTCTATTTTTTCTTCTAATTAGTTTTTTAACAATTGCCTCTAACTCTTCTTCTCCAACACTAGTCTCACCACTTAAATACCCAATATCTAAATCATCAAAATATGCTTTAAATTCGACAGGAATATCTTTAATAAGGTATGATGCTAGAAGTACTAATACACCCTCTTCACTACCTGCTTCATATTTAACAAATTGATTATATTTGTTTTGTAAAGCGATATCATCAATTGGATGCATATACATAAATGGTGCTCTTTGTTTTTTCGTAGCTATATTAACTGCATATTTCAAGTTTGGATTATCTCTGCTTACTCTTGTACCAACCATAATAATAGCATCTGAGTTTTTAACTGATTCAAGATCTGCTGTATATAAACTATTTCCAGTAACTTTAGAGTAGTTATTTAAAAAGTTTTTATAATTATTTGCATCTTGATTTACAAGTTTAATACCTGTTTCCTCTTTTAAAGTTTGTAAAAGTTTTGCTTCTTCATTTGTAATATAAGAGTTAAATTTAATTGTATCACTTGATTTAATAGCTTCAACAGCTTTTGCAAAAGCATCACTATCTTTTCCAGTTGAACTATTTTCAAATCCAAATCCAAATCTACCAGCTCCACAAGGTGAAGAAAATTCAAAATCATTTGTTACTCTAGTGATTTTTTTATCAAAAGGATTTGCACTTCCTGCATGTTTTACATTGTATTGAATTTCACATCCACAACTACAATGAGAACAAGTAGCAGGAATTTTTGTAGCTTCCCATGCATTTGATGTATATTTAAATTCATTTGATACTAATGCTCCAACAGGACAAACAGAGATACAATCTCCACACTGCTCACATCTTGAGTATTTCATATCAATGATTGATTTATAACCACCTGGTTTTACATAAAGTGCAGCAGATCCTACAACTTCATTACAAGTATGTACACATTTTTCACACATGATACATAAAGATGGATCGTATCCTAAGATACCCCAACTTTTTTTCTTTCTATTTAAATCTTTAGCTGCAAATTCTTGTGATTCTACACCAAACTCTAAAGTTTTATTTTGTAAATCACATTCACCACTTTTATCACAAACACCACATTGTAATGGATGATTTACATCATACATTTTCATTATGTTTTGTCTATGTCTATGTAGTTCAGAATTATTAGTTTGGATAACTGCACCATTTACTGCTTTTTCTTGACAAGAAAGAACTGTTCCATCAACACCCTCAACATCAACAACACACATTCTACATGCAGTTATAGGTGATACTTTTGTTAAGTAACACATTGTTGGAATATAGATATCATTTTGCCTTGCTATTTCTAAAATAGTTTGACCATAAGTACCATTACAAGACTTACCATCAATTGTAATAGTAAGTTCTTTTCCTCTATGGATTATTCGTTCACTCATACTGCCACCATCCCCAGATAATAACATCTCATACATCTCTCTGCTTCAGCTTGTGCTTCTTCAGCTGTAAATCCAAGATTTACCTCTTGATTGTTATCTTTTCTAACTTCTGTTGCAAGTTTTTCACTATGCTCTCTAGGAAGTCCAGGCATCCAGTTAGTTATTTTTTCTTTTTTATTATAAACTTTTAGACGATTCATATGGTCTTCCATAATCTCTTCATCTAAAAGTGATACTTTACCATCATAAATATATCTTGACATAACAGAAGCAGCTCTTTTTGCTTGACCTGTTGCATTTACAATAGTCATAGGACCATATTCACAATCTCCAGCAGCAAAAATACCTTCTCTTGAAGTCATATAATCTTTACCATTTGTTTGAATAGAGTTCCAAGATGTCATCTCTAATTCCCAATCTTCTGGTAATATTTGAGTATCAAGTGCTTGAGAAACAGCAGGAATAAGATAATCACATTCTATAGTAATATCTTCACCCTCTCTTTTAACAAGTTGTGCTCTTCCACCATCAGGACAAGGTACAAGTTCATATTGATTTACAAGCATAGATTTAAGCTGATTATCTTCGTCAAATAACTCTTCAATCGCACTATAAAAAATAAACTCTACACCCTCTTCAACGGCTTCTGTATACTCTTCTAAAGTTGTATTTCTAATAATTGTTTTTTCATCTCTACGATAAAGCATAACAACTCGTTTAGCACCCTCTCTAATAGAACATCTTACAACATCCATAGAAGTAAATCCACCACCAACACAAACTACAGTTTTACCTTTTAGTTCATTTGCTGCTGGTGAACCTATTTGATACTTGTGCCATAAATTTACTTTATCAAGCATCTCAATAGCACCCCAGTAACCATCCATCTCTGGACGCTCATTTTTACATCTAACAGCTTTTGATAATCTTGCACCAAAACCTAACATAGTTGCATCAAACTCTTCTTCAATCTCTTTAAGTCTATCAGCTGTAACTCTATGATTAGTGATAATTTCAACAGATTCTAAATCAGCTACTAACTGAATATCTTTGTTATATTTATCAATTGGCATTCTATATTCAGGAACACCAACTGCTACTTCACCACCAAGAACTGGTAACTCTTCAAAAATAGTAACAGCAATACCTTCAAGTCCAAGATAATATGCAGCAGTAAGTCCAGCAGGACCAGCTCCAATAATAGCTATCTTTTTACCATCATTTCTTGGTTTTTTAGGTTTACTTGGGTGAAACCATTCAAGTTCGTGGTCAGTTTCATAATCTGCACCCATTCTTTTAAGTTCCATAATAGATATTGCTTCATCAAGATTTGATCTTCTACAAGCATCTTCACATGGATGAGGACAAACTCTTCCACACACATGAGATAATGGCATTGTTTGTCTAGTAGACTTTAATGAATTCTCAAAATCTAACTCTCTAACACCCTCAATATATCCAGGAATATCAACATGACTTGGACACATATCTGTACATGGAGCAGTAACATTTGCTATATACTTATCGGCATCCATATCGTACCAAGGTGATTTTTTTTGCTCTTTAATAAGAACTAAAAACTGATCTTCAAAAGATTCAATCATACCTAAAATTGGAACAGGTACAGTTTTACCTATCTCACATTTAGAAGTAGTAGTCATTGTTGAACTAACCTCTTTTAAATGGTCAAGATCACTATATTGTCCCTCGCCTCTTGCTATTTTATCTAGCATATCATAAAGGATTTGTCCACCCCATCTACCAGGTGTACACTTTCCACAAGCTTCACTATACTCTTGATATTGTCTAGCATAATTCATAGCAAGCTTTACAACGTCAACATCTTCTTGAAATAGTGCAAAACCATCCCAACCTACAAATGCCTTTGTTGCTAACTCTTTATTATAATTAACAGGAAATTTTGAAGATGCTTCAGCCCAATCCTCTAGATTTACGCCTCTATTATCAACAACTTCACCTTGCCAATTTGAAAAATATACTTTACTCAAAATTTATCCTCAAAAGCCTATTCACTATCTTCTGTATCTTCTGATTCAACAGTTTCTACAGCAGATTGTTCTTTTTTAATAACTATTGTCCAATCAACTTCATTAAATTTTAATGAGTTCATTAAAGTCCAATTATTCTCTTTAACCATATCTGCTGTAGCTTGAACAGTACTAAAATCACCAATTTCGAAAAGAAAAATTCCATTCTCTCCATCTTTAACATCAGTGTTCATAAGCTCTACCATTCTTGGCATAAAATCAGCATTTAATTCTCTTAGATCATATCTTTTCATTATCTATCTATCTCCCCAAATACAATATTTAGGTTACCAATAATAGTAACAACATCTGCTAATTGACATCCTGGTAAAACATCAGCCAATAAACCAGTATGCCAAAAACTAGGAGCTCTACATTTTAATTTGTATGGATATGGTGAACCATCAGATACAATGTAAAAACCTAATTCACCTTTAGGTGATTCAGTAGCTACATAAACCTCTCCAACTGGGGGTCTCATACCTTGAGTTACAAGAACAAAATGTTGCATTAAAGAATAATTTTGTGTCATCATCTCCTCTTTTGAAGATGAGATATACTCTGGGCTATGTGCCATTAACTGAGTATCTGATTCTCTATACATAGGGATAAGTTGTCTAAGTATTTTAGTAGACTCATACATCTCAGCCATATAACATTTATATCTACCGTAAGAATCACAAGTATCAGCAACTGGAATATCAAAATCTAACTCAGGATATAAACCATAAGGCATCTCTTTTCTTAAATCCCATTTAACACCACTACCTCTTAGTGCAATTCCTGAAACTCCCCACTCACGTGCTAGTTTAGGAGTAATCATACCAACATTTTCAAGTCTCATTCTCCAGATTCTATTCTCTGTTAAAAGACCTTCATAAATTGGAATTTGTGATTCTAGAACTGACATAAAGTTTTCTAAATCAGCTATCCAAGTTGAAGGTAAATCTAGAGGTACACCACCAATTCTAATAGCACTATGTGTAAGTCTAGCTCCACAATAATCTTCCATTAAATCCATTGCAAATTCTCTTTCTCTAAATGCATAAAGGAAGATTGACATGGCACCAACATCTAAGGCATGAGTTGCAAGCCAGAAAAGGTGAGAAATAATTCTATTTAACTCTAAAAGCATAGTTCTAATAACTTCTGCTCGTCTAGGAGCTTCAACACCAATTAATTTTTCAACTGCTAGGGCATAACCATAGTTATTTGAAGATGAAGCGATATAATCCATTCTATCTGTTGTTGGTAAGAACTCATTATAAATCATATTCTCACCCATTTTTTCGATACCTCTATGAAGGTATCCAACATCAGGATATGCTTTTATAACTTCCTCACCTTGAAGTTCTAACATCAATCTAAGCTGACCATGAGCCGATGGATGTTGTGGTCCAAAGTTAACCACCATAGTGTTATCTTCTCTTTCAAAAGTAATATTTTCAAAGAAAGGTTTTAATCTATTTTTTACTTGCATAATTATCTTCTCTCTTTCAAGTGTACAGTTTCAATCTCATCAAATGGAGTTACAAGTTTTACACCAAATAATTGAACTCCACCCTCTTCTTGATATCTAATAGGAGTGTCAGGTTCATTTCCTTCAGAAATCTCAACACCCTTATGAACTTCATGTCCAAGTCTTGCAAATCTTTGTGTATCATATCTATCAACACAAGCAGCATCTCTAAGTTCAGGACCAACAATCTCTCTTGCTTCTTCACCAAAAATTTTATCAACTTCATACCATGATGCAGCCTCATCACCTTCAAGTGGATAAGTTTTTAATAATGGATGATCATTCCAATCATCAGGCATAAGAATTCTTTTTAGATTTGGATGGTTATTTACAACAACACCATACATATCATACATCTCTCGCTCTGACCAATCAGCCATTCTAAATAAAGGCTCAATAGTTTCTATTGCAAGACCTTGTTTTAAAAATGCTTTTACTCTGATTCTTCTATGTTTAGAAGTTGATAACATCTCATAAACAATCTCAAATCCACCTCTAGTAGCTATGTAGTCTACTGCTGTTAACTCCATCATAAAGTCATAAGCTCTAATCTCTTTAAGATGTTTAATCGCTTTAACATTATCAACTGCATTAATAGTAATTACTAAATGATCAGCCTGAATATGTGATTCAACAATCTCAACAACATTTGATAAACTTGATACATCTTCAGCTAAAACAGAATCTGAATAAATTGAAGATTTTGCTAATGTTGGAGTGATATAAAATCTATCGTTATAATAAGATTTTTTTTGTACATCATCTTTTGGTTTATATGCTCTCATATTATATTAACCTCTTTGCTCTTTGAGCCATACCTGCAGGCTCTCTTCTGATTTTTTGTTGTAACATCATCAATGCATATTGTAATGTTTCAGGTCGTGGGGCACAACCTGGTAGATAAATATCTACAGGAACTACTCTATCAACACCTTGTACTGTTGCATATGTATTAAACATACCACCAGTATTTGCACAACTACCCATAGAAATAACCCATTTAGGATCAGGCATTTGATCGTATAGTCTTCTCATAAACTCTGCATGTTTCTTAGTAAGAGTTCCAGCAACAACGATAACGTCTGATTGCCTAGGACTTGCTCTAAAAATAGTACCAAATCTATCGAAGTCAAATCTAGATCCACCTGCTGCCATCATTTCAATAGCACAACAAGCTAGTCCATAAGTCATCGGCCAAAGTGAATTACTTCGTCCAAAGTTTACAATTTTATCAACTGTGGTTAAAACAACAGGTGTTCCACCGTCAGCCATATAGTTTACTTTATGCTGTGCCATTCAAGCGCTCCTTTTTTCCATGCGTATATAAATCCAATTGTTAATAAAATAATAAATAATATCATCTCAATAAAACCAAACCAACCTAATACTCTAAAATCAACTGCCCATGGAAACATAAAAATAATCTCCACATCAAAAAGTATAAATAAAAGCGCCATTAAATAAAACTGCACCGATATAGTATTGGGCTGTTTTGTAACCTCTGGCCCACACTCATAAAGTGTACACTTAAGTTTTTCAGTATCTTTTCTTGCTAGTTTACCACCAACAAATCTCGACAACATAGTAGTTGCTGCAAATGCACCAAATGTTATTACAAACATTATAAATGCACCGAAATAAGGATGTGCAAAATCCATATGTTCCATTTTTTCCCCTTTTTTATCAAAATATTTTATAAATAATTGACTATAATTGAACAAATAGTATCTAATTATAATTAAATGTTAACTTATGATAATAGGGTTTATATGGTTTTAGTGATTATTTGTAGTAGTTGTGTGTAACGATAAGAAACAACTAAAATTTGTTTTTTAAGTTGTTATAGTTTTAATGATAGTTAAGGACAACTACATTGGTAACAATTCCATTGAAGAGTTTGGTGCTCCTAAGAAATAACCTTGATAACCATCTATATAAAGTCTTTTTGCTTTATTATAAATTGCTTCATTTTCTATATACTCAGCTACAACTTTTATACCTAACTCATGAGCTAGATTTGTTATTGTTCTTACTAATATATATGACTCTTCTACTGTTGCTATATCTTTTATTAAACTACCATCAATTTTAATATAATCAGGTTTTAACTCTAAAAGATATGTAAAATTAGAATATCCACTACCAAAGTCATCAATTGCAATTTGCACACCCTTTTCTTGCATCTCGTGTATAAAGTTTCTAATTAAAGTAAAGTCAACAATATTTTCACTCTCTAAAATCTCTAAAATTAATTGATTTTCTACATTATATTGCTTCATTTTTTTCTTTAAAAATGTTACTAGCTCAACATCTTCAATATCATCAAATGATAAGTTAATTGAAAATGTTACATCTTTACCAGTAAAAAATTGAAAAGATTTTTCTATCATTCTTTGAGTTAATTGTGAATAGTATTTTGTTTTTGTTACAGCATCAAGGAAAAAGAAAGGTGAAATTACTCTATCTCCATCTTGAATTCTAACTAAACATTCAAATGAGTTTCCATACGCTTTTATAATTGGTTGATAATAAGCAATTAGTCTATCCTCTTCTAGCGCACTTTTTACCATATTAACACCAGCTAAATCTTTTTCAAATTTTTCTGTTAATTTTAAATCAGGACTATATTCTAAAAATGCTTGCCTAGTGTCTTTTGCATAGTGCAAAGTCATATCTGCTAATTCTAATATATTTCCAGATTCTATAGAATTTACTAAAACAACACTAACATATATATTTATATCAATATTGTTATTTTCAGATATCTCAACACGAATAGGTGTATTTTCTATTGTAGACATCATCTCTCTAACTTTTTCTTCATTAAATTCATGATTTTGAATATCTTTATCTGTTTCAAGATAGATAAATTGATCGGCAGATATTTTATAAAATCTATTACCATCAGCAATAAGAGTTTCTAAAAAATGTGTAATAGCAAGAAGAACTTTATCCCCTATTTTCATCCCATAGAAATCGTTAATAGTTGAGAACCCTTTTATATCAAGAAGAAGTAATCCACTAGGAGGAGTATGGGCTATATCATCAAAAAGTTTAACTCTATTAGGCAGTCCAGTTAACTCATCATGATAGTATCTATCTTCTAACTCTTCTACTCTTAGCTCAAGCTCTTCTTTTGTCATATCTAACCCTCAACATATCTAACTAATTTAATTATATTATAATTCTTCTCATTGGATTATACCATAGATAATATTTTTTTTTCTAAGTTTTCTAAGTTTTCCTTATAAATATGTCCAAATTGTGACTTATTAAATGTTCTTTGTCTCTTTGCAAGTTGTGATGTATGTATAAAAATTTGCTCTTCTAATTGTTCTTTTGTAATCTTACCATCTAAATAATCTAATGTTTCAACAATACCTATTGAACTCATTGCATTTGGTTTTCTTGTGTACTCTTTTTCTAAAAAAATAACCTCATCAATAATTCCATTTTTAATCATCTGCTTAGTTCTTAATTTAATTCTATCTCTTAACTTGTCTACATTAGTCTCTATTTCAAATATATCAATATTATTAATAATTGGAGTTGGTCTATTTTGTTCAAAATAGCTAGATGGGACTTGATTTGTTTGAATATATATCTCTAATGCTTTTTGTATTCTGTACTTATCATTTGATGATATATTTTTCATATATCTATTATCTTTTATGTTTAATTCATTATATACTTTTTTAATATTTACCATTTTTTCTTTTACTATAGAGATTGTATTTTCTGATAATTTAGGAAAAGGTGATAAGCCATCAATCATCGACTTTAAATAAAAACCTGTACCACCTACAATAATCAAATTTTTGCCATTTTCTATCGCATACTCTTTTGCATTTTTATACTCATTTATAAACTCTACAACATCAAACTTCTCATGTGTATAAACCTTATCTATTCCAAAATGAAATATCCCATCTCTTTCCTCTACAGATGGCTTTGCTGATGCAATATCTATTTGTTTATATACAGCTAAACTATCAAGTGATAATATAACTGCATCAATTTTATGTGCTAAATCTATTGATAAAGCTGTTTTTCCAGATGCTGTTGGTGCTACAATTGCTAACTCTTTATACAAAAAAACCCTTTCATATCATTATAAATAAAATTATAGTAGAATCCACCTTATGGATAAAATAATAAAACTTATAAATGATTTCAATGAATTAGTGATGTTTAAACATTCAATTTTTTCACTACCTTTTATATTTATAGCTATGGTAGTTGCGGCTTCTGGATGGTTTGGGTGGAGTTTACTAATTCTTGGAACTCTGGCTGCCCTTACTGCTAGAAACTTTGCAATGGGATTTAATAGATACTTAGATAGAGATATTGATGCTTTAAATCCCAGAACTGTTAACCGTCCAAGTGTTGATGGTAGAATAAATGCAACACAAATGCTTGTATTTACTTTATTAAACGGATTTGGATTTATACTAGTTGCATATCTAGTAAACCCTTTAGCTTTATACTTATCAGTTCCAATTTTAATAATAGTTGGAAGCTACTCATATTTTAAAAGATTCTCTGCACTTGCTCATATCATTCTTGGTATTTCATTAGGGCTAGCTCCCATTGCAGGAGTTGTGGCTGTAGCAGAAACTATAACTTTATGGTCTATTTTCTTAGCAACAGGTGTTCTTTTTTGGGTAGCTGGGTTTGATTTGCTTTACTCTTTACAAGATATAGAGGTTGATAAAAAACTAGGACTTCACTCAATACCATCTAAATATGGAGCAAAAAAGACTATGTTATTTTCAAAAATTATGCATATATTAACTATAATATTTTGGTCACTTTTTGTTATTGAAGCAAATCTTGGTATGTTTGGATATTTAGCAATACTTGTAAGTGCTATTATGCTTACATATGAACATATAATCGTTAATAGAGACTTTACAAAAATAGATAAAGCCTTTTTTACAATAAATGGTTACCTTGGTATAATCTTTTTTATACTTATTATTATAGATACTTTTTAGGAGAAGAGATGAAAAACTTATGGAACGATAATGATGCGGTAAGCTTTACAAATGATTTAGACTATAGAGTTTATACTTCAAACTTATTAGGTAGAAGTGATGAGCTTGTACTTCATGGTGGTGGAAATACATCGGTAAAGTCAAAAGTGGATGGTGAAGATATATTATATGTAAAAGGTAGTGGTTGGGACTTAGTTGATATAAAATCCCAAGGTTTTGCACCAGTTGAACTTGGATTTTTAATTGATATGGCAAAATTAGAGGAGCTTAGTGATACCCAAATGGTAGATGCACAAAGAGAAGCTATGATAGATAAAACTGCACCAAATCCATCAGTCGAAGCAATACTTCATGCTATTATACCTTTTAAATATGTTGACCATACTCATGCAGATGCTGTTGTAACTATATCAAATAGTTTAAATGGAGAAGAGTCTATAAAAGAGATTTATCCAAACTATTTAATAGTTCCTTATATTATGCCTGGATTTATTTTGGCACATGAAATATATAAGATGGTTCAAGATATTAATTGGTCAAGTTGTGAAGGGATTATTTTACATAATCATGGAATTTTTACTTTTGATAATGATGCAAAAAAATCATATGATAAGATGATAGATGCAGTTACATTAGCTGAAGAGTTTTTAGATAAAAATGCACCATTAGTTATAGAAAAATATATACCAAGATCAATATTGGATTTAAACCTTTTAGAAACCATAATAAACAATGAAAAAGGTTATGATGTAACTATAAAAGTTGACCAATCTCCTTTGGCTTTACATTATGCAAGTTGCAGGAATTTACAAACTGTAGTATGCAGAGGAGTACTAACACCTGAACATATTATAAGAACAAAAAGAGTACCTGCTGTACTTGAAAACAGTGATATTCAAAGTTGTATCGATAACTATAAAGAACAATACAACAGCTACTTTGAAGAGTTTAAAAAAGATGAGATTTGTTTAAATAAAGCACCAAATTATATGGTTGTAAAAAACTTTGGAGTTGTATATTTTGGTAAAAATGAAAAAGAGGTAAATATCATAAATGATATTATTACACATACTATGAAAGCTGTTTTAAAAGCAGATATACTTGGCGGGTTTAGAAGTATATCTATAAAAGATAGTTTTGATATGGAGTATTGGGAATTAGAACAGAATAAATTAAAAGCTAAAAAATAGATATGAATATAGCACTATTTGGAGGGAGTTTTGATCCTCCCCATATTGGACATGAACAAATAGTTTATAGTGTATTAGAAAAAATTAATCTTGATAAACTAATAGTTGTACCTACTTTTTTAAATCCTTTTAAAATAAAATCTCACTTTTCGCCAAACGATAGATTATTATTAATTAAAGATTTATTTAAAGATGAGAAAAAAGTTGAAGTATCAGATTTTGAAATTTTACAAAATAAAGCAACACCGTCTATTCAAACTGTTGATTATTTAAAAAAGAAGTATAGTCCAGAAAATATCTACCTAATAATAGGTGCGGACAACATAAAATCACTCCATTTATGGAAAGATTTTGATAAACTTAAACAACTTGTAACGTTTATTATCATTTCAAGAGATGGATATGAAGAAAAAAATGATATAATACAATTTATAAATATAAAGCTAGATATAAATATAAGCTCAACCACACTCAGAGATAATTTAGATTTAAAATATATTCCAAAAAAAATAGAACAAAAGGTAAAAGAATTATGGAAGAAAGAATTAAAAGAATAATTGATATATTAGATAGTAAAAAAGCAGAAAATATAGAGTCATATACATTAACAGGAAAAGGCTATATTACAGATAAAGTAATTATTGCAACTGCTCTTAATAGTAAGCATGCTGTTGCCCTTTTAGGACACTTGAAAGATGACTTAAAACCATTAGGTGAAGAGTTTGTTAGAACTGATGAGGACAATGGTGATTGGACTATAGTTGATTTAGGGGATATCCTTATCCATATTATGACAGCAGAGTATAGAGAAAAATACACTTTAGATGATTTTCTTGATAGCTTTAAAGCTCCAGTAGATAGTTACTAAATAGACTAAACATAAAAAAGGCTAGTTTGAAACTAGCCTTTTTTTATCTCATAAAATCTAGATAAACACTTATATAATATCCATAACAAGTGTTTTAATATTTTTTTTCTCTTGAATCTCTCTTAAATTAAGTGTTTCTATCTCTAAATTTACAAGTTGTGCAAAACTATTAATATTTGCCTTTGCTAACTCTTTAACAATCAATCCTCTATAATGTTTAGCCCAATGACTTACAACTTTTCCATCTTTTAAAAATTTATATGTAATTGTAGGCATAGTAGGTTTATAAAACTTATCATAATAAGAGGCTCTTAAATCAACAACCTCATCTGCCAGATAATTGTCAAGTAACTCTTTTATATTTTCTTTATAGTGTTTAATTACATCTATTTGTGATAAAGAGGAACCTTGTTTATATTTATAGTCTGGTATTAAATCATCTGCTTTTAAAACACCAAAAAGATTTGAAAATAGAATTATATTTTCATCACAATATTGTTGTTCTTTTAAATTTAATTGATTATAATCTATAGCATCAAAAGCAACACCTGTATATCTTTGAATTGCTTTCATTGTTGGTTTTTCTAAAATTGATTGGGAATACTTTTTACACTCTGTTAAATTCTTCAGCCCAAACCACTTAGATAATTCTTCAATTGAACTGTTTTCAATAAACTTTACATAATTTTGAACAACTTCATCTCTTGCATTAAATATATCTTTAAAATAAAAGTTATCTTTACAATATGGTGGAAATTCTCCACCCTCTTTTTTTGTTTCTGCTGGTGCTAATAATATTTTCATAACGCTATTTTAACTAAATTTTAAAAAATTGGTTCTTTTTCAGAAGATAAAGAAACTAAAAAAAATCTTGCTACCTCTTTTTCATGATATTTTATAACAATATTCTTATCTACTATTTCTGTTTTTCCATCAGTAATATAATACTTTTTACCATTATTAATACCATAAAATTTTAATCTCAATGCCATCTCTGTATCATTTGTGGATACTTCACTTATCCCTAATTTATTTAAGCTTTGTGATAACTCTTTAGCAATATGAAAATCATGTGCAAAATGTTTTTTAGGATTTTCAATCAATAAATATATATATTTATTGATTGAAAATAGTGCAAAGTTTACTAAAAGTAAAAATAAACTAACCGATGCAATTGCATAGTGAACCTGTCTAAACTCTCTTAGTCTTACTCTTAAACTATGCATAAAAAGTTTTACCATTATTGGAATAGCTATAACTACAAAAGGTGCAAAATCTTCTATATCTATTTTTTGTCTTAATGAAAATATTAAAGATAATCCAAGTGAAGAGATAGCAATATACCAATACATATCTTTTTCATGTTTCAATCCAACACGGTATAAAGAATAAAAAAAGTAAAGAAATAATAGAGGTGAAAATATTGTAGCATAAACTCCAAATGTATCAAGAAAATACCCTCTAGGTCTTCCACCCATTTCAAATCCATACATTGACATAGAGATGCCAAATAAAATTAAAGATACAACTAAAAGAATATTATCCTTTTTCTTTAGAGAGTAAAGAAATAGTGCTAAAAATAAAACAGCAAAAGAGTTATCAATAAATAAAAAAAGAACAAGCAAAATATAATGCTCTTTTTCACTTATTTTATATAAATATAGATATAAAAGTGTACAAAAAATAACTATTATTGATTCATTTACCAATAAAGCGGCACTATTTACCCCTGGCAATATCATAAAAATAGACAATGCTATTAATCTATCCCATTTAGATCTAAAATAATCATCAGTTAAAAGATAAAGTAATATAGAACTACCAATATAGAATAAGATAAAAGGTAATCTTAAAGCTAAATCATTTTGACCTATAATTGCTGTAGAAAACTGTGTAATATATGTTAATATACTTGTTTTACTATCTCCATAATATAAAACTGCCTCTTTATAAGAGATACTAAAACTGTCTCCAATTATCAATAATATAGAAAAGTGAAATATAAGTAATGCTAAAAATGTTATATTATACCTATTTAAACTCATCTTTTTTTCCTATATTATTTAATTTAAAATATTAGTTTTAAGAACTTTTATTTGATAGTTTTAAAAAGTTATCAATAATCTCATGTCCATATTCACTCATAACTGATTCTGGATGAAACTGTACTCCATACACATCTTTATCTTTAATTTTTAAAGACATTATCTCATCATCATCTAAACTTTTTGATGTAACAATAATATTTTTTGGTAAATTATCTTTATTAACAGTAAGTGAATGATATCTAGTCTCTGTCATCTCTTTTGGCAAATTATTAAATAAAATATCTTCACAAATCACCTCAATTTTAGAAGTTTTTCCATGCATCATTTTGGGAGCACGTATCACTTCTCCACCAAATACTTGTGCAATACTTTGATGACCCAAACAAATTCCCAATATTGGTGTAGTATCAGAAAACTTTTCTATCACCTCTAAGCAAATTCCTGCATCATCTGGAGTAGCAGGACCAGGAGAGATTATGATCTTTTGAGGGTTTAATCCTCTTATCTCATCAATTGTTAATTCATCATTTCTTATAACTTTTAAATCAGCACCTAATTCTAAGCAATATTGAACAATATTATAAGTAAAACTATCGTAGTTATCTATCATTAAAATCATTTTTTCTATGTCCCTGCAAGTTAATATTAAATTAAAAAGATTATACAATTAGTTATATCTATTTTAGATAATATTAACAAACAATAAGAAAAATTATGATAAAATTTGCTATGAAATTTTCAAAGTATTTATATCTTCTTTTCCTATTTGTTATTGTTCAATCATTCGCGTGGTATACTATTAATGTATATACAAATTCAAAAATAGAAAATCTAAAAAAGCAAGAACTTATCACAATAAAAACACAATACAATGCTATATTGAAAACATTTGAGAACTTAGCAAATACTGTATTTAATGGTTATATAAATAAAGCAGAAATTATAAAAAACATAGAGGATAAAAATAGAGATGAGCTATACAAACAATTAGCACCACACTATAGCTATTTAAAAAGCTTAAACTTTGAACAGATACATTTTCATAATTCAAAAAATATATCATTTTTAAGAATGCATAAGCCAACTATGTTTGGAGATGATTTAACTAACTTTAGATACAGTATTGACTATGTAAACCGTACTAAAAAAACTATTAGTGGACTAGAAATGGGTCGAGTTGTACCTGGTTTTAGGTTTGTTTATCCAATTTTTAGTAAATCAACTAAAGTAGATAGTAAACATATACATTTAGGAAGTGTAGAAGCTTCTTTTAGTGTTGGTGCTTTTTCAAAATCACTAAAAGAATTATATGGAGTTAGAACAAACTTTATTATCGATAAAAACTTAGTAAAAAGTGAAGTATTCAAAAGTTTATCTAAAGACTATATGAAAAGTATCGAATCAGATTCTTATATGACACTAAAACAATCAATTGATTCTAAAATATTAAAAAATTTAAAAACTCTTGAAATGTTATATGATGATAAACTAAAAAAAGAGATTGAAGCTAATCTATTATTAAATAAATTTTTTAGTATAACAGTCGAAGTAAACAATTTTCATAAAATTATTACATTTTTACCAGTAGATGATATTAAAAAGAATCATGTTGGTTATTTTGTTATGTATCGAGATAGTGAAAAATTAAAAATTTTTGAAAAAGAGATAATTGATAGATTTATAGTTGCTTTTATTATTATTATTGGATTTTTCTTTATTTTATATAGAGAGTTAAAGAATAAAGATTCACTCAAAAAAGAGATCCATGAGAAAACTAAGAAACTACAAGAGACTACAGTTGTACTAGAGGAACAAACTACTGAATTAGAAGAGATAAATCATAATCTAGAGGATAGAATTAAAAAAGAAGTTGACAAAAATACTAAACAAGAACGGGAGTTATTTCAACAATCAAAACAAGCAGCTTTAGGTGATATGATTGGAAATATTGCACATCAGTGGAGACAACCACTGAGCGCAATATCTACTTCAGCTAGCGGTATGCAGCTTACATATCAAATGAATGCACTAAAAGATGATGATTTTATTAGTTATACTAATGCAATTATTAAAAATGCAAATTATTTGTCTCAAACAATTAATGATTTTAAAGACTTTATTAAAAGTGAAAAAAAGATAACAAGATTTGATCTAAGTGTCACTGTAAAAAAATGTATATCAATTGTTAACTCTTCTATAAATAATCTTAATCTTAATATTCAAACAAACTATGAAGATAATATTTTTGTAAATAATTATGATAATGAGCTACAGCAAGCTATTATTAATATATTTAATAACGCAAAAGATGCATTAAAAGAGAATATTTCTAATTCTGAAGATAGAATCATATTTATTGAAACTTTTAAAGAGGATAAAAAGGCTATAATTACAATTAAAGATACAGCAGGTGGCATCTGTGAAGATATTATAGAAAAAATATTTGAACCATATTTTACAACTAAACACCAGTCTCAAGGGACTGGGCTAGGTTTATATATGACTCATCAAATAATTGTAAATAGTATGAAAGGTAGTTTAAATGTTGAAAACACAACATTTAAATATAATAATAAAAAATATAATGGTGCAAAGTTCTCCATTATTTTAAATTTAGCATAAATAAAAAAGGATTAAAATGACAATAGATAAAAGTACAATAGACAAATTAGCAAAATTATCATCTCTTACTATAGAAGAAGATAGAAAAGAGATTTTAGGTAAAGAACTTGCAGATATAGTTGGATTTGTTGAAAATTTAAATGAGATTGATGTAAGTAGTGTAGATGCAACATTTACAACTATTGATGGTGGTCAGCCACTTAGAGAAGATTCTGATTTTAAAGAGGATGGACTAAGTGATGCTATAATGGCAAATGCACCTAAAAGTGAAGATAATTACTTTATTGTGCCTACAATAATTGAATAGTATGATAAATATTTATGGTATAAAAACTTGTAGCACTGTCAGAAAAGCTATAAAATTCTGTAAAAAAAATGAACTAGAATATAACTTTATAGACTTTAGAGCTACACCTTTAACAGAAGAAAAAGTAAAATATTTCGGATCGAAGATAGATATAAATATATTATTTAATAATCGTGGTACAAAATATAGAGATTTAAATTTAAAAGATTTAAATTTAGATGATAATGGAAAGTTAGAATGGCTTTGTAAAGAAAATATGCTTTTAAAAAGACCTATCGTTGAATACGAAGATAAAGTTATTGTCTCTTTTAATGAAGAAAGTTATAAAAAAGAACTTTTAAAGTAGTATAAAACTACTTTAAAGATCCTTTCTCTTTATTTTTAATATACTCGTGCATAACAGCTGGTTTTGCTTCTTGTTGTTGGTATGGTTTTCTACCTTGATTCATAACATCAACATAATTCTGAGTTGCTTTTTTAGCTCCTCCCATATTTCCTGTTGCAATCATATATATCATAACTCCAACAAAAACGATGATAAACCATTTCATAACTACTTACCTCTCATAACTTCTGCATAATTTTGAGTTGCTTCTTTAGAACCACCCATATTATTAGTTACTATCATAAATCCAATTACAACTACAACAACTATTATTACCCATTTCATATTACATCACTTCCTTTGCTTTTATTCCTAAAACATTAAGCCCAGTTCTTATAGATAATGCTACCATACTTAAAACTTTTAAATATCTGTTTTGATTATCAAGTCCTATAATTCTATGTTCATTATAGAATTTATGTGTCATAGCACTTAAACTATGAAGATAATCTGTTATCTTTTGCATATCACGCTTATCAAATGCTTCATTTAAAATAGTACCTAAAAGTAAAGATTCATACATTAAATCTTTAGCGTCTTGATTTATACCATCTATGGCTTCTTTTTTTACTGCATCTGCAGATAACTCTGCTTTAGCAAATAATTGATTGATTCTTGCATGTGCATAGTTTATATAAAATACAGGATTAGAAGAATCATTGTTTTTTAATAAATCAATATCAAACTCTAAATGAGTATCACTCTTTTTAGTTAAAAATACAAATCTTAAAGAATCTGCACCAATCTCATCAACAATATCACTCATTAATATAACTGTACCAGCTCTTTTACTCATCTTATATGGTTGTCCACCTTGCAGAAGCGCTACCATTTGAGAAAGCAATATCTCTAACTTAGATGAATCATTCCCAAGAAATTCAATAGCAGCTTTAACTCTTTTTATATATCCATGGTGATCGGCACCCCAAATATTTATATATCTGTCAAAACCTCTATCATATTTATGTTTATGATAAATAATATCACCTGCTAGATAAGTTGGAATTCCATTTTCTCTTACAACAACTCTATCACTATCATCACCATGATCAGTTGATCTTATAAAATCTTTTCCATCTTTATTATAGATACTACCTGTTGATTCTAAAACTGATTTTGTTTCATCCCAAGATGTATATAAAGATTTTTCACTTATATAGCTATCAAACTCTACACCTAAATCAGACATATCACTTTTAATTAGTGCTAAAACTTCATCTTTTGCAAATTGAGCTAACTCATTATCTCTAGATGCATCCTCAAAAATCTCTTTCCCAAATTTTTCTTCACATAGTCTAGCTATGTCAAAAAGATATTCACCTCTATAATACTTTTCAGGGTACTCTACAGGAACTTTTAAAATTGACTCTCTACCCGCAAGATAAACAGACAAACCTAAAAGATTCATCTGTGCACCTGCATCATTTACATAATATTCACTAGTTATATCATAACCTAAATATTTACCAACTTTTAGAAGTGCATCACCGAAAACAGCGCCACGAGCATGACCAATATGTAAAGGACCTGTAGGGTTTGCACTTACAAATTCTAATAATATTGATTCATCTTTTGTGTTACCCTTTGCAAAATCTTCTTGTAAATCTAAAGCATTATTAACTTGATTAGATAAAAATTCATTAGATAATTTGAAGTTAACAAAACCTTTTACAGATGTTACACTTTCAAACATATCACAATTTTGAAATTTTTCTGACAACTCTTGAGCTATCATCATAGGATTTTTTCTTAACTCTTTAGCCATAGAAAATGCAACAGGTGTTGCAAAGTGACCAAGAGATATATCTTTTGGCTTTTCTAAAACTATTTGTTTTTCTAAAATATCTTCAATATATTTTTTAACAAGATTTTGCACTAACTATAATCCTACAACTAAACTGACGTTTTATTTTCAGAAGTTGAAGAAGTTGTTGTTGTCGTTGCTTTATCTTCTTCAATTTTTTTATCATTAGTTGCCATATCTGTTGGCTCATCTTCTTTAACAGCAGATTTAAAGTCTTTAATACCTTTTCCTAACCCTTTTGCTAACTCTGGTATTTTCTTACCTCCAAACAATAGTACTACTACTGCAATAATTATAAATAGCTCAAATCCACTAGGCATTCCCATATTTAATTTCCTTTTATATTAATTTGGTATTATTATACTAAATACAATCTTAACCATAGATATAATAAAATACTGATATAAAATAAATAGGATAATTTAAATGAAATTTACAGCACCTTTAAAAGCAAATAGTACAAAAATACTACTATTAGGTAGTGGAGAATTAGGAAAAGAAGTTGTTATCGAAGCACAAAGATTAGGTGTAGAGACTGTAGCAGTCGATAGTTATACGAATGCACCTGCACATTTAGTTGCAAATAAATCGTATGTAATAAATATGAAAGATGAAAATGAAGTTCTTGATGTAATAAGAAAAGAAAAGCCAGATTTTATTTTACCTGAGATTGAAGCGATTAGTATTTCTGCACTTTTCGAGGCCGAAAAAGAAGGTTTTAACGTAATACCAAATGCTGAAGCTGTAAATAAAACAATGAATAGAAAAAATATAAGAGTTTTTGCATGTGAAGAATTAGGATTATCAGCTTCTAAATATGAATTTGTTTCAACATTTGATGAAATGGAAGAGGCAGCAGGAAAAATTGGATTTCCTTGTGTAATAAAACCAGTTATGAGTAGTAGTGGACATGGGCAAAGTATTGCAAAAAGTGATGATGACTTAGAAAACTCATGGGAATTAGCAAAAGAGGCAAGAGGTGACGCAAGTGAATTAATAGTTGAAGAGTTCATTAATTTTGATTATGAGATCACTTTATTAACAGTTAGAAATGAAACAGGTACTACATTTTGTGAACCTATAGGTCATATCCAAAAAAATGGTGACTATGTTTTTTCTTGGCAACCAATGAATATGTCTGAAATAGCTAAAGAAAAATCAATTGAAATTGCAAAGAAAATTACAGATGGTTTAGGTGGAAGTGGACTTTTTGGTGTTGAATTATTTGTTAAAGGTGATGAAGTTTACTTTAGTGAAGTAAGTCCTAGACCACATGATACAGGTATGGTGACAATGATTACACAATCTCAAACACAGTTTGCTTTACATATTAGAGCTATTCTTGGGTTACCACTTGATTTTATTACATATGGAGCAGGTGCAAGTGCAGCATACAAATCTACTACTGATTCATTTACACCAGTTTTAGATATTGATTCATCTTTATTTACTGAAAACTCTTTTGTAAGAGTATTTGGAAAACCTCAATCACATCTTGGTAGAAGATTAGCAGTTGCTCTTACTTATGATAAAGATGATAGTGAAGTAGCACTTTCAAAAGCAAGAGAGCTTATCTCAAAAATAAAAGAATAAAGGTTATACATATGCTAAACGACAATAACTTTATAAATATTGCAAGTGAAATTTCTAGTGCAAGCAAATGTGTTTCAAAGCAGGTTGGTGCCGTTATAGTAAAAAATGGAAGAATTTTAAGTACAGGGTACAATGGTACCCCTGCTGGTTACAAAAACTGCTGCGATTATTGGGATGGAGAATACACAAAAGAGCATCATGAATGGTCAAAAACTTATGAGATTCATGCAGAGATGAATGCAATAATTTGGGCAGCAAGAAAAGGCATAAGTATTGAAGGTGCAACAATCTATGTAACACTTGAACCTTGTAGTGAATGTAGTAAAAATTTAATTGCAAGTGGGATTGTACGAATTGTATATAAAAATGGTTATGAACATACAAATTCTGATGTTGTAACTAAATTTTTAAAATCTAATAATGTTGCTATTGAACAATTAATTTAACTATTTATGGATAATAAAAAGTTTTATAATAATTCAATTAAAGAGTTTGGAGTATCTGCACAAGGTGTTCACTGGAATAGTAAATATACACAATATAAAAGATTTGAAGTACTTACAAAATTAATAAAAAAAGACATAAAGTCTTCTACAGTAGTTGATGTAGGGTGTGGATTCGGCGAATATTATAACTACCTTTTAAACAACCATAGAGTTCCTACTAAATATATTGGTATAGATTGTGAACAAGAGATGATAACCATCTCAAAAAAAAGATTTCCCCATCAAGATTTCTACACACAAAATATATTATTTGATAAGCTAATAGAAGCAGATTATTATATTTGTAGTGGAGCACTAAATATATTAACTCTAGATGAGATACATATTTTTATTAAAAAATGTTTTGAAAATTCAACAAAAGGTTTTTTATTTAATTTTTTAAAAAACCTCACTTTTAATAAAGTTAAAAAATATGAAATATTAGATATATGTAAAGCCATTACAGATAATATAATTATAAAAGAAAACTATTTAGAGAATGATTTTACCATCTTTATGGTAAAATAGTTTTTTAATTCAAGGATGAACAATGAAGAAATATATACTCAGTTTATTAGTAACAGCAACATTATCATATGCAGGATTAGTTAATGCAATAGCATTGGTTATTAATGATACTCCAATTACATTATTTGATATAGATATAAAAATGCAAAATAATAATATTTCAAAGCAAGAAGCTGTTGAAAGATTAATTGATGAAGCATTATACAATCAAGAACTAAAAAATAAAAATATAACTGTTGATATTTTTGATATAGATAATCATATAAAAAAATTAGCAAATCAAAACAATATGAGTACATTAGATTTTAAATCATTAGTAAGACAACAACAAAACTATGATCTATTTACTCAAAAAATAAAACAGCAACTTTTACATCAAAAACTAATTGCTAAAATAGCAAGAGGAAAAATCAAACTTGCAAACGATGAAGATATAAAAATGTTTTTTGAAAACAATGAAGAGCAATATAAATTAGCAGATACTATAGATGTTATTGCTTATATATCAAAAGATAAAAAATTATTAAATGAGTTAAAAATAAATCCAATGATGCAAAACAATAATATTATAATGCAGAATATTACATTAAAGCAATCAGAATTAACACCACAAGTTAAATATATATTAAACTCAACTAACACTAAAGAGTTTAGTGTTGTATTTACACAAAATAAAAACTATAATATGTTTTTTGTAGTAGATAAAAAAGATATTAAAACATCTACAATTAATGATGTAAAAGATCAAATCTTTAGTACAATAATGAAACAAAGAGAGCAAAACTATTTAAAAGAATATTTTGAAACGCTAAAAATAACAGCAAATATTCAGATACTAAAATAATTTTACAATAAAATACCAATTATATAAAAGGAAAGAAGATATATGTTTGAAGTAGTAATAGGTTTAGAAGTTCATGCACAGTTAAATACAAATAGTAAGTTATGGTGTAGTTGTGCTACAAGTTTTGGAGCAAAACCAAACACAAATGTATGTCCAACGTGTCTTGGATTGCCAGGTGCATTGCCAGTTTTAAATAAAGAAGCAGTACATAAAGCAATTCAGTTAGGAACTGCAATTGATTCCCAAATTAATAGAAAATCTATATTTAATAGAAAAAACTACTTTTATCCTGATTTACCTACAGGTTATCAAATATCACAATTTGAAGTGCCAGTAGTAGGTTTAGGAAAAGTTGAAATTGATTTTCCAGATGGTTCAAGTAAAATTATTGGAGTAACAAGAGCTCACTTAGAAAATGATGCTGGTAAAAATACACATGCTGGTGACCACTCAAAAGTTGATTTAAATAGAGCTGGAACTCCTTTACTTGAAATTGTATCTGAACCAGATATGAGAAGTAGTGAAGAAGCTATACTTTATCTTAAAAAACTTCACTCAATTGTAAGATATATTGATATTTCTAATGCAAATATGCAAGAGGGTTCTTTTAGAGCTGATGTAAATGTATCTATTAGACCAAAAGGTGATACAAAACTTTACACAAGATGTGAAATTAAAAATATGAATAGTTTCAAATTTATTGAAAAAGCTATAGCATATGAAGTTCAAAGACAAGTTGAAGCATGGGAAGATGGTGTTTATGATCAAGAGGTTGTTCAAGAAACTAGACTTTACGATGTAGAAAAAAATGAAACTAGAAGTATGAGAGGGAAAGAGGATGCTGCTGATTACAGATATTTTCCAGATCCTGATTTACTTCCTTTAATTATTACAGATGAGATGATTGAAAAGTATTCAGATATTCCAGAACTTCCAGATGCAAAAAAAGCTAGATTTGTAAGTGATTTTGGACTTAAAGCTTATGATGCAGGTGTAATTTGTAGTACTAAGCAGAACGCTGCATATTTTGAAGAGATGATGTCTTGTGATATTAGTGGGAAAATGGCTACATCATGGTTAACAGTAGAGTTACAAGGAAGATTTTCTGAAGGGATGAATGTAACTACATCTCCTGTAAGTGCAATAAAACTTGGCTCTCTAATTAAAGCAATTGAAAGTGGTGATATCTCTGGTAAAGCTGGAAAAGAAGTTCTTGATTACCTAATGGAAAATGATGAAACTGTTGATGCAGTTATAGAAAAACTAGGTCTTAAGCAAGTATCTGATGATGGAGCAATTTTAGTAATCATTGATGAAATACTAAATGCCAACCAAGATAAAGTCGAACAATACAAAAGTGGAAAAGAAAAAATGTTTGGTTTCTTTGTAGGTCAAGCTATGAAAGCATTAAAAGGTGCTGGAAATCCACAAATTATAAATAAACTTTTAAAAGAAAGATTGGCATAAACTATGAGTTCTATTTGTGTAATAGGTGCTGGTAAATGGGGTCAAGCATTACATTATGCATTAAACCAAAACCAAAAATGTCTTATTACAAGTAGAACTACAAAAGATATAGAAAACTTTGTATCTTTAGATGATGCACTAAATTGTGAATATTTAGTTATAGCAATACCATCTCAATCAATAAGAGAATGGCTTACATCAAATTTTAAATATAATGGACAGAAAGTTCTAGTTGCTGCAAAAGGTATCGAAGCAAATACAGGTTCATTTTTGCAGGATATTTATGAACAATTTGTACCAAAAGAGAATCTTGGATTTATCTCTGGACCATCTTTTGCAAGTGAAGTGATTAAAGGTTTACCTACAGCTTTAGTTTTAAACTCTAGTAGTAAAGATTTTTATGATCAATTTTATAAGTTTTTTCCTTCATTTATAAAAACATATTATAGTAGTGATGTTATTGGTGCTGAAATTGCAGGAGCATACAAAAATGTATTAGCAATTGCAAGTGGTATATGTGATGGGCTAAATTTAGGGCAAAATGCAAGAGCTAGTTTAATCTCAAGGGGACTAGTTGAGATGGAAAGATTTGGTAACCACTATGGAGCTAAAAAAGATACATTCTTAGGGCTTAGTGGTGCAGGAGATCTATTTTTAACAGCTTCTAGTACTTTAAGCCGTAATTTTCGAGTAGGACTAGGTTTAGCTCAAAATAAATCATTAAATACTATATTAGATGAGTTAGGGGAAGTGGCAGAAGGTGTTAAAACATCTGAAGCTATTCATAAACTATCTTTAAAGCATAATATTTATACACCAATTGCAAATGAAGTTAAGCAAATACTTGAAGGTAAAAACCCTCAACTAAGTTTAAAAGATCTATTAAAATCTAATTAACTTAGATAAAAGTATTTAGAAATAAAAAAAGCCACTCATATAATGAGTGGCTTTTTTTATTTTTAGAAGAGATATTAAATCTCTTCTGCTTTTTGTACATCATATAAGATGTCATCCATTGGATGTCTATACATAGGCATAGCAAGTCTTTTTTCATCTAAGATATGACCGATAAACCCGATAGTTCTACCAGCAATAAAGAATGCGTTAAGTGTACCAGAAGCGATAAATTCATTGATCTCTTCTTCAGAGTAACCTAATGCTCTCCACATATCTACCATAAGAATACCAATAGTACCATCAACATTAAGAATTAAGTTCTCTTTTTTAGATGTAGTAAGAGCTTCAACAGTTCTTGCATAATCTAAAAGTGGAGTTGCAGGGAAATGCTCAGCTGCAAAATTCATAAGTCCAGTAACTCTTAAGTCTGGGTTCTTTAATGATTTAATTCTATGTCCGATACCTGGAATTGGAATACCTTGTTTCTTCATATGACCTAAGAATTCTTTTGGATTTAATCCATTATCATCTGCATATTTGAAGTGTTCGGCTGCCCCATCAATAGCACCACCAAATCTTGGACCGATTGTTAATAAACCAGTTACAAGTGATTCAACAACTGATTTACCAGCTCTTGCAGTTACTTTACAGTTATGTGCACCAGATACAGCAGGACCGTGATCAGCAACAGTTTTCATAACAGTTTCGATAAAGTCTGTAGCCCATTTTGGATATTGTTTTTTGAACCATAATAATGATACAACATCACCAATACCTTTACCAGTATCAGGAGTAGCAACAGAAGATATTGGGAAACCAGCATAAGTAGCTTCTTCACCTCTATCATCAGAAATAGTACAGATAAACTCTTTACTTCTTCGTACCGTTGGACATACATTCATCTCTGGCTCTGGAATCTCAGCTAAATTCATACCTTCAAATACTGATTTAATCATACCTGGAAGTTCATTGAATGATGTTGGTACATGAATACCAGCTTCTCTCATAGCGTTGTTTTTATACTCAGCTGTTTCAGAATCTGCATTTGCAGAAGCACCAGCATGACCAAATTGAACACCTGAATCATAGTATTTAGCAATTGTACCAATACACCAAGCAATAACTGGCTTAGTAATAGTACCATTTTTAATAGCTTCGATTACTTTATACTCTTCAGTACCACCAACTTCTCCTAAAAGAATCATATACTTAACAGCTGGATTTTTTTCCATTCTAAGCATATTATCGATAAATACAGATCCAACGAATCTATCTCCACCAATAGCAACACCTTCAGCAATACCATCAGCATTGATTGAGATGATGTTTGAAAGTTCGTTAAATAATCCACCTGATCTAGTTACTAGTCCACATGAACCAGCTCTATGAAGTTTAGAGTTAACGATATTTGTAATAGTTCCACCAATATTTGCAACTTTAAATGCACCTGGAGTAATAGCACCAACAGTTGCAGGTCCAATAATAGTAACACCTTTTTCTCTAGCAGTTTGGTTCATACCTCTTGCTAATCTTTCAGGGATACCTTCAGCAGTAATCATCATAGATGAGAAACCACCAATTTCTAAAGCTTCCATAGTAACATCATAAGCTGTTCTAAAAGATGCAAAGTTTAAAAGTACATCAGCTTGAGGCTGAGCAGCTTTTGCTTCTGCAGTTGTTTTAAATAATGGAATCATAACTTCATCTGGTCCAAAAAAGAACTTATCAAATTTGTTTCCAGAAGTTGGAGCTACAATAGCAGCAACAGATGGAGTAGCTCTTTTGATTGTGTAATCATAATCTAACATTCTTTGGATAGCAGTTTTATTGTTATTCCAAAAAATCGCTTGTGTGTCTCTTGTATATAATTGTGTCATATCTATTCCTTACTTCTCTAATGCCATTCTAACAATGTCAGTAACATGTGTTTCTGGTCCATAAACTTCAATATAAAGTCCTAATCTGTCTGCAGCTTCTTTAATATCTTTTAAACCTTTTTCATAGTTTGGTCCACCACGTCTAACGTAGATTTTAAGATCAACAGCTTTCATTTTATCAGCGTATACTTCAAATGCTTGAATAATACCTGTAAATGTTTTTGCAACATCAGTAAAGTTAGCAATAGCTCCACCAATAATCATAACTTTTCCTCTACCTTGAGCATCTGGCTCTCTAGTCATAAGGTCAAGTAATGTTTCAGCATAAAATTTTGTTTCACCTGTTGTAGGACCTCCTGAATACTCACCGTAGTTAGCAAGATCTTCGATTCCAGCCATATCAGCAATAGTATCAGCATAAACAACTGAAGCACCACCACCAGCAACCATAGTCCAAACTCTAGCTTCTGGTTTAAGTAATGTAAGTTTAAGTGAAGCACCTGTTTTAGCATCTGCTTCTTCAATAGCTTCAACTTCTGGAGACTTAGCTTCCATACCAAATGCAGTTGGGTATTCAACATCACCCCACTCATCTACCATCATAAATCCAGCAGTATCATCTAGTTTTGCAACCATATCTAACATTTCAATTTTTTTGTCTTGCATAACGAAAGGATTGATTTCAAGATATGCGAAGTTTAATTCTCTGTATGCTTTAAAGAAGTTTACACAAAATTCAGCGAAGTTTGCTTTATCTTTATCTGCAACATCTTTAGGAACATTTGCTCTAATTTGCTCTGCAATTTCATCTTCTGAAGCTGTAATAGGGAAAGCTACTTCAACAACTTTTTCATCCCAGTTTTCTTCAATAGCGATACCACCCTCAGCAGACATATATATAACATCATCGTCACCTACACAAGTAGCTGAAACATAATATTCTTCTTCTTGAGTATGAGGAGTAAATGGCTCAACAATAAAGTGAGTTAATCTATCAACAGAAGGCTCACCTGCTGGTGTTTCTCCATCAAATGAAAAGTAAACTGATTGATCAGAAGATGACTTCTCATCTATCCAGCTTGAAGCTTTAGCTAAAGAAACATCACCTGGCTTAGCATCTCTAAAAAGAACTAAATCATTCATACCTCTTTTTCCAAATAACATATCTGGTTTTGCAACCAAATTCTTATCATTTAACCATGATTTGCTTTTAGCTTGCTCTAATAATTCAGAACCATTTTGAACCATAGTTGTTTCATATGCATATGTAAAATCTGGAAAGTATTTATCCCAATGTTTTGCTAAAATTGATTTAGCATCATATTCTCGTATTGCTTTTTGTGCCATACTAGTACCCCTTATTTAAAATTAAATTTTCATATTTTATCTAGTGTGTAGTTAAAGATTAGCAAAAAGTAACACTATGATAATATATTAATTTTTCTATGTTAAGATTAGTAACAAATTGTCTTTATTTTATTACTGTTAATTTGATAGTTTGTAGTAATATTATCTTTAATTTTTACTATTGCAGTATTATCACTAATTAATACAAAGTAAATAGTAATAGTATTCATATTTGTAGTTTATGTTTAATAGTTGTATTAAAGTACTAAATATTTATAATAAATAAGAAAATAGCCAGAGAAAATACCAAAAAAATAATAAATGGAAAAATGGAGTTGTTTAAAAAAACAGTCATATAATATTAAATAAAGAGAAATAATAAAAAAACATGGAGAAAACACCCAAATTTCAGGCAAAAAAAAACATCTTAAAAGTTGGCGGCGAC
>CBFDEF010000009.1:0-48768 GCA_965603755.1 uncultured Arcobacteraceae bacterium
CAGCAGTTGCACTTAACTCTTTTTTAGCTTTTTCAGCTTCATCTTTAAGTCTTTGGTGCGCCATTTTATCATCTCTTAAATCAATACCAAACTCTGTTTTGAAATCTTCTGCTAACCAATCAATAATTCTATTATCAAAATCATCTCCACCTAAGAAAGCATTTCCATCTGTAGAAAGTACTTCAAATGTACCATCTCCAATTTCAAGAACAGTAACATCAAATGTACCACCACCTAAATCATAAACTAAAACTTTCTCTTCGCCTTTTTTATCTAAACCATAAGCAAGTGCCGCTGCAGTTGGCTCATTTATAATTCTAAGTACATTAAGACCAGCGATTGTTCCAGCCTCTTGTGTTGCTTTTCTTTGAGCATCATTGAAGTAAGCAGGAACTGTAATAACTGCATCTGTTACAGTAGAACCAAGGTAGCTTTCCGCATCTGTTTTAAGTTTCATTAAAATTTTTGCAGAGATTTCTTGAGGAGTATATGTTTTACCATCAATTTCAACTGCAGCAGCTCCGCTTTTATTTACAATTTTGTATCCAACTTTACTCATAGCATCTTTTGCATGCTCTTCATCCATCATAAGACCCATAATTCTCTTGATAGAGTATATTGTTTTTTCAGGATTTGTAATAGCTTGTCTTTTTGCTGGCTCTCCAACTAAAATATCACCTTTATCTGTAAATGCTACAATACTTGGTGTTGTATTTTTACCCTCTTTATTTGATATAATCTTTGCTTCTCCAGCTTCATATACAGCCACACAACTATTTGTTGTTCCTAAATCTATTCCTATTACTTTACTCATTTTATTTCCTTGCTGTTTTATCTAGGCAAACGAGTTTGCCTTATTATTTTTTATTTTAAACTTTATTTGTGTTAGTTTTGTGACATTACGGTCATATTATATTGCGTTTCTAGTTTTAGTTAGCTACACTAACCATTGCTTCTCTAAGAAGTCTATCTTTAAACACATAACCTTTTTGCATTACCATAACAATTTGTCCTGATTCTACATCTTCACTATCTGTTTTCATAACTGCATTATGATAGTCTGGATTAAATTCATCGTATTCAACTTCATTAATATCGTGCTTTTCAAAGGCTTTATTAAAAGCTTTTACTGTTAATTCAATACCCTCTTTTAGTTTCTCAACTAAATCTTCAGCTGGTATATCAGCACTTGTACTTAATATTGCCATTTGTAAAGCATCAATTGGAGCTAATAGATCTTTTGCAAATTTTTCACTTGCATAATCAATTGCACTGTATTTTTCTTTTTCAAGTCTTTTTTTAATGTTTTCAAAATCAGCATGTGTTCTTAAGAACTTATCTTCAGCCTCTTTTGCTTTTGCTTCTGCTGCTTCAACTTTAGCTTCCATCTTAGCTTTAAACTCTTCATCTAAAGATGCAAATTTTTCTTCATCATTTACAACTTCTTCAGTTGTTTCTTCTACAACTTCAGCAGTCTCATTGATAATCTCTTCAGTTTCAGTTTTCTTATTTTCTTCCATTTTTTCTCCTGTATATTCATTAAATAAAAGATGTTGTTACATCTTTTATTTAACTCTTCTATATAATCCCTTTATAAAAATATTCATAATCTTTTGATAGTTCACCAACAACCAACATCTTCACATCTTTACCATCTATTTTGGTGTCATGGCAAATAGCAATTTGATTTTGAGGTAGTAAGCTATCTAGGTATACACCTTGTTTTAGCTTTAACATAATATCCCCTTGTAAAAAAAGATTGATATCTCTCTCTTCAAGGTCATAAATTACTGCTATATTTAAAAATTGCTTAGTATTAATAATCTCAAATATATTATTTTGTACATATTGGCTAAGCTCCATATGTAAATGGTTTGCTCCAACCTGCTGAGAGATATCTAAAATCTCATCAAATGTTTGACCTTCCATATCAGTCAAAAACTTATGAAATGCACTATTAAATTTAATAGTAACAGCATAAGTCTCGTTAGCTGTAGTAAGTGCAAACTTACTTTGACTATTTACTCTTTGAGTTTTATAAAATTCTAAAATCATGTAGATGTTTTCTACATTTAAAACTCTATGTAAAGTATCTGTTGTTTGTTGTTTTATAAAAACAGTCAAACCCATATCTGTAGCTAATTTTTCTAGCTTTTCATAGCTTACAGATGGTAATTCAAATTCTAATCTTTTTTCCCAATACTCTTTTAGTGCATCAATTGTTGGTGTTCTTCCACTACTAGCATGCTCTTGGGCTAAATAACCCTCTTCACCTAGTTTTTTAAAGTAACCTCTAATTGTTGCTGGAGAATATGCTATATCATACATAGATTTTAATTGACCAGAACCAATAGGTTCTAGATGTTCAATATATGCTCTGATTATAGAATCTAATAAAAACTCTTTTTTATTAATCATTGTTTACCATTTTACTTAATTTGGCACTTGTAATCTTTGAGTGCTAATAAAATTATAGCAGATGAGTTTTTAAATGTCAAGGGTTTTTTTAATAAAATTAGCATAATGAGTATTAGAGTGCTAATTTTAATTAAAGCTATAAGTAAAAAAGTTTCTTAAGTACCTTAAATACTAGCTATTGCTTGACCGTAAGCTATAGCACTATCGTTAGATATAAATTCTTTTGGTAAAATAATATTAGGTATTTTCTCTATTAATAGTTTAATTATCACTCTGTTTTGAAATACACCACCACCTAAAACTATTGGTAGTTTATATTTTTTACCCATTTCATATATAATTTCTACAAGTGTATTAAAAAACTTTGATACAGCTATAAAACAATCTTTCTCTTTTAATATTTGTATAACAATGCATTTAAAGTCTATATTTTGACCATTTATATCAAATTCAAAATAATCTGTAATAGAACTATCATAATAACTTTCTAAAAGAAGTCCACTCTCCCCCTCATAGCTTGATATTTGAACAATATTTAGTAATGATGCGACAAGATCAAATAATCTTCCACATGAACTTGTAAGTGGTGAGTTAATATTTTTTTCCCATAAAGTATAAAATGTTTTTAACTCCCCTTTAGAAAAAGAATTAATAGTGTTATTATTCATATCCAAAGTATCTTTACCATATATATCAAATAAAAAACTAAGTGCTACTCTTCGGGGTTCTTTTATGGCAAGAGTTCCACCTAATAGTTTAAAATAGTTAAAATGGTTAACTCTTTTATATCCTTTATAATCACAGATTAAAAACTCTCCACCCCAAAGGTTGTTATCATCTCCATAACCAGTCCCATCAAAACTAACACCCAAAACTTTTGATCTAATATTATTGATACCCATTGTTGCTAATATATGAGCATAGTGGTGTTGTACTTGAATAAGTTTTATATTTGGATTTTGTTTTGTTAATTCTTTTGCATATTTTGTTGATTCATAAGATGGGTGTTTATCACAAACTATAATCTCTGGTTCAAAGTTATATATTTTTTTAAATCTATCTATTTGTGATTTAAATCTATTTATTATTTCTATTGAGTTTAAGTCTGCAATATAAGGAGATAGTATAACTTTATCTTTTATAACTATAGATATAGTACTTTTTTGATTTGCACCTAAACATAATATTTTTTTATCTGTATTCTTTGGAAGTTTTAAATAGTTTGGAGTATATCCTCTGGCAACTCTTAACATAAAAGTTGTATTTTCCTCTACAAAAGCTATAGAATCATCACAACTATTAATTATATCTCTATTATTATCTAAACAATAATCCCATATATGAGATATATTCATAATCTCATCAAAAGTTTTACATAATGGTTCACCAGAAATATTAGCACTAGTTGCAACAACAGGTTTGTTTAGCTTATCTAAAATTAAAGTATGAATAGGTGTATATGGTAGAAGTATTCCTAATTGGTTTATATTTGGGGCTATTAAATTACTTATATTATTTTTATCTTTTTGTTTTGCTAAAACAATTGGTCTTTTGGGTGAACTTAATAACTGCTCCTCTTTTGTATTTAAAGTTACAATATTTTTTGCCATAGCTAAATTTTTTACCATAACGGCAAATGGTTTAGATGGTCGGTTTTTTCTTTCTCTTAAAAGTTTGATTGATTTATCATTTGAAGCATCACAAAATATATGATAACCACCTATACCTTTTATAGCAACTATTTTTCCACTTTGTAAATGAGTAACTATATCATCAATATAATTTTTAGAGTTAATCTCAAGTTTATTTTTTTCTTTATCATATAAAGATAGTTCTAACCCACAATTAAAACAACCAATAGGTTGCGCGTGGTATCTTCTATCTTTTGGATTCGTATACTCAACTTTACATTTATCACACATCTTAAACTTATCCATTGAGGTGTTACACCTATCATATGGTAAATTTTTTATGATACTATATCTTGGTCCACAATTTGTACAAGTTATAAATGGATATTGATACCTACGATTGTTTTTATCATTTAGTTCTATTTCACACTCTTTACACATAGCAATATCACTAGGTATCATTGTAGATATTGAAAAGCTTTCTTCACTTTCTTTAATAGTAAAGTTTTCAAATTTTTTTATATCATCTTTTGAAGTGATACTATAATATTCGATTTTGGATAAAGGTGGTTTATTAAGTTGAATTTGCTCCATAAACTTATACAACTTTTTATAAGTAGTGTTGAGTTCTATATATACCCCGTCACCATTATTTGTTACATACCCTTTTAAAGAGTGTTTTAAAGCAAGATTATAAATGAAAGGGCGAAATCCAAGCCCTTGAACTAGTCCATATATTTCTATGCAAAAATACATAATCTATTCTATATCCAAACTCATAAGATACATCTCTTCACCATCAAGTACTTTTAAATCATAAGATCCACAAGATGGGCAAATAAATTCATTTTTTTCTAGCTCTTGCTCAAGATTACAACTATGACAGAGTATTTTTACTTTTTGAATATTTAAAACTAATAAAGCATCCTCGCAAACAGTATCATCTTTAAACATCTCAAAAGCACTTTGTAATAGATGAGGTTCAACTCCACTAAGAACCCCAATTTTTACAACAACTTTAGTTACTTTGGTAGCATCATTAACTTGAAGATTCTCTTCACAGCTATCTATTAAGGATTGGACTATTGAGTATTCATGCATATTAACAAATCCTAGGGAGTAATTCACCTGTTGGCATATCTAAATATCTTTTTGTTCCCCATGTAGAGTTTAAAATAACTTTCTTTTGATAGTTTGTTGTAACTTTACCTATTATAGAAGCATTGTTATTAAAGTTTTTTAATATATCTAATGTCTTTAGTGCATCATCTTTTTTTATAGCTAATAAAAATGTCCCCTCATTTGCCAAAGATGTTGCATCAAATCCTAATATTTCACAAAGTCCTCTTACTTCATCACATATTGGTATTTTATCTTCATCAATCTCTATACAGATATTAGATTGGTTTGCCCATTCATTTAACACAGCAGATATTCCACCTCTTGTGGCATCTCTTAAAGCAGTTATATTTATATTGTCATCTATTAGTTCTTTAACTATTGGATAAAGTGAACAACAATCACTTTTTAAATCACTTGAAAGTTCTATCCCTTCACGACTAGCAAATATTGTTGCACCATGAGTTCCTATATCACGACTCACTATGATGAGGTCTTCGCTAGTTATATTGTTTGAGCTAATTCCACTTTTTAGAACTTCACCAATACCTGTTGTGTTTATAAATATCTTATCAACGCTACCATAAGGTACTACTTTTGTATCTCCACTTACTACTATAGCGCCATTTACCTCTAACTCTTTTTTCATTGAGTTTATTATAGTTTCAAGCTTTTTTATATCAAAACCCTCTTCAATAATCACACTACATGTTAGATACTTAGGTTTTGCTCCCATCATAGCTAAGTCATTACAAGTTCCACAAACTGCAAGTTTACCTATATCTGAGTCAGGAAAGAATAGGGGAGATACTGTAAAGCTATCTGTAGAAAATGCCAACTTACCATTTTCTACATTTAAGATTGCAGCATCTTCACTTTTTTCTAATATCTCATTTTGAAATGCTTTATAAAAAACATTTGTTATAAGTTCATTGTTTTCTACTCCACCATTTCCGTGGGCTAGTTTTATTTTATTTTCCATATATATCTAACTATTTACTTTTCTATCTAAAACTTTTTCAACTGATTGAATCTTTGTTTTTAATCTATTCTCACAATTCTTTCTAATATCAAATTTTAAAGCTGAATAAACTCTATCACAACCATCTAGTTGTTCATAAGCTAGTTCTATTATACTCAATGCTTCTTTCATACTTGAAGCTTCTATTATAGTTCCCATTGGTGTAAGTTGATATGGTACACCTGACTTATCAATTGCATCTACTATTTTACTAACTTGTTTTGAAACAGATGAACCATCTCTACAGTCTCCTGATGTTGGAAACATACTAAATTCTAATAATACTGATAACAAAGTCAGCTCCTTATTGATTTTTTATTTGTGTGATTTTACTTTTTTATTTTTGTTATATAAAAACATTACAATGATTATATCAAAGTGATAATAAAATACTTAATTAAAAAAAGAAAAATAAAATATTATAAGTAGGTAGTGTCAGGGAGCTGATTAATTCTCCCCTCACTATTAATATAATTTAGTTGCTAAAACTAAACAGACTAACAGTACCACTACCATTTTGATAAACATATTTTACTCCTTTGTAAAACACTCCCACCCAACACTTCCCACAATAAAAAAGGGGCAAGGAAAAAATCCCTACCCCTCTTAGTGTTTTACACATTGGGTAATCACTCCCAAAAGTTTCAAACATGTTTATCAATACAATAATTATAACTAATAATATTTTTAATGTCAATAGTTAAAAATTGCATTTATTTTAATGCAAAACTATTTTATTTTAACCCATAGGGTACATAATATTAAGTTGAATATCTTGTATCTCTTTCATTATCTCATCACTTAAACTTACATCAAATGCAGCAAATGAAGCATCGAGTTGAGAAGCTGTTCTTGCTCCAATTATTGTTGATGCTACAAAATCAAATTGTTTAGAATATGCAACTGCTAATGTAACTGGAGATATATCTAGTCTTTTTGCTATTTCCATATATTTTAGTGTTGCTTCTAAAGTTTTTTCATTTACAAATCTTGTACCTTGTGCTTTAATTCGGGGGTTGTCACTTTGTAAATATCCTGAAAATCTTGCTTCTTTTGGATAAAACTTTCCATTATATTTTCCACTTAAAACACCACCACCAATAGGAGAGTAGGGGAGTAATGATATATTTTCTTTTCTACATACATTTGCTAACTCATCTAAAAACCTAGGATTATTTAAAGAGAAATTATTTTGAATAGATTCAAATCTAGCCAAGCTATTATTTTTTGAAGTTTCATTTGCTTTTGTAAGACCATAAGCTGTATCATTTGATGTACCTAAATATCTTACTTTCCCCTCTTGAACCAAGTCATCAAAAGCTCTTAAAGACTCCTCAATTGGTACTACAGTATCAGGCCAATGCATCTGGTAAAGATCAATATAATCAGTTCCAAGTTTTTTTAAACTACCCTCGATAGCAGTTTTAATATGAAACTTATCAATAGCAGTAAAACCATGACGAATAGGTGGAACAAACCAACCATTTGCAGCACCTGCTACTTTAGAAGCGATAATCAACTTATCTCTTTGTTTACCTTTTAGCCATTTACCTATTATAGTTTCAGTTATACCTACATACTCTTCTTTTGGAGGTACTGGATATAGTTCAGCAGTATCAAAAAAGTTTATACCTCTATCATAAGCTTTATCCATGATTTTAAATGATTCTTTCTCATCGCTCCATGAGCCAAAACTCATAGTTCCTAAACAAATAGGTGTAACTCTTAACCCTGTGCGTCCAATATATCTATATTCCATTATTTTACTACCACCTTATATCTATTGTATCTAATTATCCATTTTAAAATATGTATTAGGTATTTGATAATATTTAAAAATTTTTGTATTAAATATTTTTGAAAAATTAATTCCTAAACCAATATATACATTTCGTAGTTTTTCATCATTACTATTGTCATATCCTCTAGAATAATATCCAACATGTAACTCTAAATATTTTAAATAGTCATTATCTTTAAATTTATCAAAACCACTTGCTTTAAAAGCAAGAAGATGTTTCATATTCTCATAATCAGTTACAAAATCACCCTCAAAACTATTTTTATGAATTTTATATTCTATTCTAAAATCAACTTTATCATCAATACTTGGATACTTATAGGTTAAATACCCAAATGTTGTTCCTACTAAATTTGAGATTGCATCCTCTTTTGAAAATCCATATGGACTAAAAGCATCTCCAAATTCCATTAAAGTTGTAAACCCCAAAGATGATAAAGCTCCATATAAAGCTACTTTGTCATCTTCATAACCAAACTCTTTGTAATAGTGCGAAAATAAGTGTGTCATTCCATACGCAACATATGCATGTCCAAGTTTATCAGCACCACCTGATTTTGTGTCTTTTTCAAACCACCCTTCAGATTGGCTGTGCATTTTATTATTTAGACTATAATCCCATTGTAAAATACCCCAAGTGATAATCCCTAGACTTGTTGCACTATTAAGAATTATTGCTTTTTCCTCTTTTGAGAAATTAAACTGTTCACCCTTAAGCGTGAGATTTTTATCGTCACTATAAACAGTTCCTAAAAATAAGATAAAAATTAATATTAATTTTTTCATATTCTTATCTCTCCATATTTATAGTAAGCAGAACAAGCACCTTCGCTACTAACCATACAACTTCCTAAAGGGTTTGAAGGGGTACAAGCTGTTTTAAATACTTTACAATCTTTTGGATTAGCTTTCCCTTTTAAAATATCACCACATATACAAAGTTTATGATCATCAATATCTTCAGTTGAAAAAATATCTTTATATATCACTTCTGCATCTAAATAAGAGTATATATCTTTTAATTTTAAAGAACTATTAGCAATCTCTCCAATACCACGCCATCTAAATTTATCTCTTTTTTCAAAAAACTTATTATTTAAATTTTGGGCTGTTTGGTTTCCATCTTTTGTTACACTTCTTGAATATTGAACTTCAACTTCACATCTATTTGTATTAAATTGTTTTAGTATCATTAAAACAGATTGCATCACATCAACAGGTTCAAATCCACTAACTGCAACTGGTTTATGGTAGTTTAAAGCAAACTCATTATATATTTTACTACCACTTATAACACTTACATGTGCTGGACCTATAAACGCGTCTATTTTATTTTCTTCATCATCCAATAAAACTTTCATAGGTTCTGGTACAGTAATATGATTTATATGAAAAAGAATATTTTTTATATTTTTGTTTATCACTTGATTTATAAGTGCTGAGGTCATAGGCGTTGTTGTTTCAAACCCTATTGCAAAAAAGATAACTGTTTTATCTTTATTTTGAGATGCGATTTTTAAACAATCAATTGGAGAGTAAACAAACCTAACATCGGCTCCACTTGCTCTTACATCTTGTAAACTGCCACTACTTCCTGGAACTTTTATCATATCACCTAGAGTTACTAGTATCACACCTTTTTGTTTGGCTAAAGTGATAGCCATATCAATTCTTTGTTTAGGCATAACACAAACAGGGCAACCTGGTCCATGTATAAAGTTTATATTTGTAGGGAGCAGTTGTTTAAGTCCATACTTCATAATAGTATGGGTATGTCCACCACACACTTCCATAATATTAATATCTTTACTTAATTTTTTGGCTTCATTTGATATGAGTTTTTCATATGAGTTTATTGTTTTAGCATCTCTAAATTTTGTATATAAGTCTTTTAATTTTAAATTATGAGTCATTTGGACAGTTACATCCCAGGGTGGTCTCTCTGACTTCATCATTCACCTTCTCACTATCTTTAATAGTTTGGGAAAGTTCCTCTTGATTCATCTGTTCAACTATCTGTTCAAAAGTTTCTAAAGACAGTAAGGCATCTTGGGTGTCGATTTTATTCATAACGAAACCTATATGTATTAAAACATAATCATCAGTTTTAATACTGTTGGGTTCCATTAAATCAAGACTTACTTCTCTTTTTACACCCATTGTATCAACAACACAAGAGTTTGTATCTTTATTTATAGAGGTTACTTTACTTGGTATTGATAAACACATTACCTCATAGTCCTTTTAAATTCTATCCAATTGATAACTCTTTTAATTGATTCTTCATCATTTATGTTTATTTCTAGAATATCAACATTTGGTTTTATTTTTCTAGCCTCTTTTTTTTCTAGTTCAACATCATAGTCAATATAAGGTAGTAAATCAGTTTTTGTAATAAGAATCAAGTCAGCTTTTCTAAACATCACTGGATATTTAGCAATTTTATCATTTCCTTCAGGAACACTAACTAGAACAATATTTAGATGAGTTCCTACATCATAGGAAGCTGGGCATACTAGGTTTCCAACATTTTCTACAAAACATACATCTATATCTTCTAGTGGCATATTATGTAAACCTTTATGAACCATAAAAGCATCTAAATGACAAGCAGAGCCAGTTTGTATTTGAAATGCAGGGATACCTTTTTTTTCTAATCTTTGTGCATCTCTTGATGTTTCTAAATCACCCTCAATAACTCCAAATTTAAAACTTGACAAAGAAGCAAATTTTTCTAAAAGTGAAGTTTTTCCACTTCCTGGGCTACTCATAAGGTTTATTGCTAATATATTATGTTTTTCAAAATGTGATCGGTTGTGAGATGCTTCATGATCGTTTTTATCTAATATTTTTTTAATAACATCAACTGTTTTTTTATCATTTAGTTGTGGGTTTAAATGGATATTATCTAAAGAGTTTTCACTATGATGATGTGTATGTTCTTTCGAATCTGTTAAGCTACAACCACAATCTTGACACATTTTAAATCCTTAATTTTGATGTCTATATAAATATTTTGAAAGTATCTCTTTTAAATTATTTGATAAGATAGGTTCTAAATTATCTAATGAAATTTCACATTTTTTAGATAAGACATTTGCACTTTTAATAGCACCTTCAAGACCCAATAAATTTACAAATGAATTTTTCGCACCATCATTTGCAGTTGTTTTTCCAGCTTCCTCTTCAGTTGCTGTTTCATCAATAATATCATCTTGAATTTGAAATAATAAACCAATATCAATACCAAAATCATAAAGCTCTTTTTGTTTATCTAAAGAAAGGCCTACAATAATAGCTCCCATTTTTAAAGAACCAGCAATAAGTTTTGCAGTTTTATGAATATGTAAAAATTCTAATTGATTTAATTCAAGTTTATGGTTTTCAAAATAACAATCAATAGCCTGACCTATAATCATCCCATCAATTCCACCATCACTACTTAAAACTTTAATTAGCTCTATTTTAGTATCACTGCTTAAAGGTGCATTTGCAATAAGATTAAAACTATGAGTATTTAAAGCATCACCAACTAAAATAGCTGTTACTTCATCATAAGTTTTGTGTAAAGTTGGATTACCTCTTCTTAAATCAGCATTATCCATTGATGGAAGGTCGTCGTGAATTAAAGAGTAAGTATGAAGATATTCTATAGCTAAAGCTACAGGTAGAGAGTTTTTTAAAAGCATTGGTTCAAGAGCATTCACTACACTAAGTATTAGCATAGGTCTAAATCTTTTACCACCAGCTTTTAACATATCTTGCAATGCATCCGCAAAATTTGGATGAAAAGTATTAGAAACAGGAAGGTTACTGTTTAGATAATCTTCAAATGTTTTTAACATCTATTTTGCAAAAGGGTTCATTCCACCCATCATATTCATTGCCATTGCTTTTTTGTTATCATCACTTTGTTTAATAACATCATTCATAGCACTTATAAGAAGTATTTTTAACGAGTCTTTATCTTCAAGTAAAGAATCATCAATCTCAAGATCAGTAACTTCAGAGTTTCCGTTTATAGATAACTCTATCATTCCACCACCAACTTTAGAAGTAAATGATTGAGTTTCTCCATCAACTTTTGCTTGTTCAGCCATTTTTTGGACTTGACCCATCATATCGCCAAGGTTCATTTTACTTAAATCAATACCATCTAACATTATTTATCACTTCCTATTAGTTCATTTGTAATTTCTGTAATATTGTTTGAATCATCAACATGAACAACTATTGGTTTATAGTTTTCTAATTCATCACTATGATAGCTTCCATAAGCAATAACAATAATCTTATCACCAATCTCAACTTTTCTAGCGGCTGCTCCATTTAGACACATATCTTTAGAACCTCTAAGCCCTTTTATAACATATGTAGAAAATCTTTCACCATTATTTACATTTACTATTTCAACTTTTTGTCCAACTCTTAAAGATGAAGCATCTAACAAATCTTCATCAACTGTAATAGAACCAACATAGTTAAGATTTGCATCTGTAACAGTTGCTCTATGGATTTTACTGTACAACATATCGAATGTCATTTATATATTCCTATTCTATACTATTAGCTTAATGGTTGAGGCTCACCCCAAAATTGATCTGGGATCATATATTCTTCAACTGGTTTTCCACCTATCATATGTTCATCTATAATTCTATCTATTTTTTCTTTTGTAAGTTGAACATACATATGATGACCTGGTTCCATTATCATAACTGGACCCATTTGACATCTACCTAAACAGCTTGTTCTAATTGGTTGAACTGGACCCATAATCCCTTTTTGCATTAAACCTTGTGTCATATGATTAAACAAATCTCTTGTTTGCTCACTTACACATGATGGTTTTGGCATACCTGGAGGTGAACTTTGTTCACACTTAAATATATAAAATGTTGGTTGTGGTATTTGTGGCATTTCCATTATTTTATCCTTTTAATTTTTTTTCGCATTCTATCCGAGATTACTTAAAATTATCTAAAATGTAATTTTTAATAATCTTCACCATCTGTATGCATCCCAGGTTTAAATTCAATAATTTTATCTCTCCCTGTATTTTTTGCTTCATAAAGAGCTTCATCTGCATACTTTAATGTTTTCCATAAAGTATCTGCATCTTTAGGATAATATGAAATTCCAACACTTAAAGTTTTTGTAAAAGTTTCAGAATTTCCACTAAATATCTCTTTTGAAAATGTTTTATTAATATCTTTTGCAATTTGTACTGCTTTCTTATTCGTAGTATTTGTTAAAAGTATTACAAACTCCTCTCCTCCAAATCTTACGGGAATATCAGAGTCTCTAACAGCTTTTTTCATAATCATTGCAAGTTTTTTAATTACATCATCTCCAACATCATGCCCATAAGTATCATTAACTTTTTTAAAGAAATCAACATCTATCATTAGTACAGCATGAACAAAACCATCTTTAACTCTTGATGTAACATTTGAATCGAATAGTTCATTTAAAAATCTTCTATTATATAAACTTGTCATTGGGTCTCTTAATGTTGTTTCTTTTAATATACCCATTAAAATTTTACTTTCAATAACTGGTTTTGCCATCTCTACATAGTTTGTAATAATAGGAATATACTCTTTAAATTTAGCAATTTCGTCTTTATTAGATGATTGAATATGTAATACAAGTGAATAGTCATCATCAATTGTAAAGTTTAAACATAAATATTCGCTTGTTTTTTGTTTACAATTTAAACATATATCATCAAAATCACTAGAAAAAACATTTGTTGATGTTCTAAATGCTCTACAAATATTTGCATCATAATCTAAATCTACTTCATTTAAATCTGCTGAATCAAAAACAATATTTCTTAATTTTGTTTTATTATTAACTTCAAAAAATATAAACTTATATATACTAAATTTAGTTTGTATAATATGAATAATTCTATTGTAAATAACTTCTTTATTTTCATCAAGTTCTATTGTTTTTTTAAACTTATAAATTTCTGACAGTTCATTTAATCTATCTGCAACTTTTCCAGCTTCATTATTTAAAGTTGTATCAATTTGATATGAGAAGTCACCTCTATATGCTTGAGATATACCATTTTCAAGATCATCAAAAAGTTTTATATATGGTCTAATATAGTGATTTGCTACTAAAATAGAGATAAAAAGTATGATTAAAACAATTAATAAAATCTTAGCAGCAATAATGACACCTTCCATTCTAGTTGCACTTACTTCTAAATCCATACTAATTACACCTAATACCTCTCCCTCTTTTGATTCATGACACAACATACAGTTAGGAGTAGAGCCCTCTGATGAAATATAAGGAATTGATACTTTTAGTACAACTTGATCGAGTGATTCTAATAATTCAGTTTGAATTTCTCCTGTTTTAACAACTCTTTTTTCTCTATCATTTGCTCTTGTTTCTCCAAATAAACCATCTCCGTATTGTTTAGTAACAGAAGGTGCTCTTAAAAGATGAAAATTTTCTATATTTTGGTTTCTTGCTATGTTATCTAAAAATAAAGCTCTTTTATCCATGGTCCCATTAACCATATGGGCAGTTAGACCATCTCTTACATTTTGCGCTATACTAATTGCTTTTTCTGTAGTATTTTTAATACTATACTCTTTAAAGTTATATATAAATACCATTATACTAACTAGAGAAACGGATAATAGCATCGAAACTACAATACTTAGAACTTTGTTATTTGTACTCATCTATAAACCTAATAAGTTTTCTATTATTTTTTTATCATTTAAAGGGAACTTTTTATCATAAATTATTTGATACTCTTCGTCACCTTTACCTAAAACTAACACTACTGGATTTTTATAATTCTTAGACTTCTTAATAGCTTTAGAAATAGCAACTTTTCTATTTAATTCTATTTCAATATTTTGAGTATTTTTACAACCTTTTAAAATATCTTCTACAATTAAATCTGGGTCTTCAAACCTTGGGTTATCAGCAGTTATAATAACCTCTTTACTAAACGAGCTTGCAATGCTCCCCATAAGTGGTCTTTTAATTCTATCACGATCTCCACCTGCACCAAATACTGTAATAATATCGTGTGTAGCAAAACTATTAAAAACTTCTTTCATCCCATCAGGAGTGTGTGCAAAATCAACTATAACTAAAGGATCACTATTTACTACTTCCATTCTACCAGCAACGCCACCAAAATATTCTACAACATCACATATCTCTTGAAGTGGTTTTTTTGTTACTAAATTTACAGCAGCAACTGCGGCAGTTAAATTATAAACATTAAAAAGCCCCATCATTGGTGAACTAAAGTTTACAATATTTGAAAAATGTTGTAGTGCTACATGAATTCCATTCTTTAAACTATATGCTGTTACTTTAAATGTTGCTGGATTTTCTGCTCCATAAGCATAAATGTTTTTTAATTTATACTTGATGTTTTTATCATCTTTATTTATAAGTTTCATTGAATCATCTTGAAAAAAACTATTTTTTACATCAATATACTCTTGAAGTGTATTATGGTAGTCTAGATGATCTTGAGTGATATTTGTATGAATTTTAAGAGCAAAATTTATACCTTCAATTCTATTTTGAGATATAGCATGACTGCTAACCTCCATAACAAAAAAATCACAATCGTTTTCAATTGCTTTGTTGATATGATTAAAGTTTGACAATTGAACAGGAGTTGTTAAACTATAATCTTCTATTTTTTTATCATTTATAAAAAAACCTCTTGTCCCTTGTAAAGCAACTTTATATCCTAAATCTAAAAGTATTGAATATATAGCAGCAGCAGTTGTAGTTTTTCCATTTGTTCCTGTTATTCCAATAACTTGTATAGATGAAAAGTCAAAAAAATCTTTAAGTTTAGATGATTTAATAAAATCTATACATCCATTCTCTTTTGCATTTTCTTCAAATTTTTTATTTTGATCAGAGATAACAAATGTTGTATCTTTTGTAGCAATTGCAGAGTTGTCTGTAAATTGTTTATTGTTTTGTGTTATTATCAATTTCTTTCTTCCCTAATTTTTCATATAAATTTATTAAATCTTGATCATAAGAGAAATACTCATTAAAACCATCTAAATAATTATATGCAGTATCATTAAAATTATTTTCTATTAATTTATCTATAAAGTCTACTAAATCATCTTTTGAGGAGATAGCAACTTTAGTACTAAACATAATATCTTGATATGCTTCTTTAAAAGAGCCTCTAGTATCAACTAACTCCATAAAATCTTTATATTCAATTGCATTTAATGATTCTACGCTTGTATGAGATATATCTTTTAATAGATTCATCATTTTGTCATTATCATTATCATAACTATCTAAAGTCTCATTCACAAATTTTACTGCATCATCAAATGATAAATCTTTTGAAACACTAAAATATTCAAATAAATTTTGAGCTTTATCTTCATTTTCATAAGCAACATCACATAATATACAATATAATTGATATTCTATATTTGTTGGATCTAAAGATGTTATTTGTGAATACAAAAACAATGCTTTATCATAATCTTTATTGGCAAAATAAGAGTGAGCCTGATCTAATATCTCTTGGTTATTAACCATTTAGTATTTCATCCTCCATACCAGGTAATACATTTACAATAGTTATCTCAGGGTGAATAAACTCTTTAAGATTTTTTTCAACGATAAATTTTAGTGTACTACCACTTGCAGCACATCCATGACATGCACCTTGTAATTGAACATATACTTTTCCATTTTTAATTTGCAGTAACTCTATAGCCCCACCATCTCTTGCCATCATAGGAGCAATTTTATTTTTAATTATTTCACTTACTGGTTGTTGCAAATCTTCATCTGTAAATGGCATACTCATTTTAATTTTCCTTAATCTAAATTAGAAGTATTACTTCTCTTATTTTTTTTTACTAATACAACACCTATAGCTGTGATACATAGTATCACACCAATAGTTTGAAATATAAATGTTAATGTAACAGGTTCACTCATAATTATGAGTTAACTACGCTATCACATCTAGAACATAAAGAGTTTTCATCTTTTGCTCTAAATTTCCAACATCTTGGACATTTTGCTTTACTACCATGGTAAACTTCAAAAGATTTACCGTCAACTTCAAAAGATGCTATTGCACCATCTTCGCTTGATTTCATAACCTTGGAAACAACAAACCAATCTTCTGCAACAGTTGAATCTAAAGCTAAAATATTTTCTGAATTTGTATATATAACTAACTCTAAAGTTGATTTAATCACTTTTTCTTTATTTAGTTTATCTTTTATCTCTGCAAATTTATTTTTAGCATTTAATAAATGTTCTTCGTTAAGATTTAATTCAATTTCAGGAATAACATATTTTTCCATATCAAAAATAGACTCTACACCATCAGTTATAACTTTTGGAGCATGTTGAACTAACTCATTCATAGTATAAGTAAGTACAGGCGCAAGTGTAGTTAAAAATGCTTTGGCAATCATAGCCATAGCACTTTGAGATGCTATTCTTGTATCAGAATTTTTTCCATCACAATACATCTTATCTTTACAAATATCAATATAGATGTTTGATAACTCAGCCACAATAAAGTGGTTTAATCTATTTAATCCTCTTGAGTAATCATTTTCTTTAAATGACTCATCAACTTCTAAAAACACTTTTTGCGCTTTATCTAAAATCCATAAGTCTATAGTTCCCATTTTATCTAGGCTACAAATCTCTTCTAACTCATGAACATTTCCAAGTAAAATTTTACCTGTATTTCTTATTTTTCTATATTGTTCAGCCATCTGTTTTAAAATACCATCAGAGATTTTTAGATCAGATTGATAATCAGACATAGCAACCCACATTCTTAAAATTTCTCCACCATATTGTTTTAAAACTTTATCAGGTGCAACTACATTACCTTTAGATTTTGACATCTTCTCACCCTTAGCATCAACTGTAAAACCATGAGTAAGGATTGATTTATAAGGTGCAATTTCTGATGAAGCTAAAGATGTTAACAAAGATGATTGGAACCAACCTCTATGTTGATCGCTACCTTCAAGATACATATCAGCCGGATAAGTACCCGCATCATAGTTTCTACTTCTTAAAACGGCATTTTGAGTTGAACCAGAATCAAACCATACATCTAAAATATCCATTGTTTTTTCTAAATCATCAGGGTTAAGTCCACATCCAGGGTACAATAGATCTTTAATCTCTAAATCGTACCAAGCATCAGCACCTTTCATCTCAAAAATCATAGCTACATAGTTAAGAACTTGTTCATCGTAAACAATCTCATCTGTTAGCTTGTTTCTAAAAAAGGCAATTGGAACTCCCCAATCTCTTTGTCTAGAGATACACCAATCAGGACGACCCTCTATCATAGTTTTTAATCTATTTTTACCATGTGCAGGAAAGAATTCAACTGATTCTATCGCATCAAGTCCATTTTGTCTTAGTGTTTTTCCATCTTTTCCATAAGGTTGATCCATGGCAATAAACCATTGTTTAGTTGCTCTAAAGATTACTGGCTTATGTGTTCTCCAACAATGTGGATATGAATGAGTAATATCAACTCTTTTTAGAAGTGCCTCACCTAAAAGTTCAAGAATTGGTTCATTTGCTTTAAAAACATTCATATTTAAAAACTCTTCAGGGTTTGGAAGTAGGTTTTCTCTTACAATAGTGTTATCATAAGCACCATTAGCACCAACTGGCATGATTACATCAAGACCGTATTTTAAACCAACTTTATAATCATCCTCACCATGTCCAGGTGCTGTATGAACGGCACCAGTACCTGCGTCCATCATTACATGATCACCAAGTACAATTTTTGATTCTCTTCCATTTAATGGGTTTATTGCATGTGTGTTTTCTAAAATATTAGGATCAATATCTTTTACTATATCACCTGTAATAACTTCATCAGCAAGTAAAGTACCATAAAGTTTTTTAGCTACTATAAAACCATCAGATGTTTGAACATACTCCTCTTCACCATTTAGTGAAATTCCTGTATTTGCAGGAAGTGTCCAAGGTGTAGTTGTCCAGATAATTACACTTGCGTCTAACTCTTTTAGTTTAAATGCAACAAAAATTGATGGAGAAACTTTATCTTCATATTCAACCTCTGCTTCAGCAAGTGCTGTTTGCGCAGCCCAAGACCAATAAACAGGTTTACTTCTTTGGATTAAAAGACCTTTTTTAGAGATAGCTATAAGTTCTCTATATATGTTAGCTTCAAATTTAAAGTCCATAGTTAAGTATGGTTTTTCCCAATCTGCCATAATACCTAATTGTTTAAACTCTTCTCTTTGAATATCAACAAACTTAGTAGCATGATCACGACAAAGTTGTCTAAGTTTACTTTTTGGTAACTCTTTCTTTTTCTTTCCACCAATTTTCTCTTCAACTTTTTGTTCAATTGGTAAACCATGACAATCCCAACCTGGAGTAAATCGTACAGATTTTCCATCAAAGTAATGATACTTAATAATTATATCTTTAAGCACTTTGTTTAAAGCATGACCAATATGTATATTTCCATTTGCATAAGGAGGTCCATCATGAAGTGTAAAACTCTCACAATCTTTTCTATTAGCTTTCATCTTATCATAAACTTTTTGTTCATCCCAAAGCTTATATTGTATTGGTTCGTTATGTGGTAAACTTCCTCTCATTGGGAAAGTTGTTTTTGGTAATTGCAGTGTGTCTTTATAGTTAATTGTTTCTTCTGGCTGTGACATTTTGTTAATAATCCTATAATTTAAAATAAGATAAAGTATATCCAAATAAGAATTAAAAAAAAGTAAAGAAAAAGGAGTATAAATGTTTAACAATATATTTAACAATAAAGAGATGATCGAGTTCCAAAATTATCTAAAAGAAAATAATCAAACAGTAACTTGTGCTGAAAGTTGTACAGGTGGGCTAATTGCTTCAATGATTACAGAAATATCTGGATCTTCATCCATTTTTAGAGGTTCAATTATTACATACTGTAATGAGATAAAAGAGAAAGAGTTAGATGTAAAAAAAGAGACGATGATAAAATATGGAGTAGTAAGTTGTGAAGTTGTTGAGGAGATGTTGAAAGGTGTTTTAAAAAAATTTAATTCTACATATGCAATGGCTGTAAGTGGAGTTGCAGGACCAACAGGTGGTACAGAAGCAAAACCAGTTGGTACTGTTGTTGTTGGTGTTATGAATGAAAAAGGAGACAAAAACATTAGTGTTTATCGGTTCCAAGGGACAAGAAAAGAGGTTCAAATACAAGCTGCTAAAACAGCTTTAAAAAAGAATTTTGAAATTCTTTTCAAAAACACTTGACAAATGATTTTATTTTTATTATAATTCCGCCACAAAACAACAAACAGATAAATGACTTGTTAGCTCAGCAGGTAGAGCATCTCCCTTTTAAGGAGGTGGCCGTTGGTTCGAATCCAACACGAGTCACCATTACATTAATTGTTATTTAAATTTCGGTCGATTAGCTCAGTTGGTAGAGCGCTACCCTTACAAGGTAGATGTCGTAAGTTCGAGTCTTACATCGACCACCATTATAAATTTTTGTTGGCCCCTTCGTCTAGTGGTTAGGATCCATGGTTTTCATCCATGTTACAGGAGTTCAAATCTCCTAGGGGTCACCAACATTAATTTTAAAAACTAAAAGTGCGGTTGTAGCTCAGCTGGTTAGAGTACCTGCCTGTCACGCAGGGTGCCGAGGGTTCGAGTCCCTTCAACCGCGCCACTTTTAATACATGACTTGTTAGCTCAGTAGGTAGAGCATCTCCCTTTTAAGGAGGTGGCCGTTGGTTCGAATCCAACACGAGTCACCATTACATTAATTGTTATTTAAATTTCGGTCGATTAGCTCAGTTGGTAGAGCGCTACCCTTACAAGGTAGATGTCGTAAGTTCGAGTCTTACATCGACCACCATTATAAATTTTTGTTGGCCCCTTCGTCTAGTGGTTAGGATCCATGGTTTTCATCCATGTTACAGGAGTTCAAATCTCCTAGGGGTCACCAACATTAATTTTAAAAACTAAAAGTGCGGTTGTAGCTCAGCTGGTTAGAGTACCTGCCTGTCACGCAGGGTGCCGAGGGTTCGAGTCCCTTCAACCGCGCCACTTTTATTTCAAACAAAATCAAAATATTATTTTACTGTTAAAGATTATTAAAGCTAAATTGTAGTTATTTATTTTAATATAAATTTATTTATAAAAGAAAATAACCTAAAAGTTATCCTCTTTAATTCTGCTTAGTATATCAATTTCATTTATATCTATAAATTCATTATTTAAGTATTGTTCTCGTGCAACTCTTCCTATCATTGCAGCATTATCACTACAAAACTCTAAAGGTGCTAGAAGTAGAGGAGCATTGTATTTATTACACAACTCTTCACAATTTTCACGTAGTTCCATATTTGCACTGGCCCCACCTACAATTGCAAATCGTGAAGGAGGTACTTTTTTAAAGTACTTTTTTAATTTCATCATAATATGAGCAACTGCAGTTTTTTGAAAACTTGCACATATATCACTTATTATTTCCTCTGAAAGTTTCTCTTCACCACTAATTTCTTGCTCTTTAAGAATAGTAACTCGAACTGCATTTTTAAGACCGCTATAGCTAAACTCAATATTTGGTGATTGTCTAAGTGGAATAGGAAGTTCATATTTAGAAGAATCACCTTTTAGTGCATACTTTTGAACTACAGGTCCACCTGGATAACCCAAGTTCATCATTTTTGACACTTTATCAAAACTTTCACCAAAGCTATCATCCATTGTACTTCCAATAACTTTCATATTATTTAGACTATTTGCTTCTATTATTTGTGTATGACCACCAGAAACAAGTAAAATAGTACATGGTAGTTGTTCCTCTTTTTCAATAAATAAAGAATAAATATGACCTTTTAGGTGATTTACAGCAATTAATGGGAGATTTAAACTGATACTTAAAGCTTTTGCCATTGTTACACCCTCAGTTAAAGTTACACTTAGTCCTGGTGCATTTGTAACGGCAATTGCTTTTAAATCTTTTAAATACTCTTTACAATCTTCAAGAATTTTTGGTAAAGCTTCTATATGAAGTCTGGCCGCAAGTTCTGGAACTACCCCTCCATAGAAACTATGCTCTAACTCTTGAGATATTTTTTTATGATAAATTAGCTCTTTTGTATCTATTTTTGTAATAGCAATGCTGCTATCATCACAGCTTGATTCTATACTTAAAATCATATAGTTAAACTAAAATCTCTAATTCATCAGAATATTTATCTTCACAAAATGGTTCATAACTAGACTTGTATATTTTATAATGAGCTGATGATTTATGTCCATCTAATGCCGCTTCATTTTCCCAAGTTTCAAAAGCCATAAATTTTTTTCTATTATTCTCTAGTTGAGTTATCTCATACATTAAACAGCCATTTTCTGCTTTTGATGGTTTAACCATTGCGCTTAATAACTCTTTCATTTTGTCTTCACAACCATCTTTTGCTATAAATGTTACTCTTTTTGTTATTGTCATTATTACTTTCCTTTTATTTATTTTGCTTGTGCTATTAACACATCTTCAATCATTTTATCTAAATCACCATCTAAAATACCATCAATATTACTATATCCTATATTACTTCTTGTATCTTTTATCTGCTGATATGGTTGCATAACATAAGATCTTATTTGATGTCCCCATCCTATTTCACTTTTAGATATACCTTGTTTTTCAGCTGCAAGTTTTTCTAATTCTAGCTCATAAAGTCTTGATTTTAACATCTTCATAGCACTAGCTTTATTTTTATGTTGACTTCTGTCATTTTGACATTGTACTACAACATTAGTTTCAATATGTGTGATTCTTATTGCTGATTCTGTTTTATTTACATGCTGTCCACCAGCACCACTAGCTCTATATGTATCTATTCTGATATCTTTATCTTCTATTTCTATATCAATATTATCATCAATCTCAGGTGATACCATTACAGAAGCAAATGATGTGTGTCTTTTTGCATTAGAATCAAAAGGTGAGATACGAACTAATCTATGGATACCATTCTCAGTTTTTAAATATCCATATGCGTTTATACCTGATATGATGATACTTACATCTTTTATACCAGCTTCATCACCAGATTGGTAGTCAAGAATCTCAACTTTGAAACCTTTTCTCTCTGCCCATCTAAGATACATACGATAAAGCATATTTGCCCAATCACAAGATTCAGTTCCACCAGCACCTGGGTGAATAGAGACAATAGCATTACTGCCATCATCATCACCACTTAGCATAACCTCAATCTCAGTTTTTTGAATAATATTCTCCAAGTTTGGAGCCTCTTCATATAGAGTTTCAATAGTTTCAGTATCTTCTTCCTCTATTGCCATCTCATATAGTTCATTTGCATCAGTAATTGCTTCACTAGCTTTTTTAAACTTATTTTGACGCCCCAAAAGCCTGTTTTTCTCTTGAGCTATTTTAGTGGCTCTTATCTGATCATTCCAAAACTCAGGTTCTTGTTCTAAAGTAGTAATCTCTTCAAGTCTAAATTCAATATCATCTGGTTTTAAAATAGATTCAATATTCTCTAACTTTTGATTTAATATTTTTAATAGTTGTGTATATTCATAATTATCCATAGAGGTATTATACCTAATATATCAATTATTATGATTAAAATTTATACCCCAACTACTAAAGAAAATAAAAATCCTGCTACTAAACTAGACAATACAATTAATAATTCAGAAAATGGGTTATCTTCTCCTGTAAAGGCAACTCTTACCTCATTTAAAATTGCGAAAAACATCACTACAAATAAACCTGCTATTAGTTCCATAATATCCTCCTTGGTATTATAATTTCTTATATAAAATTATAAAACAATGGATATTAAGGTAATGAAAAAAATTATAGTTAGTTTTGAATTTTTATGTTTGGTATAAGCTTATAGTTTTTTATACGGTTTTTTATATCGTACTGTTTCATCACCGTTAGATATTGCACAAGACATTTGATATTCAACCATTTTTTCAAATGGTTGCAAGAAGTTGTCAAATTTTTTAGTTTCAATATTTTCAATTTTATGGTGATTTAAAAGTTCTAGGACACATAAAGTTGACTCAATAGTTGATAAACAATAAGAGTTTGGTTGAGTTTTTATTTTAAATGCAGATGATTTTGTGTGTTCAAAACTAACTCTAGGAAGGTTATGTAAGTTTTTACTAACTCTTAACATCTTTTTAGAACAAGCCCAAGTTGAATCAATGATAAATATTACATTAGTTTTATTTACCTCTTTAATATTATGTGTGTTTAACTTTATAGTATCAACCCCAGGATATAAAATAAAACAATTATTTGTTTTATCATCTATTAATGTGTTGATAACATTATGATTTGAAAAATCGATACCGACATAAATAGCTGAGTTTTTTAATGATAAATGGGTAAAGTGCCCGGTACCATTTTTTGTTTTTTTAAATTCTCTAGGATGCATTAAAATTACAAACTTTGTATTAGTATTAATTTGACTTACATATTCACACATACAACTTGTTTTTGCTCTATAACATTTATAACATTTATCTCTTGTATAATTATCAATTTCATATTTACTTATCATTTTGGAATTATACCCATATTATTTTTAGTTTTGTTTTATTGTATATATCTATATGATTTGTTATTCAGCTATTAGATTAAATTAAAAAGTTTAAATATATGAATATATAAAACATATACATAGCTGTATATTTAATAAACAATAACCATGTGTATATAATTGCATTAATGGTATATAATTTGACTATTAATATATCATTAAGGGTAATAATATGAATACTAAAAAAACTTACAAAGGTATACCTATTCAAGAAAAGGTTTATCCATTTATAAAATATATGGATTCTGTGGAAAATTATAGAGAAGATCTATCATCTCTTTCTGCTAGTTGGGATAACCTTACAGTTATGGGACAACTTGGTCATAGTAATATAGATATGGAATCTACAAAAAAAAGCTTCGGGAATCTAACTGAAGAATTATTAAATCATTTAGCGGAAGAAACATTAAAAAAAACAGTACGAGAGATGACTGCAAAAGCTCAAATTGCTGTTGATGTAGTTATAAGAAATTTATTTGAAAGAACAGCTGATATTGGATTTTTAGCTACTGATGATGATATTAGATATTTTTTACAAAATACAATATCGAAATACGATTCATCATATAAAAAAAACATGTCACATTTAAAACAAAGATTTGAAGAATATGTAAAAAAATATAGTGTATATTTTGATATAGTTCTTATGGATACTCAAGGTAATATTTTAATTAATTTAGTTGATGATACAAATTTAAAACAATCAAAAGATGATGTTATAAATAGAGTACTTAATACAAGTGATGATTATGTGGAAACATATAAATATCATGATTTTACTCCACAATATGAAAAAACTTTGGTTTACTCTTATAAAGTAACTCAAACAAATGATAATGATTCTGATTCTATTGGTGTGTTGTCTTTATGTTTTAAATTTACAGATGAGATGAAAGGGATCTTTAATGATTTAATAAATAAAGAGACTCAAGAGTGTATCTCAATATTAGATAATCAAGGTAAAGTAATAGCAAGTAGTGATAAATATCATATACCACTTGGTGCAAATTTGGAATTAGTAACTAATAATATGTATAAAGTTGTCTCATTTGGTGGTAGATATTATCTATGTAAAACTTGTACTACAAATGGATATCAAGGTTTTAATGGACTTGGTTGGTATGGTCATATAATGGTACCAATAGAACATGCATTTATACATATAGAAGATAATTCAATTGAGATAAAAGAGGCTGTTTTACAAGCTATTTTACAATATGGAGATGGATTTTCTGATGATTTAAAGCAGATACCAATACAAGCCAATGAGATACAACATAATCTAAATAGAGCAGTTTGGAATGGAAATATATCTCAAACAAAAGATGAATCTGTTGATAAAAATTTTTCAAGACTTCTCTTAGGTGAAGTTTCTAAAACTGGAGATAAAACTAAAGAGATATTTAACTCATCAATTATAAATTTAACTAAAACAATGATTTTAAATGATACTGTTTCTATTGCTTCTTTAATGATTGATATAATGGATAGAAACTTATATGAACGTGCTAATGATTGTAGATGGTGGGCACTAACTTCAGAATTTAGAAATATTTTAGATAATAATATATTAACTCAAGAACATAAAGAAAAACTTTCTAATATATTAGCATATATTAATGAGTTATATACAGTATATACAAATTTATTTATTTATGACAAAAATGGTGTAATAGTAGCTGTTTCACAACCTAGTCAATCCTCTTTAGTAGGTAAAAATTTATCTAATATATGGGTTGAAAAAACTTTAAATATCAATGATTCATCTAAATATTGTGTATCATCTTTTGAACAAACAGAACTTTATAACAATAAACATACTTATATTTACAACTCTTCTATTCAATCATTAGAAAGTTCAAATAAGATTGTTGGTGGTATTGGTATAGTGTTTAATTCAGAGCTTGAATTTTATCAAATGATAAATGAATCACTTCCTAGATATGTAAATGGTGAGATTAAAAATGGTGTATTTGGTGTATATGCATCAAGTGATAAAAGAGTTATTTCTTCAAGTAGTGAAAAATATACAGTTGGCTCTATTTTAGATTTAGATGACAAGTTTTTTGATTTACGAAATGGTGAATCGCATAGTGAAATTATAACATTAAATGGTAAGTTTTATGCAGTAGGTGTAAAATGTTCACAAGGTTATAGAGAGTATAAAAGTAGTGTGGATGATTATATAAATGATGTATATTCATTCTTTTTCTCATATATTAGTGAAGCTGATATACCTATAAATGATACTAAACACCTAATAGAAAATAAACAAAATACTATTCTTGATGATTGTGAAGATTGTGCAGAAATAGCAACATTTTATATTGGTAAAAAATATTTAGGAGTATATGGAAAAGATGTTATAGAAGCTGTTAGTATTAAAGATTTAGAATCATCTATTGTACTTGATGATAAACATTATTTTAAAGGGACAATTGTTCATAAGAAAAATGCAATTAGTGTATTAGATATACAATCTTTTATAAAAGAGGATATACAAAGTGAATATAAAGATATTGTAATTATTAATTATGCAGGTGGAGCTAATAGTCACTATGTAGGGTTACTTGTGAATAGTTTAGATGATATTGTAGATGTAGAAGCCGATAAAATTAAACCAATAGAAAATCATCTTATATCAGGTGGAGCATTGATTGAGAGTATTGTTGTTACAGATAATAGTTATTCAAATGATAACTTATTAACATTACTAAATATAGAAAAATTAGGGGATGAATTAACAGAATAATATCGTAATAATTTTACTGTTTTGGAAGTTTATCCATATTTTTCTTAGTTTTATTTGTAGCTATTGCATCATATGGAGACTCTGGCCAATAGTGTCTTTTATATTTCCCTCTTAAATCTTTTCTAACATCATCATATGAGTTTTTCCAAAAACTTTCCATATCATATGTAATAGCAATAGGACTCATAGCAGGATTTAAAAGTTGTATCTGCAATGCAACTTTATTATTAAGTATCATTGGCGTTTTATTTAATCCAAACATCTCTTGAAGTTTTACACTTAATACTGGTGTTTCTAAAGAGGAATAATCAATAGATATATTTGAACCACTTGGAACTTTTATACTTTTTGGTAGTAGTTTATCTAGTAATTGTTGGTTTTCCCAAGATATAAGGTTAAGTAGAATAGGGTATATATCTAAAGCTTCTAATTTTTTTATATCATCAATTTTTGTTAAATATGGTTCTAACCAACTATCTAGATTATTTATAAGCCAATCATCAGAAAAATCGGGGAAATTATTATCTTCTATATGTTGATTTATAAAGTTTATTTTATCTTTTAAATTTTTGGCAGGTTTACTCCATATCAAAAGATTTAATCCCTCTTTTTTTATAACTTCACTTATTAACTTTGGATAGTTTATATTTGTTGTATCTCCACTAGGTTTGGAATATAACTCTAACTTTAAAAAATATGTATTAGATTTTATATCAAACTTTTTTTTAGTTTTATTGTAAGTTATTGTCTCAATTTGTTTTAAAAACGATGAAAAATATTTTTCAATATTATCTAAAGTGATGGCAGATGCTAAATTTATAAATGAGTCTTTGTTGTTTGCATTTAGATTTGATACTACTAAATATGGCTCATTGAAAAGTGTATCATCAATATTTAAAGTAGCACCTTTTCCATTGCTTAATTTATATTTGTTATTGTCTCTATTTCGTAAAATTCCAAGTCTATCTGGATATGCAAATAATACTAACACACTTAGCATATCTATATCAAATGATTTTTTATTTTCTTTTTTAAGTTTTTTTAATTTTGCATAAAAAAACTTAGCATCTTTTAAAACCTCTAATGCAGTATATTTATTTATAAAAGAGTTGTTTATGTCATTTTGTATCAGATGTATAAATCTATCTTTTATATCACTATTTTTATAATTATTTTTATAGATATCTTTTTGGTTTAACATTGAAGCTAATAAACAAGCTTCATAACCATATCCTAACTCTACTGCTTTTAATATCATATATGAAAATCTAGGATGAAGTCCAAGTTTTAAGGCATCTTTTCCAAAAGATGTTATATTTAAATTATCATCTAACATTCGTAACTCTTTTAAAACCTCTTTGGTTTCATCAATGATAGGCAGAGATGGGATATCTAACCATTTTAGTTCACTCATCTCTTCAACACCCCATAAAGCCAAATCCAAAAGAAGTGAAGATAAGTCTGTTCTTAGTATTTCAGGTTTAGTAGATGGTACTAATATCTTACCTTTATGCCAAAGTTTATAACACTTACCACTAGATAATCTTCCCGCTCGTCCACCTCTTTGAATACTAGAATCTTTTGAGATAAAAGATGGTTCAAGATGATCCATACCATTTGAGTAGTTATATCTTGATAGTTTTTCTAGTCCACTATCAATAACTACAGTTACACCCTCAATAGTTAAAGATGTTTGAGCAATATTTGTTGATAATATAATTTTTCTTTTTTTATTTGGTGATATTGCTCTATCTTGCTCTTTTTTTGTTAATGCAGAGTATAAAGGTAAAATAAGAATATCATCATTTTGTAAACTATCATTTAAAAGTTTTTCTAAAGATTTTATCTCTTTAGTACCACTTAAAAAAACTAAAATATCTCCAGTATCATTTTTTATAGATTCTAAAGTTGTATTTAATAGTAGATTGTTTATCGATTTTATATCTGGTTGTTTTATATTTGCTTTTAAATATATATCCTCAACTTCAAAAACTCTACCTTTTGATGTTATTATTGGTACGGACCCAAGTATATTTGATATATCTTTAGAGTTTAAAGTTGCTGACATAATTAGTAGTTTTAAATCTTCACGAAGTAACTCTTGAACCTGTAAACATAAAGCTAAAGATAGATCTGTGTGGATACTTCTTTCATGAAACTCATCAAATATAACCATAGCTACATTATCAAGTGATTGGTCACTTTGTAGCATACGAACTAAAATAGCTTCTGTTACAACTAGTATTTTTGTTTTAGCAGAGCTACATTTGTCCATTTTGATTTGATAACCAATAGTTTGACCAACATCTTCATTTAAAAGTCTAGCCATCTGTTGGGCAACCATACGTGCTGCTACCCTTCGAGGTTCTAGCATAATAATCATCTTATTTTCAAGCCATGGTTCATCTAAAAATGATATAGGTACTACTGTACTTTTTCCAGCACCTGGAGGGGCTTGAAGTATTAAAGTTTGATTAGTTAAGAAGTTTGATTTTATATCATCAATTACTTCATTTATAGGTAGGTTTTGCATATATTTATATACTTTTTAATTTTAGCAAACGATTAGTTCTTTTTACTTTTTAAATATTTATCATATGTATAAACTATATCAAATATTTTTAAACCAAACTCTTTATTTAAAAGATATGCTTTATTTTCTTTTTCAAGAATATACCCTTTTGTTTTTAGTTTATTTTGATTTATACAATTAGATATATTTTTTTCATCACAATTTATTTTTTTTAAGTCTTGAAAATATTGTATTAATTCTGTATTTAGACCTACTTGAATATTTGGTAAAAAAGTTTTTAGTTTATTTTGAGTAAGCTTACCATCAGAAGCTAGGACAATATTTATTTTTTCTAAATAATTCTCTTTTTCATTATATACGATTATATCTTTTTGTTTTAGTAAAAAACTTTTTGGTAGTTCTACATTTAAGTGGTATGTGCTTAAATCTATTTGTGATTTATTGATAGTGTATCTTGTACTTACGGTAAACATAAATAAAACTACTAATACAAACATTATTAGTTTATTTCTTTTTTTTAAATCCAATTGATTTCCTTGTTTTTAATATTTTAGAAGTATACAAAATTATCACTTATAGATTTACTTATACGCTATTGTTTCTTAATGCATCTCTTGCAGTTCTATCTACTAGTGTAAAAAGTTTATCTATTTCATCTTTCTCATTTGTTTTTTTATGACCTTTAACTTTAATAAATGTACAAGATAATAAATCACTTAGTTTATAAAAATCTTTATATAAAAGATGGTTTTTAAGTAGTTCACCTTTTTTTGTATAAAAGTTGTTTTGTTCAAGTTTCTCTCTTCTATTTTTAAGTGTTAAAATATTTTGACAATCTGTGTATACAAAAATTTCTATATCTTGTAAATTTGAATCATTAAGTGCCCAAAGTAAAGTTTCTAGTTCTAATTTTGTAGATGATGTATTTTCAAACCTTTTTGTAAAAATCTGAACTTTAGATAACTCTACGCTTAATGATGAATCTAAAATAAAATATGCACCATAACCAATATTTGATTTTGGATTTACACTTCCATCACAAAAAAGTTTTATATGTTTTACTTCACTTTTCATCTTTTCCCTACTTGAATTATTGGTTAAGTATATATGAATATTAATTAAACTATAAATAAAAATGTTAATATAATGTTTTATTATATTAGTTTTTTAATATGTTATTATATTGTTAATTAAAAAGGGGAAGTTATGAATAAGTATAATATATCGGCTATATTTTTATCATCATTCTTATTTTCGGGATGTGCTACAAATAGTTATGTTTTAAATGAAGATAGTCTATCTTTTAACAGTACCAAAACAAGCCAAAATCTTACTATTTTAAAAGTGGATAATAATAGTATAAAATACAATAGCTCAAGTTGTGCTAGCAATACTTACACAATAAAACAAAACTTCAATCAGTATGGCGAACTAAACATAGAAAACATAGAGCTTAAAACAAATTGTGTCTGGAATGGTCTATCAAGAGGATTTTATGAAGGCTTTTTTAAAGAGAAAGCTAAAATAGATAGTATGAAGTTAATAAAAAGATTTGATATAGAAAATTATGAATTTTCACAATATAAAATCAATGATAAATATTTATTGAACTTAGTTTTTATATGGAATGCTACAGAATCTACATTTATAATTGACACAAAAGGAAAGTTCTCATCAACTTTGTTAGAAAAGTTATCATCAACAAAAAATCTAGATATAGGTGATAAAATTTACGATTTAAATTTTAATGCTAGTTTAGCAAAAGAGAATTGGTTTAGAGGTTATTTTGGTATAGAAGATAAAGAATATAGTGAGATATTACTGTTTTAATATAATAAAAAGTTTCTTAAACATAATCGGCTTATTTATCATCTCTCATCATAATAACACCTGCAAATCTTCCACATGAACTATCTTTTCTATATGAAAAATAGTTCTTTGAGGTACATTTTGTACATATATTTGCTATATCTATATGTTTATTTTTTACCCCTTTATCTAATAGTTGTTTTTTATTTATAGCTTGTAAGTCTAGAAACCTTCCAATGGTAAACTCTTTTCCAAATAGTTCTATTGCTTCATTTGCTAACTCTTGAGATACTTCATAACAACATTTTTGTATAGATGCACCTATTAGAACTTTTATATTTTTTGGATCACACTTATAATCTATTTGCATTTTATCTATAGTATTTCCAGAAATATTTTCAAAAGTACCAACTCTACCTGCATGTGCTACTGCAATAACTTTTTTGACATCATCGTAAAATAGAATGGGGATACAGTCAGCCACCATAACCATAAGAGGAGTATTGAATTTGTCTGTAATAATTGCATCACATATTAGAGGGGTTTTTTTTGGATGAACATCTTTTACTATACTTGAATGTATCTGCTCCATATATTGAAGTTTTGTATTATCATAGTTATGTTTTATTGCTAACTCTTCTCTTGCTTTATCAACACTTACTTTATCATTTGTTACATGGTATGCAATGTTTTTATCCAAAACTGTAGAAAATATTGCTAAAAGTTTATCATTATTTTTGATAATATCTCCCTTTTTTATTTATATTGCACTTAATGTTTGATACTCATGCAAAGCATAATCATCAGTCATACCGCTTATATAATCTATAATTAATCTAGTTCTATAATACCACTCTAATAAATTATAATCTTCATCTTTTTTAAGTTCAACTATACTTTTTTTATATGCTACTAGATGTTTTTTTGATAATCTAGCTAATAAATTTTGACAAATTAAACAATCAATTCTTTTATCATTTATAAGTTTAGCAAACTCTACATTTGTAAGTTTTAGTAACGGTTCATAGATATTAAATAAGCCTTGAATTATTGCATACCCTTTTAACTCCAAGGCTTGAACCTGCTTATTAGAATATATATGTTTTATCGATATATTTTGAAGTATCTCAATGGCTTGAGAACACTCATGTGATTTATCAAACTCTAATAATGCACTATTAAATGAACCATCAAACATCGCATCATGATGCTTTATATATAAATCTGATACATAATTTACAAGTTTAAATATAAGTTGTGCTCTTGTAAGTGTTAAGAACATATTAAATTGATATGGTTCATCCTCTTTACTTTTAGCTTTATGATAGTTTTTTTCAACTAAATCTAATAGCATAGTTTTATCTGTATTGTATTTTTCATTTATTTTTTTGGATTCAATTTTAATAAGTTCATAAATTTTATCTAAAGTAAGTATCCCTTTATCAACTGCATCCTCTATATCTGCACTAAGATACGATATGTCATCAGCTGATTCCATAATATAAGTTATAGGAAATCTATGCCCTTTTTGAATACCTAATGTATCTGAAATTGTATTTACAAACTGCTTTTCACTATAGTAAAACCCAGGTTTCTTTTTCAGATATGATAGATTGTCATCTTTTACTCTATCTTCAAAAGCACCCCTTGTATACTTTATAATAGAAGCAGTTTGAGTGTAAGATAGATTTAGTCTTTGTAGTTTATGAACTATTCTAATAGCTTGAGCATTTCCATCATAGTTACATAAATCTTTTATAAGTTTATCTTTTAGATTTGAGCTATTTGGAACAAGATTATTTAGATGTGTCATTGCATTTTTACCTATCCACTCATTTATAGCAGTTTCTCCAAAGTGACCAAAGGGCGGGTTTCCTATATCATGAAGTAAACTTGCCATCTCAGATGTTGAGACAAAAGCATTTTCAAACTCTTTTAAATTTTCATCATCAAGTTTTTTTAAAATTGTTTTAGCTATAAATCTAGCCGTCTGTGAAACTTCAAGTGAGTGGGTAAGTCTACTTCTAACAGCTGCATTTAATTCCAAGGCAAAAACTTGAGTTCTTTTTTGAAGTCTTCTAAAAGCTGGAGATGATATGATTCTTCCTCTATCACTTTCCACTGACCAATCTAAATCTTGTGCTGGATAAAACTCTCTATGTGTTGTTAGTTTTGTGTTGTAATTTTTCATATTAGTTTAAACTTTTGTCCTCTTCATTATTATTTGAAACCTCTGTCATTGCACTATCTACAAGATCTTGTGGTATCTGTTTTGTTGGGTTTATATTTGACTTTTCTTTAAAAACTTCAATTTGTCGTACGATATTATCTCTTCCAGATGTTAGTTTTTTATGTGCATCATCATAGCTTTTTTGTGCAGTACTTAGATGTTTTCCAACCTTATCAAAATCCTCCACAAATGTTCTAACTTTGTTGTATAGTTTTTCTGCTAATCTTATAACTTCTGTAGTACTTTGTGCTTGTTTCTCATATCTCCAACTATTTTCTACCGCTTTAAGTGCAACTAAAAGTGTAGTAGGGCTAACTAAAACTATTTTCTTTTTAAATGCCTTATCAAATAGCTCTTTATCATTTTCAAGTGCCAACATCAAAGCACTCTCTATAGGTATAAACATAAATATAAAATCAAGGGTATTTACACCATTTAGTTTTTCATATTTTTTATCGGAGAGTTCATTTATATGATTATTTATAGAGATAAGATGATTCTTTAAAAAGCTGTTTTTCTCGTTATCTTCTTGTGTTGAAACATATTGTTCATAAGAGGTTAGTGATGTTTTGGCATCTATTATAACTTGTCTATTATTTGGAAGATTTACAATCACATCAGGTCTATAATTTTTCCCATCATCAGAAGTTAAGGATTTCTCTCTTATATATTCTTCCCCTTTTCTTAAACCTGAACTCTCTAGTACTTTTTCAAGTACCATCTCTCCCCAGCTACCTTGTGTTTTATTTTGACCTTTTAGTGCATTTGTTAGGTTGATAGCATCTTGACTTATTTTGTTGTTTAGCTCTTTTAATATTTTTAATTCTGCAGATAATGCACTTCTATCACGAGATTCTTTATCATATACATCTTCAACTTTTTTCTTAAATTCATTAATTTGTTGTTTCATAGGATTTAAAATTAGTGTTAAACTTTCACTATTTTGTTCAGTGAATTTTTTGCTATTATTATCTAGTATTTGAGTTGCTAAATTTTTAAACTCGATTTTTAAATTTTCTTCACTATTTTGAAGTAGTGTTATCTTCTCTTGCATAGATATATTTTGTTCTTTAAGTTTTGTTTGAAGTTGAGAGATTAACTCTTTATCTTTTATTGATTCTAATTGTTGCAGTTGGTTTTCATGCTCTAAGTTTAGATATCTATTCTTTGAATCTTGAGCATAAGAAGATAAGTATTTTATTTTTTCATTAGATATTGCTACATCTACAGCATATTGTTTAGAAATGTCACCACTTTTTTTATAAAGAAAAATAGCAATAACTGCTAAACAAATACTTACTACACTTAATATCTCAATCATTTTTACAAACCTTTGTTAGATTATATAACAAAAGTTCATAATAGATATTAAATATTAGCTCTTTTTTTAACACCTTCATAAATTTCTGGATTAAGATGCTCTGCTAGGTAAGCCATACCTTTTTCAATACTTAAGTCTTCCATATTTACAGGATCTTTTTTTGTTCTTTTATTTCTAAAGTTTATAGACATAGCTAATGCCTCTCTATAACCATAAGTTCTAATTGAGAATGCTTTTTCATAAGGTTTCAGTGTAACTTTTAAAGTTGGGTATATCCCATCTTTAATTGTTATTGAGATAAACTCATATCCTGTATTAGACTTTATATTCTTTGGATGTGAATCTCTGAACTCTTCTGCTGCATGAAAAGATGCAAGTGGGCTATCATAATTACTATCATAAAATGTTTTTGAACATTTTAATTCGTCATTATTTATCCTTACCCACCATCCTGTAGTAGCTCTTTTTTTACCAATTCTAGTAATGTTTTTAAGGCTGTACTCTTTACTAGACAAACCTAGTTTTCTTAAAAAACTAATCGTTGTACTTTTTATCATCTTTATAATCCTACTATCTATTTTTTGTAATTATATTGTAATAAAATTTAATTGTCAAGTTTTAATTTTTAATGTGTTGTTAAATTGTTATGTTAAAATGTTATTAGTATACTGCCTTAAGATGATCCATCTTTGCTCCCATATTAAGTAACATCATATCAGCTATTACAATTGCAGCCATTGCATTAACAACTATACTACCTCTTGGAGCTACACAAGGGTCATGTCTTCCTTGAAGTGAAAAGTCAACATTATTGTTATGAATGTCAATAGTTTTTTGCTCTTTAAAAATAGATGGAGTTGGTTTAAAGTATACTTTTAGAATAATATCTTCACCATTACTAATTCCACCAAGTATTCCTCCACTATGATTTGTAATAAAACCATCTGAGTTTATCTGGTCATTATTTTCATACCCTGTAAGATTTATACTATTTATTCCATCACCAATTTCAACACCCTTTACCGCATTTATGCTCATCATAGCATCAGCTAATTTAGAATCAAGTTTATCATAGATTGGTTCACCCAGTCCAACTGGAACATTAGATATTTTTAATGTTACTACACCACCTACTGAGTTGTGATCATTTTTAGCTTTTAAAATTGCCTCTTTTTGTGCCTCTTCAAGATTTTTATCTAAAGCAAAAATAGGACTAGAAGGTGCGTAGTCAAAATCTAGATTTTCAGATACTACTGTATGAATTTGAGAGATACCACTTTGTACTTTTATACCAAATTGGTTTAACATAAGTTGTGCAATTGCACCAGCTGCTACTCTGGCACTTGTTTCTCTAGCACTACTTCTTCCTCCACCACGATAGTCTCTTACTCCATATTTATGGAAGTATGTAAAGTCAGCATGAGCAGGTCTAAAAACATCTTTAATATTTGTGTAGTCTTTACTCTTTTGATTTTTATTGTATAAAACCATAGAGATAGGAGTACCTGTACTTACACCCTCAAATACACCACTTTGTATCTCTATAGTATCTGCTTCACTTCTTTTAGTTTCAAATTCATTTTTTCCAGGTTTTCTTTTATCCATTTGTGCTTGTATAAAATCTAAATCTATTTTTAAACCTGCTGGAACACCATCGACAATACACCCTAATGCAATACCGTGCGACTCACCAAATGTTGTAAATCTAAATTTTTGTCCAAAGCTATTCATTATTTTTTACCAGTTAGTTGATTTAAAACAATTTTTGCAGAAGCTTGTTGTGCAAGTTTTTTACTTTTACCTGTTGCTGTTGCATAATGCTTATCATTTATCCATAGTGATAATTCAAACACTTTATCGTGATCAGGTCCTACGGCTGATTCTAATTTATAAACAGGAATTGCTCCAAATCTAGCTTGTGTCACCTCTTGTAAGGCTGTTTTATAATCACTAAACAGCTCATCAAGATTTATCTCTTCATAGTTCTCTTCAAGAAGTTTTAAAATCATAGGTTTAAGTTTATCAATTCCTGATTCTATATAGATAGCCCCCATAATTGCCTCAAAAGCATCACTTAAAATAGAAGCTTTATTTCGTCCTTGATTTCTCTCTTCTGCATCAGATAAGAAGATGTAATCACCAAGATTAATTGCAAGTGCTAGTTTTGTAAAACCAGATTCATTTACTAAAGATGCTCTGATTTTTGATAGTTCACCCTCAGCTGATGATGGAAATTTTTTAAATAAAAACTCCCCAACAATAAGATTTAAAACAGCATCTCCTAAAAATTCAAGTCTTTCATTGTTGAATACTTTTTTATAACTTTTGTGTGTAAGTGCTTCGATTATCAGGTCTTTATTTTCAAACTGATAACCCAGGCACTTTTCTAATTCTTGATATTTTTTCATTTTTCACCTTTAATTTAATGGCACTATTATATCTAAAAAAACTTTATAGAATTTTATTAAATTTTAAAGATTGATAACTAATATAAAGCTTGTTAACTTAATGGTAACTCTATGTAAAATTTAGCACCATTTTGTGTATTTTTAGCGTATAATTTACCGTTAAGACTTTCTTTTATTATTTTATAGCTCATATAAAGCCCAAGACCTGTCCCCTTATCTTCATCTTTTGTTGTAAAATATTCATTAAAAATTTTTGGTAGTATTGCTTCAGGGATACCACATCCATTATCCTCAATTGTAATTATCGCTTTATTATTCTCTTTTTTTAAATTTATTTCTACCCAAGGAGTTTTAATATCTTTTTCTAGTAATATATCTCTAGCATTATTAATAATATTAATAATTACTTCATCTAGCTCTCCTGTAACCATAGTTATTTTTATAGGATTTTCATAATCTATATTTACATTAAGATCGATACCATTATCTTGAAGTGCCAACCCTGCAATATTTAATGATATATTAATCCTATCTTGTAAAATAAGCTCTTTTAACTCTTTTTTTTCTTTTAAAAAGTTTCTAAATGTTGTTATTGTTTCTGAAAGATATTTTGTTCTTTCTTCAATATTGTCCATATCTTTTTGAATATCTTCATCCTCTAGTATATCAAGCTCTTGTTTAGTTTTAATTCCTGAAGCAATTATTGATATTGTATTTAGAGGCTGTCGCCACTGATGAGCAATATTTCCTATCATTGCTCCCATTGATGCCAATTTTGATTGCTCAAATAAAATTAATTCTTTTTGAAGATTGTTTTGCATCTCTTCCTCTACTCTTTTTTCAAGAGTTTTATTTAAATTTTCAAGTTCTCTTTGAGTGTTTTCTAATTCTGTTATATTTAATAGAGATGATGTGTTGTATGTAATATCACCTATTGTAAATTGACTGGCCGTAATATGGAATATATAGTTGGTATTATCCTTCTTTATTAAAACTTTATGTGTGGATTCTGGTCTTTTTATAATATATTCATGCCATTTCTCTTTACCCATATACTTTTGAATATAATCATATTTATCATCTTGTTGAAAAGTATCACATATACATGAACCATATTTATTTTTAAATTCTTCCACATCTTTTACATTAAAAAAATCAAAAAATGCTTTATTTCCATTTTTTAATGCTTTATAATTTTCACTTGTAATAATAATATTTGATTGAGAATTTATAATAGAATCAGCAAATTTTTTTGCATCATTGTTTAAATCATTGCTTAACTTATCCATATATTTATTAAATAATATTGCAACTTCACCAATCTCATCACTTTCAGTAATTGTTAATTTTAAATCCTTATGTGACTTGTTGGAATACAATAACTCTTCAAATCCTTTTTTTAATCCATCTATTGGTTTTGTTACTCGATTAACAATAAAAAAGATAATTAAAATAGCGATAAGCTCCAATATAATTGATATAATAATTGTATTATTTAAAATTTTTTCATCACTAACTCTAATAAGCGTTGAAAATAAAATTGCAACACTACTAAATAATATTAATATTAATAACCAAAATGTCATCTTATTACTTATTTTTTTATTTATTAAATTATACATAACATCTACCTTGTTTTTAAACACAAACAATTATAACATAAATAAGAAATATTTAAAATGTTATTAAGACAATGGCAATATTATTATAAACTCTGCCCCTGTATAATTTTCATTGTTGTATGTAAAGTTTGCGTTATTTGCTTTTATTTCACCTTTCATTCCATCAACAATTAAATTATATGTCATATGTAGACCTAGTCCTGTCCCTTGTGATTTATGTTTTGTTGTAAAATATGGTTCAAATATTTTAGGTAGTACGTCATTTGGTATTCCACCTGCATTATCTTTTATTGTAATTATTACATCTGCATCAATTTTTGAACTAGTTATAAAAATAAAGTTATTCTGCATATCTTTTTCATCTAAAATATCTTTTGCATTATTAAATATATTTATAAAACATTGAGTTAGCTCATTTTCATAACCATCAATTTGAATATCATCATTTAAATTTAATATTATATCAATATCACTATTTTTTATAGTACCCTCAACTAAATGTAAAAAGCTATCAATTTGATTTGTTAAATTAAATTTTGATTTTTCTCTATCTCCTTTTATAAAGTTTCTAAAATCATCAATTGTTTTGGATAAATATTGTGCATTTTTATCTATAATTTCACAAGCTTCAACAAACTGCTTATCGCTAAGGATATTAAATTCTTTTTGTATCTGCATACCAGAAGCTGCAGTTGATATAACAGATAATGGCTGTCTCCATTGATGTGCAATATTTCCAATCATCTCACCCATTGATACCATTTTTGACTGTTGATATATTAATTTTTCTTGTTGAATCTCTTGTGATATATCAGATATATTTGCAATAACAATAGTATCTTTAAATTTGAATTTTGAACCTATAGATATTCTTATTGGAAAAATAGTTCCATTTTTATGTATCCCTTCAGCTTGTTGTGAATGGTTTAGATTATCATCTAATATACCAGTTTTAAAGTATTTTAATAATGTTGTTGTATATTTTTGTTTAAATTTATCAGGGATGATTTTAAGTAAGTTTTTCTTTCCTATCATCTCATCTTTGCTCCAACCAAATATCTCTTGGGCTTTATTATTGTATGTTTTAATTGTTCCTGTAGAATCAATAGCTATAATTGCATTATTGTTTGATTCAACAATAGTTTCTATATGTTCCTTTTCTACTTCTAACTCTTTTGTTCTTTTGGCAACTTTTTCATCTAATAATAAATTTAATTCATTAAGTTTTTTATTTCTTTTTTCAATACTTTTAATAAACTTATATACAATAAAAAGAGATATTGCAAATATTATGAATGTGATTAGTGTCATTTTTATAAAAGAATAATTTGCATTTTTCAAGTCTTCATCAAGTGGATATATTGTAGTTAAAATAGCTCTGATTTTTCCAACCTCCTCATGAAAACCATTTTTATCACCATACAATTTAACTAAATCTTGTGGTGCACTTTGTGGGAGTGAATGACATCTCATACATTCAGCAGTAGTTCTTTTTGTGGGTATTGCATAAAATAGTTTTGTACCTGTCTTTGTTGTTATTATCTCTTGGTAATCACTTAAGTCATTATTATTAAATTTTTTTAATAGTTCTAGTTCTTTTTCATTTGCACTATTAATTGGATTACGTGGATTATTACTTGCAAACTTTATCTCTATTGGTTCTTGATTTTTTTCTTTTCTATATTGATTATAGAATTTATTTACATTTCTTGCACTATATGTAGAAGATAAAAGTTTTGGATTAAAATATTCAATATCAATATTATCTAAATCTTGAAGTCGATAAACCTCATGTTTCTGTACTTTACTTACATAGGCACGAAATGCTTTATAATTAAGTAATAATTCATTTATTTTGATATTAGCATTGTTTATCGCAGAGTCTCTTGTATTTTTATAATAAAATACAGATAATATTAAAAATAATATTAAAAATATTATTACTATATTGGAAAATTTTAATTTACTTGTCATAGATAGTGATTATTCCTTAGCGATTTTATAATATTATGATTATAGCAGTTTAAAGAATAAAAAACAATAAATTGTAAACTTAAAGAGATATTGATATTTTTAAAAAATGGGTATCACTAAAATTACTAAATTGACTATGATTATTTTTACTATTGTAGTTGAAATAACTATAAGATAGTACAATATCATCTGCTAAACTATATTCTAAAGTAGGTGAAATAAGGTAGCTATTGTCTTTTATATTTGATATGTTTAGTAAGTTTATATTTATAACAGATGATATTGTATAAGATAGTGTAATTCCAAGATTTTTTAAATTTGTTTTTGTATTAGTGTAATATTCACTTGATAATATTAATGAGTTTTCAAAACCATACTGGGCTCCTATAATATAGGAGATGAAATTTTCATTCAACTCTTTATCTTTAAAATATCCACCTTCACTTTTTAGTTCAACTCCTGTTTCATACAAATCACCTTGAACCTCATATCCTAAAATAGTTTGATTAAGTTTGTCATTATGTAAAACTATTAGAGCAAAATCTGCAAAATCTAAATAGCTTTTTATTTTTAAACTTGATTTATCTTTAGAAAAAGCTATATCTAAATTAGAAAGTGAATTTATGGCATATTCATATCTTAAAGATTCTACACCCTCTCTGTGGTTTGGTTCAATTGTAGTTGAATCTATTGGATTAAATATATCTAATGGATTCCAAATGGAACCAACTCCTAAAGGTACTCTTTGAAGTCCCATACTTAAAAGATGTTTATCATTTGTATATTTAAAATATGCTCTATAAATTGAGCTCTTATTATCACTTGAATTTGTTTTATAATTATAAATATTTTCATTATCAACTATTAGTTTAACAATACTGTTTTCATACTCATTATCTTGAAAAGTTAAATATGCTCTTGCTCTATTATAATCATCTACTTGCTTTTTATTATATTTTAAAATATTTGTATTTTCAATTATATGCTCAAATATATGCTCAAACTCTAATGCATATGAAAATATAGAAATTAAAATAATACTAAGAAATAATCTCATTTTTAAACACTTCCCCATCTTTTAAAATGATAGATCTTTTTGCTTTATTTATAACCATAGGATCATGAGAAGAGAATATAATTGTGATATTTTCTTCCATATTTAATATCTCCATCATATCCATCAACTCATTTGCACTTAAACTATCGAGATTTGCAGTTGGTTCATCTGCTAGTATTAGTTTTGGTTTACTAGCGACCGCACGTGCCACAGCAACTCTTTGTTGCTGACCACCACTTAAGTGTGATGGGAGTTTGTTTAGAATAGTTTCTATATTTAGTTTTTTAGCAACTTCTTTTACTCTTTTATTGCATTCTTTTTGTGATTTTCCTTGAAGTTTCATAATATACTCTATATTTTCATGAGCTGTTAATACTGGTACTAAATTATAAGCTTGAAATACAAAGCCTATATTATCTCGTCTTTCTTTTGATAATATATCTTCAGACATTTTTGTGATATTTATACCATCGATGATAACTTCACCAATAGTTGCATCGTCAAGACCACCTATTAAATTTAAAAGTGTAGTTTTACCACTTCCACTAGGTCCGCTTAAAACTACAAATTCACCTTTATCAAGCTCTATATTTATATTTTTTAATCCTACAACCTCTATATCACTATTAGGATTAAATATTTTTGTTATATTTTTTATTTGTATAAATTTATCCATTGTATTCTCCAAGGTTAATTGTAACATTATTTTTATACTGTTGTAATAACTTGAAATATAAATAATTGTTTTGTTACTAAAAATTCAATGATTATATCGAATAAATAATTTAACAAATGAGGGATGATTTAACATGGAGTTTTAGTAAATTTTACTTTTAATTAGCTACAATACATATTAATTTAATTAAGCTAAGAAATAAAAATAATTTACTGAAGTTTTATAAATTTATAAGAAAAAAATTAAGGTATAAAATGCAAAGTTATAATTTAATTTACAAAAATAATAAAAATTTAGAAGAATTTATAAAAACAAATAATATAGATAAATCAAACACTATTCTTGTGCAGATATTTAGTGGTATATTAGAAGATAAAATACTAATAAACATATCACAAAATATAAAAAAGCTTTTGCCATCTTCCAAAATACTAGGAACAACAACAGCAGGTGAAGTATATAATGGAAAGATGTATGATGAACAAATTGTTATATCATTTTCTATATTTAATTGCACTTCGCTAAAATCAAATATTTATGAATTGAAAGACAATAAAGATTGTGTAAAATATATTTTAGATGATTTAGTTACAGATGATACAAAAGCTATGATTATTTTTAGTGATGGACTATTAAGTAATGGTGAAGAGATAATTAATGAAATAACACAAATAAATCCAGATTTAATAATTGCAGGTGGAAGAGCAGGAGACAATCAGCAATTTGTAAAAACATTTGTATTTAATGAAACTAAATCTGTACAAAAAGGTTGTGTAGTAGTAGCATTAAATTCAAAAGATTTAATAGTACATAATAACTATATATTAAATTGGGAAACAATTGGTCAAGATATGACAATAACTGCATCAGATAAAAACCATATTATTGAGATAAACCATAAAAAACCAATCGATTTATATAGAAAATACCTAGGAGATGATATTGTAGATGGATTGCCATTTTCTGGTATTGAGTTTCCTTTGATTATGCAAAAGAATGGTGTAACTATTGCACGAGCACCTATATCTGTACTGGATGATGGTACATTTATATTTGCAGGTAATATTACTCAAGGTTCAAAAGTAAAGTTTGGATTTGGAAATGTTGAGACTATTAAAGACAGCAGTTATAAAAATTATGAAAAGCTTAAAGATATACCAATTGAGTCAACTTTTATATACTCATGCAGTGCAAGAAAAGCTTTGATGAGTGATGAATTAGAAGTTGAGTTTGGATTATTGCAAAATATAGCACCAACTGTTGGGTATTTCACCTATGGTGAATACTATCATAATAATATACAAAATGAACTATTAAACATTACCACTACATTTTTAAGCTTAAGTGAAACAAAAGAGGTAAAAAAACCAAAAGAGATAGAAAATAAACATAGTAAAAAGAATAAAACTTTAAAAGCTTTAACTCATCTTGTAACCACAACATCAAATGAACTAAATATTGCAAAAGAAAAGGCAGAAGATTCTGCAAGAGCAAAATCTTCCTTTTTAGCAAATATGTCCCATGAGATTAGAACGCCTTTAAATGGCATCTTAGGATTTGTTGATCTTCTAAAAGAGAATATAATAGATACTCAAAATAAAGAGTATCTTAATATTATAGATAACTCTAGTCATCATCTTTTGGGTATTATTGAAGATATTTTAGACTTTTCTAAAATAGAAAGTGGTAAATTAGAGATTGAAGATATAGATTTTAATACTAATAATGAACTACAAAGTATTATTGATCTTTTTAAAGCGAAAGCAAGTGAGAAAAATATATCCTTAGAGATAAACATAGATAAAAATTTACCAAAATACTTAAATAGTGATCCTCTTAGAATCAAGCAAATACTATCAAATCTTTTAAGCAATGCAATAAAATTTACATCAAATGGAAAAAAGATATTTATAGATATAAATTATAAAAATAGTTCTTTAAGTATATCTGTAAAAGATCAAGGTATAGGGATACATAAAGATAATTTATCTCATATATTTGATTCATTTACTCAAGAAAACTCTTCAACTACAAGAGAGTTTGGTGGTACAGGATTGGGATTATCAATATCAAGTGAACTTGTAAAACTATTAGCTGGGGAGATTAAAGTAACAAGTGAAATTGGCATCGGAAGTGAGTTTAACTTTTGTATACCCGTTAAACTTAGTTTATCACAAATAGATGTAGAAGTAGAAAACAAAGTAGAAAATAAAATAATAAATGAAGAGATAAAATTAAATGGTAAAGTTTTAGTTGTAGAAGATAACAAATCAAATCAACTGTTTATGAAAGTTATACTCAAAAAAATGGGGCTAGAGTTCGATATAGCCTCTGATGGAATAGAAGCAGTAGATAAATTTAAAGAAAACGCCCCAACGGAAGCAACCTTGGGTTGTAGATATGATGCAATTTTAATGGATGAAAACATGCCAAATATGAATGGTATGGAAGCCACTAAAAAAATACTTGAAATTGAGAAAGAAAATAATCTGATACATACACCAATTATAGCTTTAACTGCCAATGCTTTAAAAGGGGATAGAGAAAAGTTTTTAAATGCAGGTATGGATGAGTATTTGACTAAACCTCTAAATAAGAAAAAGTTAGCAGAGACTTTAAGTAAGGTTTTGGATATGAAAAATAGTTAGTAAACTTACCCATTTATTACATCCACCACCTTAGATTTTTTTAACACCCTTAAAGGAAATAATACACTTAAAACTGTGGCAATAATAACTGATATAAAAGCAGTTATAAAATACTCTGTTTTTATTACTGCATATGTTATAGCATCCATTCCAAACTCATCAAGAGCATCAGAAAAAGAGCTTAAATCAAGTCCGTAAATGGAGAAATAGTATAATGTAACTCCACCTAGAATAGAACCAAGTATAAAACCAATTATACCTATTATAAAAGATTCTAAAAATATAATTTGTGCCAAAATTGAAAACTTTGTCCCTATTGCTCTTAAAATACCAAACTCTCTAAGTCTCTCTAATACTGATACTAAAATCACTCCAAATATCCCAATGGTTGCTGTAAAAAATACCAAGGCATAACTTATGAAACTAAACTGTTCCATCATAACTCTACCTTGAAAAAGTGCGGGATATAGTTGATCCCATCTTAAAATTAAATATTGTTTTGTTTGATTTTTTAATCTAGTATTTAAATTATCTTGAAAAGATACAATATCTTTTTCATCATTAAATATGATAGAAAGTTGATGAACACCTTTTATATTTAAAAACTCTTTTGCTTTATTTATATTAATAAATATCCCCATCTCATCTATAGGCATATTTGAAGTTTTAATTATTGCTTTTACTTTTAAACTTATTGATGTAACCTCATTGTCTATATCTTGGGATGTTAAGATTATTTTTTTTCCTATTTTAAGTTTAAGTTTTTTTGCTAATTTAAATCCTATTATTGCACCATTGTTTTTTTTACCAAAACTGTAAGTGCCATCTTTTAAATAACTATCTAAGGAACTATGGATTTTTTCTGACTTTAAATCTATCCCATATATTTGAGTTGCTCTTGAATAGTTTGCAGTTGCTATTAATCCATTTGTTAAAACTCTTTTAGTATAACTTTTTATATGTTTCTCTTTTTTTATAATATTTTCAATATTTTTTGTATCTATCATCTCTAACTCTAAAGATTTTTCTTTTCTAAAATCTTTAGCATATATACTTAAATGACCGCTATCACTTTTAATAGCATTTGTTATCATCTGCTCTGTCATCCCCTCATAAATCCCTTGCATAAATAATAAACCCCAAAGAGAAGTTGCTATCATAAGTATCACTAAGATTGTACGAACTTTTCTTCTAATAAGTGATAAATATGCAGTTTTAAAAATAAGATTATACATGATTTATAGCCTCTACAGGTTTGTATCTATTTACATTTAAAATAGGATATAAAGTTGATAAGATATTTAACACAAACATTATAAACATATCTCTAAAAATAGTTACAAGATTAAACTCTGTTGGTAAACTAGTAGCCATAAGACCATATTGTTTAAACTGTTCGCTATAAGAATCACCTAACTCTATAGGATTTATACTAAAATAATAAGCCAAATATGCGCCTATAATAGCACCAATAATAACACTAATAGTAGATAATACTACAGATTCAAAAATAAGCATTTTTAAAATCTGATTTTTTGTAGTTCCTATTGCTCGTAAAACACCAATCTCTTTTATTCTAGAATAAACCACCAATAAAGTATAAATAAGTATCACAAAAAATATAACTACAAAAAATATAGCTATAGTAAAATAACCAAAAATAGAGTCAAGTTCCATAGCTTTTACAAATGACTCCATAAACTTTTTCCAACTTTGTGATACTAACTCTTTATCGATAATTTTATTTATATTATCACTTAAAAGTTCTGCTTCTTTTGGTTTTTTTGGAAGCACTATTAAACTTGTAGCAAGATTTGAACTAACAAAAACTTCATCAAAATATTTCTGATTTAAAAAAGCACTATTGGAATCAAACTCATAAAGTCCTGTTTGAAATATCCCTTTTACTTTAACAATATCAGCACAAAAAGAGTAATCAGCACCAGTTCCTACAAATGAAAGTTTATCACCTACATCAACTTTTAATCTTTTTGCTAAATCAAATCCAATATATAAATAGTTTTCATCTTTAGAGTTTAAATACTCACCTTTTACTAAAGAGTTTTTCAATATAGATAAACGCTCCTCTTTTAATGGCTCAATAGAAGTGATACTAACACCAACAGATTTATTTAAAGATGACAATAAAACAAAAGCCTCAAATCTAGAACTAACTAACTCTACACCATCATTCTTTTCAATAGTATTAATAGTTTTATCTCTATTAAAAATTAGATTATCAAAACTAGGATTTGATTTAAAATCTTTATGACTAACTTGTATATATCCAGAATATAACTCAACAGCATTTTGTAACATTTTATTATGAGACCCATCCATAAATGCAGAGATAAAAATAAGTATAGCAGTACTACACATAGTTAAAAAAACAGTAACAAAAGATCTTTTTTTATTTGCTTTTATATTTTTAATAGCTATTGAGTATATTGGGTTCATAATATTATTTTGAATACCTTTTTAAAGCCATTTTAGTAAAATAAGAGCTTTTTATCTCTTCATTGAATATCAACTCTTCAACTACTAAAATAGTTTTATGTCCTGCTTTTTCTTCTGTTTTTGGTGTCATCTCCCAATATGTTGGATAAAACTTATCTTTGAATTTTTTTATATCTTTGTAGATTAGTTCTCTTACGATAATATTATCTTCATCAAAATATTTTACTCCCATAGGTAAAAGATATTTTTTAGATACTATCATCTCTATTTTACCCCAAACTACTGCAGAATCTATTCTTGGTATAAGTTTAAGCGTGTAAGTTGTTTCATTTTCACTAATTAATTCTGTATCATAATCATCACTTAAAGAGCTCTCTTTTACCAAATCATCATTTGAAAAGTCACTTCCCATCCAACTTTGAAGCATCATTGAGGAGGGTATTTTTATAACCCTTTCAATTTTAGGAACATATTGCCACATCTTATTGTCAAGTTTTAGGAATGTTATCCCTTTGTCTTTTTTGGGATACAAAATCTTTATAAAACTTTTTTTTGTACCTTCACCCCAGCTTTCCATTATCATTGTTCTTTTAGTTCTCTTTGTTTGAACAATCATTTTCATTT
>CBFDEF010000010.1:0-47969 GCA_965603755.1 uncultured Arcobacteraceae bacterium
TTTTTTAAGTTTATTACTGTTTATATTTTTTAAGAATAGGGATTGAATTATATAATTTTGGAGTGGTAGCATAAGTTTATACAAAAAATTTAACGGATAAGTTGAGATGCAAGGTGATATTTTCAGTTGTCTATTCAAAACTTTATCTAGCTAACTTTACATGATAAAAGCTTAAATAATCGCAGTGTAACCTTGTTTTTTTCCAACTATTTGTTATACATTATTAATATTAAAATCTAGTTTTTTAGTTGAAAACACTTGTTTATTTGCAAAATCGTAAGTTGCTTTATTAATTTTACTAATTATATTTTTTGTAGCTATAAACTCTTTTTGCTTGTTTTCCTCAAATACTCCAATAAATGCTAAATATTTAGAAATAGGAAAACAAACTTCTGTATTTTTTATTCCAAATCCTATATGTTGTAAATTATCAGATTTATTTAGTGGAGTAATTGAAACAGGATAGTCCGATGTAATGAATTCACCAATAGTTTCATCTGATACAACTAAATACCAATTTCGTTGATATAAAATATCTACTAAATCTTCAATGGCTTTAAGTTCAGATTTAATATGAACCTCTTGATTTACTTGAAGAGTGTATCTACTTTTATCCTCTATAAATTTCTTCTGTTTTTCATAGGGTATTATATCTTCTTCTTTAATCCCTGCTTGTAGGCATTGGTCTTTGTATATCTTTTCAGATGACATTGTCATACTCATAAATGTATCTGCAATATCTGTATACAATTTATCAAATATTGCTCTAGTTTTTGGATTTCTCAAACTCACTAAAGCTATAAAATTTAGAATATGAGTTAGTTGTTTATCGTTAGGGTATTTTTTTGTTTCAATAACTTCTTTAAAACTTATAGCTAATACACTTTCAATTTTTGATTGTTCAGTTTCAACTATATATTCTTTTCCAGGAAAAGAAATCTTATTAAAATTTCTTATATGACATATATCTTTTGGATTAGATTTAAAATATAAGTTTTTTACTTTATCATATGCAAATAATGTTTGTTTTGAAGCACCTGATTTTGTAAAATTTTTTAAATAAAATTTTGAAATATAGTGGTGTTTTATAGGATCTGACATTTTATTTGTATATTCCTTTGAATAACGCTTGAATTGAGGAACAAGGGGTGTAAAATTAAAACTTCTGTCTTTAATCTATCTAACTTAACACGATAAAAGCTCGTAATTTTCGCCAGTCTTACCTTGTTTCTCTCCTAGTATTTATTATGTTTTTAGTAAATTTTCTTCTATTTCTTTTAATGTTTTGCCATTTTTGTCTTTCCAACTTTGAGGACCACTTCTACTCGTCCCTGCAACCAATGCAGCTGCATATGAGGGACTACTTATTAATGTGCTTTTTGTTAATACATAGTCTTTACCATTATCTTTTAATATACCATCTTCTATTAGCTTATTCCTTAATTGAGTTACTTTACCAGGAATACTTTGAGTTGTTTCTTTTGATATTTTTGAATTTTCAATCAAAATAAATCCTTCATCAGATTGCTGTCCAATTGCTTTTATGTTATTAACATTAAAGTAAAGTTCTATTCTCATTATTGTTTCATTGTCTTTATTTACTTCTTCTTGCATAGGTAAAGTTAGTGGCTCAAGTAATTTATGACCTAATGTGCCTAAAATCATTTTAGAGTTATAAATAAATTCTTCCATTGCATCTTTATCAGCTCTAGGCAATGAAGATTGTGGCGGTGTATTTCCGTTTTCAAGTGAATATCTGTCGGCTATGATAGTCAAAGTAACCAGTCTAGCTTCTAGATATTTAATATGGGCTTTTGTTAGGTTTTCATCTTTACTCGTAAAAATAATAACTTCATTCCAAAATTCTTTTTTTCTGTCATGGTCATTAAGCCGTTTGAACACATTTTCAGATTCTCCTATATAAACAGTACTTCTATCATCTGTAGAATGTTGTTCTAGCAAGAAATACACACCTGGTCTTTGGGCTTCTTCCCAACTAGCTAATTCTGAAAATCTACTTCTTGGACAGGCTATTGCTTGTCCTGACCAATTTGCTATCTCTACATGTCTTAATCCAGAAGCAGAGCCATCTGGTAAATATATTCTTATACTACGACCGAATGACATTTAGTATCCTTTTTTGAGTTTAATAATTAAATTAGAACATAATTATTTAATAACACCCATTATATACCATTTACCCTGAAAATTAAAGAATAACACTTATTATAAATGACTGTTATTAAAAGCCTTATAAAGTCTTTATATAAGCTATTTATATTTGAAATTAAATAAATAGATTGTAATATATCATCTTTTTATTGTTATTTATAATTCTTTGATACAATAAATATGTACCTTTTAGATGGGTATTTAGGTCATAAAAGGAGATTGTGGGTGAAATCTTTTAAATATTGACATTATATTAACCCTCATTCGTAACACTATAGATATATAAATTATATTTATAAGCGTAATACTTCATTAAAAGTTTTTGCAATACTGGTTGATGTGATGGTGTAAACCATCCGTTGTTTGATATAGCTATTACATATGATGTATCAAGGTTTTTATATATCTCATCAGTTGTTGCCTCATAACATATAGCATTTCTAAAGTTTACACCTTTTATATTAAATGTAGTAGGGTGTAATGCTGTTTCATAATCTTTTGCTCCATTGTAAAAAGTATCATTGATAAAATCCCTGATTTTTTCTGGTAAGGGTACAGCTTCCCCAAATGGAACAAGAACAACTTTATTTGCAACTTTCATAACTCCATCTTGAAATTGGTATGAAGAGTTATATAGTAAACCATCTTTTTCATATAAAGCACCTAATACTATTGATATATCTTTTGAATATTTTAAAAGTTCATTTTGAATATTATATTGATGATTTAGAACTATTGGAAATGAGGTTTCAGGAAATATTATAAGTTCATATTTTTTATCAATAGCATTTTTTATATTGTTAAAGTTTTCTTTTAAAATTATCTCTCTATAGTTTTTATCCCATTTTTGTTTTTGTGGTATATTTGTATTTTGTGCAAGAATTTTTAAATTTGACGGCTGTTGATTTAATACTGGTTTATTAAATATAGATAATAGTACTAAACTTATAGTGTAAAAAATAGTACCAAGTTTAAAGTTATTTTGTTTTTGAAAATATATAAGTAGTGAAGTAGCTACTAAAATTACAAATAGATCAAGTTTAGTTGTTCCCAAATAACTATTTATAAATGGTAACTCTAATTTAAACCAATTAAATCCAAAGGGATTTATATAACTAAGTGTAAAGAAATAGATGATTTTATATATAAGATTAGTAAATAATCCTCCGATATAAAAAAGTAAAGCATAAATTAGTCCAATTCCAATTAACACAAAAGGAATAAGATATAATAAATCATAATATATAAAACTATAAGCAATCCACCAAAACCATAAAATCCCAATTAAAAATCCAGCAAAGAATAATTCTCTTTTATTTAAAGTAAATAATATATAAAAACCAAAAAGTCCCATAATAGTATTAACTAAGGAGTTTGAAAAGTTAAAATATTCTAAATAGATAAATAATGACATAGAAATGGATAAAAGTATAGATTTAATTGTAAACATAATGGGATTCTATCATAATTTACAAAAAAAAGAAAAAAATTAGCTAATTTAAATATTAATTAAACTATCTTTCGATAGTATTTACAAATAAATAACAACATAGGAGAATATATATGAACAAAGCAGAATTAATTGCAGCAGTAGCTGATAAAGCAGGATTAACAAAGAAAGATGCGGGTGCTGCATTAGAAGCAACACTTGAAACAATTACAGAGACATTATCAAGTGGTGATACTGTAGCATTTATTGGTTTTGGTACATTCAGTACTTCAAAAAGAGCTGCAAGAGAGGGTGTAAACCCATCAACAGGTGCTAAAATTCAAATTGCTGAGTCTACAGTAGCTAAATTTAAAGTTGGTGCTAAACTTAAAGAAGCAGTTAAAGCTGGTAAGTAGTTTATAGTTTACTTTATGTAAATAAAAAAGGGGGAAGATTTTAATCTTCCCCCTTTTTTTTATGGCTATTTATAATACTCCTAAACTTTTTAGTTTTTTCTCTAGCTCTATTTCATTGATAACTCCCATATGTGTTTCGAGTATGTTGCCATTCTTATCTAAATATTTTTGTGTAGGTATCATTCTTATTCCAAATTTTTTAGCTGCCTTACTATCTTTATAAATATCTATAAAATATATATTTGAATTTGGATATTTTTGTTTTATTTTATATAATATTTTTCCCATAACTATACAGCTATGACAGCTAGTCGCTCCAAATTCCAACATCATTGGAACTTTACCTATTTTATTTTGAATTTTTGAAAATGGTGTTGATGATAATATTTTATCTTGTTTCTCTGCTTGTTTAGTATTAAATACAGATGGTAACCAACTAGCATTTACTATCCCTAGTATTAAACTTAAGCTTAATAATATTTTTCTCATTTGTCCTCTTTTTTAAAAATTTAAATATGTTTTATATACAAAATAAAAGCCAATAACTAAAAGCATGATAATAAACAACCCATTTATATATTTACTAATGCGGTTTAATATTTTACTTGACGCTATGCTTTGTGCAAATCCTACAGAGATTCCAGCTGCTAATAGTAAAACACTATGCCCAATAGCAAAAGCCAAAACTAAAAAATATGAATACAGCCATCCAGTTTGTTCTGCTACAGTTATAATTGCTACAAGTGGAGCAGATGCACAAGGTGAACTAACTAGTCCAAATATTAGTCCTATAATAACTGCTCCAAAAAGTTTATATTTTAAAAACTTTTTTGCCATAGCATCTTTATTTATACTTCCAAACCATCCTATAGAATATGCAACAACACTAAATGTAGCCAATGCAGCTAAACCATATGCCCAAGCTGGAGCTACACTTAACATCATTCCTACTTTTGCAACAATAATCATCAAAATTGAAAAACTAATAATTATTCCCACTACAAATAACAAAGAGTATTTATAGATAAACAGTTTTTTTTCTTTTTCATTCATATCACTACTTAAAGTCACAGCACTACCTACTAGTAGTGGCAAAGTTACTATACTACAAGGTGCTAGTGCTGTTAAAATACCAATTGAAAAAGATGCTATAATTGCAATAACACCATAATCTTGCAAATATTCTATAAAAAGTTGTTCCATAAATTATTCAGCCCACTCTAACTGATCAAAATATGTTTTTGCATTTCCTTTTGAGATTGATTCATAATGTGCATAGTGGCTAAACTGCCCATCTTTTACATGCTCTTTAATCTCTTCTCTATCTACATCATTTTCATAAGCTTTTTTTACACTTGATTTTAATATTTTTAAGTAGTCAAGATTATTTTTATAAGAGTTTCTGTTGTATTCAGCACCATGTCCACCTAATACATATTTTACATTCATAGATTGTAACCTTACAAGTGCTGTTATCCAATTATCAATATTGCTATATTTTCCATATTTTATAAATCTTCCATTAAATACTGTATTTCCTGTAAATATAAAATCTTCTTTTGGAATATATACTGATATGTCAGATACACTATTAGAACTCTTACTTAGTTTTAAAACTTCTATATTTAGTTTTGTACCTTTTATAATATATTTGTCATCTGTTAAAATATCTGGTTGTACAACTTTTGATTTTACATATTCTGCTTTTGTTGTAACTTTTGGAATTCTATTAAATTTATCTGGATTTTCTTTTAACTCTTTAACTATTGTTTTATGAGCTATGATTGGTATATACATCTCTTTGTAATAACTAGCACCTGTATATCTATCATCATGAAAATTTGTTGCGATTACTTGAGTAACTTTTTTACCATTGTGTTTTTTTATATACTCATTTAACTCTTTTGCAAAGTTATATGTAGGACCTGGTTCTATTACTACTATACTTTCGCCAATGTCGACATAACATACATTAGATACAAATCCTTTATTTGACTTCATAGGTGGGTTAAAATCACCTATAAAACATGTAATGTTTTTTGTTATTTGTACTGGTTTTAACTCATACATATTTGCCATAAGGCTTGTTGTTGCTAACAGTGTAGCAAGTGTTAATTTTTTTATCATTTTATTTTCCTTAATTTTCATAACATAATTTATCATTTTTATTCTAACTTATGAAAGTATATCATAAGAATATTAATATATCAAGATATATTGATTTATTAATTTAAAAATAAAGAAGTTTGAATTTATCAAGCTTCTTTATTTAATTTTATTTTACAAATTACAAATCATAATCTCCAGCATAAGGTTTATCACCTTCAACTGTAGGAAGTGTTAGACGATTACCCCAATGTGACCAACCACCATTATAAACTTTTACATTTTTATAGCCTAAACTTTTAAGTTGTAAATATGCCAAACTCATTCTAAATCCATCATGACAATATACATATATAGTTTTCTCTTTTGATATTGAAGAATAAAGCTTTTGTAGTTTTTTTTCAGGAATCCAATATTGAGATTTAATACCTTTCATACTAACAATATTTATAGCTCCTGGTATGTGTCCTGCTAAGATAGAATGTTTTACAACTTTACCTGTATACATATCTGTTGGTCTTGCATCTAAAAGTATAACATTTTCTTTTCTACTTGATACAACATCATCATATACATCTGTCCATTCAACAAATATATCTTTATTTGGACGATTTAAAGTTACAGTTCCTTTTTTAGGAGTTTCTTTTTCTTTTGTTAACTCTTCAAATCCCATCCAGTCTCTTACTCCACCATTTAAGATTTTAACTTGCTTCATATTAAACCCATACAGTTCTAGTAAATAATATAATCTACCAGTTAGAGCCGTACCTGAATCATCATAAAGCACTATTGTTGAATCATTATTAACACCCCATTTTCTAAGAGTTTTTTCAAAATCCCCCTTACTTGGAAATCTCATCAATGGACTTTCAAAATTACTTCCAAGATCTTTAAATCTTTGAACTTGAACAGCACCTGGAATATGTCCTATTGTGTTATATCTATGCGGGTGATACCGTATTTCTAAAACTACTAAGTTTTCATCATCTATTCTATCACTTAACCACTCAGAATTTACTAAAAAATCTCGTGATGCATATACATTTTGCATAATTAATAGTGACAACACTATTGTTATAAATTTAATATTTTTCATTTTATTATCCTTTTGTAAATATTATTTTATTCGTATACAATTGTATTTACAGCTCTTTTATTCCCTTTTGTCCAAGCGTGCATAGAACCATCATAAACCTTAAAGTTTTTATTACCTAATATTTCAGATTGCATAAACCAAATACCACTTGCCATATGACCACTGTTACAATAAGATATACCATTATTTGCAGTTGTTATATCTTTTGCATCAAATATCTTTTTTATTATTTTAGCATCTTGAAATGTACTAACTTTTCCATGATTTAAAAAAGTACCACCAAATGCATTTTTAGCGCCAGGTATATGTCCAGCATCATAAACATATTTTTTCTTATAAAATAATCCTAAATATTGATTTTCTTCTCTACCATCAACCAATACAGAGTTTTTACTTTTTACAGCTTTTTCAACGTCACTTGTAGTTGCTAACATATCATTTCTTTCAGTTGTGGCTATAAAATTACCTTTATTAGGTATCTTACTTGCAGTCATTGATCTTTTTTCTTTATGCCATTTGGCATTCCCACCATTAAGAATTGCAACATTATCATGTCCAAAGTATTTAAGTTGCCAATATAACCTTGTACCTAAAAATGTACTTGATGCATCTTTTGATGCACTAGTTATAATAATTGTACTATTGTTATTTACACCAAGTTTTTGCATAAATTTATTAAAAGCTTGTTTAGATGGTAACATCTTAATAAGATTCATACCATTTTCACTTTTTTTAGCTCTTACTTCTTTCCAATTTACAATTACTGCGCCATCAATTGTTTTCATACCTTGTTTTACTTTTGCTTGAACATCAAGTAAAACAACATTATTCATGTTTGAAGACAACCATTGTGTACTAACTAATGGACTAGGTACCTGAACTGATGCATTTGCATTAATCATCATTGATATTAACATTGTTGCTAATATTAAAACACTATTTCTTAATTTCATTTTTACCCCTTTTTGTAAATTAAGAGAATTATATATTATTAGTGTTCATTTAGTGTTCATTATTCTATTGAGATATATTACTCAATGTGATGAGTTAAATCAAAATAAAATATAGTTCCTTTTCCTATTTTGGAACTAACTTCAAATTTTATATCACTTTGCTTACAAAGTCTTTTTACAATACTTAAGCCTAGTCCATAACCTTTATTTTTTTTATCGGATTGTATCGTTCTATTAAATAATAATTCTGGATTTTCCATGCCAGGTCCATTATCTTGTACAAAAAATCTATTTTTTTCATCCAAGCCTAAAGTAATATGTGGATTATTTTTGGAGTACTTAACTGCATTTTCTATTATATTTACAATTATTCTTTCAAATAAAAATAGATTGATTTTAATTTTGATATTTGGTATATCTATGGTGAATTTAGCATTATTAAATATAGGGTTAAATTTAAAGACTATATCTTCGCATACTTTATTGAGCTCTACTATCTCTTGAGTATTTTTATATTCAAAATGTAAAATTGATTCTAAATTTTGATAAATATTTTTAATACTACTTAGAGATCTTGAAATTCTATTTAACTTTTTTTCACTAAAAGATTGTGTTAAACTATCTGTATTTATAGATATTGCAGATATGGGGGCATTAAGGTCATGAATTATATCATCTATAAATATTTTAAACTCTTCATTTGCCTCTTTTATTGGCTTTAATGCAATCCATGAAAGTAATAATGAAATTAATAAATTAATAAAAAATAAAAAAAGCATATAATATATAATTTTAATCTTTAACTCATTTAAATTATCTTGTAAAACTTTTTTATCTACTTTAATCACTAAAATTTTATCTGAATTATTTAAACTACCGCATGATGTATAGATATACTCATCTTTATTTTTTATAAATGCAGGATATTGATAACTCTTAGATGATTCAATAGTAAACTGAAAAGCACTTGGCAAAGGTATATTTTTATTATTAAATTGTTTGGATAATGAATTCATTTGAAAATTTAACTTATCTTCAATGAGTAACTTTTGGTCAAAATAATAAAATGATGCCAATGTGATAAAAAGTAAAAAAGATATACTTAAATAACTCAACATAAATCTAAAAAATGTTTTTTTTTCATGCTTTGTCATATTTGTAACCTACACCTCTGATATTATTGATTATTTTTTTATTAAAAAGTGAATTTATTTTACTTATATGTACCCGTATTACTGTTAATGTTGGTATTTTTTCTTTATAAAGTTTATCAATTATATCGTCATAGGAGAATATTGAATTTGGATTTGTTATAAATAGGTGTAATATTTGTACTATCTTTTTATCTACTGTTAGTTTTTTTTGACCAACTTTTAGTATATTATTTTTAAGATCAATTTGAATATTATCATGCTCTATAAAATCTTGAATTTTTGTCCGTTTTAGTATAGCACTTATACGATGTTTTAACTCAACCATTGAGAAAGGTTTTGTGATATAATCATCACAACCCGATTCAAACCCTTGAATTTTATCCGATATATTTTTTTTCGATGTTAAAAGTATAGTAGGTGTAGTATCCGATGATTCACGTAACTCTTCTAATAATATCAATCCACTAACATAAGGGACATTTATATCAAAAATATAAAGATCATAACTATTCTCATAAATGAGTTTTAATGCCTCTTCGCCATGTTTTGCAACATCAATAGAAAAACCATAATCAGTAAGCTCATCTTGCAATGTTTCTAACAATACTAAATCATCTTCTAAAATTAAAATTCTACTCATACTTATATACTAACTTAATGTATCTTTCATCTCAATATATTTAAATTTTGATATTACACTATATTTAAATTTTTATAATTAATTAAAACTTTTAGTAAATAGGCAATTGATTTGCCTATTCGGTATCACCAGCTTGTAATTCAAATTTTGGAAGTACAAAATCACTTGGTAATTTAAGTGTTTGATAAGTAGCTTCAAATTGCTCTTGTTCAGCACTTCTTTCACCTCTTCCTCTGGCTACAACTCTAACAGGAACTCCCTCAAAGTCATGGTTCTCTCTTAAAATATTTATCAAGTATCTTTTATATGAGAAATGTAACATTCTAGGTTTATTCATAATTAAAGCAACCGTAGGAGGTGAAGTATCAAACTGTGTTGCAAAAAATATTCTAAGTCTATTTCCATTTGGACTAGGTAAAGAGTGTCTTCTTATACCTTTTTCTATAGTTTCATTTAGCTCTGCTGTTGGTATTCTTCTATTATAGTTTTCAAATATTTTAAGAATCTTATCTTCTAGCTTATTTATATTTCTTCCAGTTTTTGCAGAAACTGCTACTATTGTTGCATAGTATAAAAACTTGAATCTACCACGAATCTCTTCACTTAGTTTTTCAAAAGTATCCATATTTTCGTCCCATTTATTTAGAACAATAATAGTACCTAATCCAAACTGATCTACAAGACCAGATATCTTTTCATCTTGGTCACTTATTGGTTGTGATGCATCTAAAACTATTAAAGCTACATTTGCTTGAGCAAGCATATCTTCCGTTCTCATTAATGCGTATTTTTCAATACCTAAAATTTTACCTCTTCTTCTTAATCCAGCAGTATCAATAAAAGTAATCTTTTTATCACCCACCTCGTAAGTTTCATCAACTGGGTCAATAGTTGTACCAGCAACAGAACTTACTACTGATCTCTCTTCACCTATTAAAGCATTTAATATAGAACTTTTTCCAACATTTGGTTTACCTATGATAGCTACTTTAATGTGGTTTGGATCTACCTGTTCTTCCTCTTCATGCTCATCAATAGGATCAACTAAAAGTTCTAACTCTTTATCCGTTAGTTTACTTCTTCTATCCTCTTCAATCTCAGCATCACTTAGTGGTAACTTCTCATATAACCACTCAAATAATTTTTTTGTTCCACGATTATGAGAAACAGATACTCCAAACATCTCTTCTTCATTTATACCAAATTCATAAAAATCCCAAAGTCTCTCTAACTCTTTATCATTATCAATTTTATTTACTACTAGAGCAAGTGTTTTTCCTAATCCTTGAAGTTCATAAAATAGTGCTTTATCTTCATCATCAGGGATATTTTTCCCATCAACCATATAAAGTACAATATCAGCCTCTTTTGCAGTTTCAACAGCTTTTCTTTTTACATTAGTAAAAATTTTAAACTCACTACCATCTTCCATAATCTCATTTTTAGATTTACTTATACCACCAGTATCAAGCATCAAAGCTTCTCTACCAAAAATATCTATCTCTCTTCTTCTTACATCTCTTGTCGTTCCAGAAACATCACTTACAATTGCTACTCTTTTTCTAGCAAGTCTGTTAAATAATGAACTCTTTCCAACATTTGGTTGCCCAATTAAAGCAATTTTTACCATATTATTTCCTTTTATTCTACTATATTATTATTTTGTTCTATATGCAAAGTTTGTGTTGGGTATGCAAAATTTGAACCATTTGATTCTACTATTTTCATTATTTGAAGATATGTATCTTCTCTTACTTTCATAAATTCACCCCAGTGTGTTGTTTTTGTAAAATAGTAACAAAAAACATTTAGTGAACTATCTCCAAATGCACTAAAGTACACATGAATAGTATCTTGATGAATATCTGTATGATTAGCAAGCATAATTTTAATATCCTCTATAATCTTTTCAACAACAACACCTTTTGTCTCATAAGTTAAACCAAGATTCATTTTAATTCTTCGTTTACCCATTTTTGACCAATTTAATATTGGGCTATTTGCTAATGATGCATTTGGAACTGTTACTAATGCTTGGGCAAAAGTTCTTACTTTAGTAGATCTTATCCCAATAGTTTCTATAGTTCCCTCTACATCAGGTGTTTTTATCCAATCTCCTACTCTAAATGGCTTATCTGTAAATATTACTAATGAACCAAAAAGATTGGCAGCAGTATCTTTTGCAGCTAAAGCAAATGCCATACCTACAAGACCAAGGGATGCTAAAAATCCGCTTACATTAAATCCCCACTCTTGTAAAACAGCAATTAACCCAATTATTATTATAAAAACTCTAATTGATTTAACAACAAAGTTTGCTACTTCAACACTTATCTTATCACCAAATCTATTTGTGATTTTATGTATATGGGTTGATAAATGACTTAAAATTTTTATAAATGCCCAAAAAAGGATAATTATAAAAGCAGATCGTATTGCTTGATCTAAAAAAATATTTATATTGTCACTTAAGTATAATACACTTTTTGCAATATTTATACCTATAATAACAAATAATAAATCTACAGGTCTCTTAATTGAATCTAGTATCTCATCATCATAGCTATTTGATGTCTTTTGAACAATTTTATAAGCAATTTTTCTAAACAAAACTCTAAATAGTTGAAAAAAAGTGAATATTAAAATAGCATAAATATAACTATCTATATTTTTATCAAATATTACAATCATTTAAAATTCCCCCATATATAATAATGCGATTTTAACTAAAATTATATTAAAATCGCGATTATGATAAATAACACAGATAACATCAATACAAAACTTGCCATAAAATATATGCTATTTTCATCATTTTTATTCTCATTTACTGTTGGTTTTGCTAAACTTTTAAGTGATCATATGAGCTCTATAGAGGTTGTATTTTTTAGAAACCTAAGTGGTGTTATAATAATATTATATGCAATTTACAAGTCACCTTTAAATCAAAAAGGTGGAAAACCTTTTTTACTTTTTATGAGAGGATTTATTGGATTTAGTGCATTGTTAATGTATTTTTATAATATTGCTCATATCTCACTTGCAGAAGCTTTAACATTTAGTAAAGTGTCACCAATATTTACAGCAATTTTTTCTTATTTACTTTTAAGAGAAAAATTATCAAATATAGCTTGGATTGGTGTATTTACAGGTTTTTTTGGAGTTTTATTTATTACAGGTTTTGATGTAACACAGTTGAGTAAAACAGATTGGCTTGGTATCTTTAGTGGTGTTGGTGCTGGACTTGCATATACATCTATAAGAGAGCTAAGAAAATATTATGATAGTAGATCCATCGTGTTGTCTTTTATGGTTGTGGGAACCATTGGTCCCGTTATACTTTTAACTTTAGGAGAGTTTTATACAAGTGAACACTTCGATTGGGTTATTGCTCCATTTGTTGTTCCTACGGGAGTTGCATGGTTTTATATTGTAGGACTTGGAATATTTGCTACATTTTCACAAATCTATATGACAAAAGCATATGCACTTGCACAAGGTGGAATTGTTGGAACAATAAGTTACACAACAATTATATTTTCAATAATAATTGGCGTATTTTTAGGAGATGTTTTTCCTAGTACTACACTTTTTATTGGTATAGGATTTATTGTACTAAGTGGTATCTTAGTAACGAGAAAGTAAGATTAAGTTTTAGTCTTACTTTTTAACCTCTTGAGGTTGAGAGATTGTTGTTTTAGTATAAACTACAAAATCATCAGGCTGCATAGCCAGTATTAATCCATAAAGTAAAAGTAAAATACCAAATGCAATACCTAATTTTGATAAAAATTGTTTTTTAATTTTTATCTTTGCAAGATAGAAAATTAATGTTGCTCCAATTATAAATAATAATATTCCTAATTTCATATCTTAAACTTTATCCTTTTTATTCTTTTGACAATAGATCTATATTTTTATTTTGTATAGCATTTGCCTGTGACTGAACCATCATTCCAACTTGTGCCATAATATTTGATTTACTAAAATCACTCACCTCTTTAGAGTAATCAATATCTAAAATAGTTGATTGAGCTAAAGCGATCTCTTTCTCTGTACTAATTGAGTACCTAGCACTTGATTCCATTGCATTTGCAGCACCTGCAAAATCTGCAGCATATGATGCTAATTGAGTAGAACCTGTATCTACAACATCAAGCATATTTGCCATATCATCTCTACTATTGGAAAATGATGATAATGCTGTTCTTAACTTATCTGATATACTTGTTGTATCTGCTTTTTCCATATCTATGATTGATTCATCACCAACTATAGATAAATCATCTGATGCATCACCGGCCGTTTTTAAGAGTGTTTCACCATTATAAGTCGTACTATTTGATATTTGCTCATACTGATCAATATATTTTGATATTTGCTCAGCTATAGCATCAACCCCATCTTGGCTTGTTGTAGCATTCATAGCTTTTAAAGTTTCTGTTTTAATATTTTCTAATATCTCTTTTTGCGATGATATTCCACTTTGTGCAATGTTTCCCATTGCAATTCCACTATTCATATTATCAATAGTTTGTGTTAATGAAGTTTTTTGTAAACCTAAGGCATCAGCAATGGCTAAACCAGAAGCATCATCAGATGCACTATTTATCGCTAAAGCTGAACCAATTTTCTCTAAGGATGTAGATTGTACATCATTTATATTGGGTAAACTTGTATATGAAGAATTAATATTCATTTTTACTCCTTTTACTGTATAACTATTATATCCCTATTTGATTTAAATATATATTAAAAATATTACCTATTTAGCTATATTCAAACGAAGTTACGATAGTATAGCAAAAAATTTAACAGTAAATAATATTAAAAAAAAGGTTAATTGATGTCAAATAAAACACTTGTAATTACAGGGGCAACAAAAGGTATAGGGAAAGCTTGTGCATATAGATTTGCAAAAGAGGGTATAAATATTGCATTTACATACAATTCAAATGAAGAATCTGCTAAAGAGATTGCATTAGATTTAGAAGCAAAATTTGGTATAAAAGCTAGATACTATCCGTATAATATTTTAGAGCCAGAAACTGCAAAAGAGTTATTTTTAGAAATAGATAAAGACTTTGATAGAGTTGATTATTTTATCTCAAATGCAATGATTTATGGTCGTGCTGTTGTTGGTGGATATAATAAATTTATGAAACTAAAACCAAGAGGATTAAATAATATATATACAGCAACAGTAGACGCTTTTGTATGTGCTTCTCAACAAGCTGCAAAAAGAATGAAAGAGGTTGGTGGTGGAGCTATAGTAAGTCTAAGTTCAACAGGAAATCTTGTGTATATTGAAAACTATGCAGGTCACGGTACAAACAAAGCAGCTGTTGAAGCTATGGTAAGATATGCTGCAACAGAATTAGGTGTTGATGGTATTAGGGTAAATGCTGTTAGTGGTGGACCAATAGATACAGATGCACTTAAAGCTTTTACAAACTATGAAGAGGTAGCAGCGAAAACAGCTGAACTTTCTCCATTAGGGAGAATGGGACAACCAGAAGATTTAGCTGGTGCATGCTACTTTTTATGTAGTGAAGAGGCTTCTTGGATTACTGGAAGTACTTTAATGGTTGATGGTGGAACAACTTTTAAAAAATAATGATAAATAAACAAACAAATAAAAATTTAAATTTACCGAATATTTTAGCTGCTTTTAGAATATTATTAGCACCTTTAATGCTTTGGTTTATGGTGGATCAGTCAAATCCTATTTTTAATGGATGGGATCCTAGCTGGTTTGATTATTTTGCAGGACTAATTTTTGTAATAGCCTCAGTTACAGATTTTTTTGATGGATTTATTGCTAGAAGTTGGAATCAAATGACAAAACTAGGAGGTATCTTAGATCCACTTGCAGATAAGATGCTTGTACTTGCTGGATTTATTGGACTTTTAGTTATGGGAAGAGCTGGAGCATTTGCTGTTTTTCTTATACTGTCAAGAGAGTTTTTTATTACTGGATTAAGGGTAGTTGCAGTTTCTGAGGGAAAAGAAGTATCTTCAACAATGGCAGGAAAAATAAAAACTGTAGTTCAAATGATTGCTATAGGTTTTTTAATAATGAATTGGCCAATGGCAACGACGCTTTTATGGTTTGCTGTTATTTTAACTTTGTATTCAGGATATGAATATATTAGTGATTATTTAAAATAGGATTTTATATTGGGTTTTATAACGTTTCTGATTGTTTTATCAATCTTAGTTTTTATTCATGAACTTGGTCATTTTACTGTAGCTAGACTACTTGGTGTTAAAGTTTATGTATTTTCAATAGGTTTTGGTAAAAAACTTATAACAAAGCAGTGGAAAGGTACACAATGGACTTTTTCACTTATTCCTCTTGGTGGATATGTAAAGATGAAAGGGCAGGAGGACCTAAATCCTGCATTAGCAAATAATGACTCTGATAGTTACAATACAAAGACACCTTTTCAAAGAATTTTAATACTTCTAGCAGGTCCTGCAGCAAACTTTTTATTGGCATTTGTAGTTTATATTTTAATAGGTCTTTTGGGAAATAATCATTTATCACCTACTATTGGTAAAGTTGTAGAAAACTCACCTGCCTCAATTGCAGGACTAAAAGTAAATGATGAGATATTAAAAATCAATGAAACAGAGATACAAACATGGGATGATTTAAGTAAAATTATAAAAAATTCTGATGGTGTATTGAAGTTATATATAAAAAGAGATAATAAACTAAGAGCAATAGTAATTAGACCAATGCTTTTGGACTCTCAAAATATGTTTAAAGAAAAAATACAAAAAAAGATGATAGGAATAGCGCCTGCTCCAAAAATTGTAACTATTTATTACTCCCCACTTGAAGCTATATCTTTTGGATATGATAAAACTTTAGAAGCTAGTAAGATGATATTTTTAGGTGTTCAAAAACTTATTCAGGGAATCGTTCCTAGTAGTGAAATTGGTGGAGTTATAAGTATTGGTACGGTTATATCAGATGCTAGTCAATCTAGTTTTGTAGCACTTTTAACAATTATGGCACTAATATCAGTAAATCTTGGTGTTTTAAATCTACTTCCAATACCTGCACTTGATGGTGGACATATTATGTTTAACTTATATGAGATGATTACAAGAAGAAAGCCTAGTGATAGTGTCCTTGTTTATTTAACTGTAGTTGGATGGGTATTATTATTATCCTTAATGGCGCTTGGAATGTATAATGATATTAATAGATTCTTTGGATAATGAAATCTAAAAAAAGTAGAGCATTCTCTTTACTTGAAATTATATTTGCAATAGCAATTATATCAATAATTGCTATTATTGCTATCCCAAAATTTGGAACAACTTTAGATAAAACATATATAATAAAAATCAAAAGTGATATTATCTTGATACGAGATGGGATAAATAGATATAAAAATAAACAGATATTATCTGGTTCCTCAATTTCACTTGATAGTTTGGATGATAATGATGAGTTACTATTCAATAAAATATTATCCTATCCAATAGTATCATCAACAACACAAAAAAGTGCAACATGGGAAAAAATATCAGATACTATATATAAAGTTTGGTTATATAATGAAAAAAGCTTAGAGTTTAATTATGATAAAGTAAAGTATACTTTTGATTGTAATAAAAATGATGAAAATTGTAAAGAGTTTAGTCAATAATAAAAATGGATATTAAATAATGATAACAAAAGAATCAATCGAAAATCTTAAATCACATCTTGATGTTGTTGATATTATATCTCAGTTTATAGAACTAAAAAAAACTGGTGCAAACTTTAAAGCATGTTGTCCATTTCATGGAGAAGATACACCATCTTTTGTAGTTAGCCCTGCAAAACAGATATATCATTGTTTTGGATGTGGTGTTGGGGGAGATAGTATAAAGTTTGTTATGGAGTATGAAAAGCTATCATACCCAGAGTCTTTGGAAAAATTAGCCTCAATGGTAAATATATCTTTAGAGCATGATACCAGTTTTAAGAAGATTGATTCTAGTATAATATCTAAGGTAAACGAACACTATGAAAAACTGTTATCACATAATGAAAAATCATTAAGTTATCTTAAAAGTAGGGGAATCTCTGATTTCTCAATAGAAAAATTTGAAATAGGTTATGCAAGTACATCAAATGATACTATTAGTTATCTAAAAAACAATTTTTTAAATTTAGCAGATGCAAAAGAGTTTGGAATAATTGATAGCGGTCAAAATGGGTTATATTCAAGATTTATAGAAAGAATAACTTTTCCTATTTATACAATCACTGGAAATATAGTTGGTTTTGGTGGTAGAACGATAACTGGACATAATGCAAAATATATTAACTCCCCACAAACAGTGTTATTTAATAAGTCAAGACTTTTATATGGTTATCATCTAGCAAAAGAGATGATATATAAGCAAAAAACAATTATTATCACTGAAGGTTATTTAGATGTTATTATGCTACACCAAGCAGGTTTTGCAAATACTGTTGCTACTTTGGGTACAGCATTAACAGTGGATCATCTACCTCTTTTAAGAAGGGGTGAGCCAAAAGTAATAGTTGCATATGATGGCGATAAAGCAGGTTTAAATGCTGCATATAAAGCTAGTTTATTATTAAGCCATGGTGATTTTAATGGTGGCGTTGTTATATTTGAAGAGGGTATGGATCCAGCTGATATGGTTGCACAAAATAAGATAGATCAACTAAATGAGATGTTTTTAAATCCAACTCCATTTATTCCATATGTTATCGACTTTATAATAAAAAAATTTAATATAGAAAATCCACAAGAGAAACAACAAGCTCTACAAGAGGCAAATGATTATCTTAAAACATTAAGCCCTATACTTCAAGAGGAGTATCAAAACTTAATTGCTAGGAAATTAAATGTAAACTCTCAGTTAATACAGGTACAACATTTTAATAATCAGCAAGTAAGTAATGCAAATTTATCATCAATAGATATAGCGGAACTAAGTATAATACGATCAGTTCTTGAAGATAATTCATTATTAAATATACTAAAAAATAACATCAATAACCATATGATTCAAATCCATATTGATGAATTTAATATGCTTTTAAATGATCCAACTAACCAATCATTAGTTAGCATAACACTACAAGAACATTTAAAAATATATACAAAAGAGGAGTTTGAAAAGCAACTTATTTTGCTATCATTGCCATACTATAATAAATTATTACAACAATTAAACTATAACAATGATATTAATTTTAGAACTAAATCAAAAAGAATAAGAGATTTAAAAGAGAAAATAAAATTATTAAAATCAGGTAAATTGGTTGATTTTTAGATTTTATATTGTATAATTTCGGAAAAATATTTTAGGAGATTTATGGAATTTTTACATACAAATAATGCACCAGAAGCGATAGGACCTTATTCTCAAGCGGTGAAGGTGAATGGTTTATTATATACATCAGGACAGATCGCATTGACAGTTAAAGGTGAGATGATTGAAAATGATATTAAAAAACAAACAAAACAGATATTTAAAAATATTAATGCAATATTAGAAGATAACGATAGTTCAATGAATAATGTTATTAAAGTAAATATCTTTTTAACTGATATGAATGATTTTGGCGTAGTAAATGTTATTATGGCAGAAGTTTTTGGTGATCATAAGCCTGTAAGAAGTACAGTAGCTGTTAAAACATTACCTAAAAATGCAATGATTGAGATGGATATTATTGCTACAGTTGCCGACTATCACTAATCTTATACGATTAAAGTATATTTAAAGTATAGTTAGCTATAATTCGCATCATAAATTTTAAGAGGATATGCAATGTACGCAATTATCAAAACTGGTGGAAAACAATATAAAGTATCAGAAGGTGATATTTTAAATATTGACAAGCTAAGTAAAGAACCAAAAGATACAATTGAATTTACAGAAGTAATTGCTGTAAACAATGGTGAAACATTACTTACAGCAGATGCAGCAGCAAAAGCAGTAGTAACAGCAGAGGTTATCGTTGAAGGTAGAGATAAGAAAGTTATTATCTACAAGAAACTAAGAAGAAAAGATAGTAAGCTAAAAAGAGGTTTCAGAAGAAGCTTCACAAAAGTTAGAATTACTAAAATAGCAGCATAAGGAATAAGATATGGCTCACAAGAAAGGTCAAGGTAGTACTAATAATAATAGAGACTCAGCTGGTAGAAGACTAGGAGTTAAAAAATTTGGTGGTGAAACAGTAGTTGCTGGTAACATCATTATTAGACAAAGAGGGACAAAAGTACATGTTGGTGCTAATGTTGGAATTGGAAAAGATCATACAATATACTCATTAATTGAGGGTGTTGTTAAATTTGAACAAAAAGATAAAAATAGAAAAAAAGTTTCAGTTTACGCTTCATAAGTTGTAAATATACAAGAATTTTAAAAGCACTGTGGCAATTTGCTATGGTGCTTTTTTTATTTATAGTATCAAAGTAAATATAGTAAATAATAAGTGATTTTATTTAAATTATTTATTATTTATTATAAATTAATTAATTAATTTAAAGCAGGAGTTTTAAAATGTTCGTAGATAGTGCTAGTTTTACCGTAAAGTCTGGTCGTGGTGGTCCAGGATGTGTTTCATTTAGAAAAGAGAAATTTGTTGTAAAAGGTGGACCAGATGGTGGTGATGGTGGAAAAGGTGGAAATATTTACTTTCAAGTAAGTAATAATACAGACACATTATCATGGTTTAAAGGAAGACATAATATAAAAGCTAAAAATGGTGAACCAGGAACTAGTAGAAGATGTACAGGATGTTCAGCAGAAAAAATTGTATTAAGAGTTCCACCTGGTACACAAGTTATTGATGAAAGTACACAAGAGGTTATTATGGACCTTTTAGAAGAGGGTGAACCTGTTTTATTTCTAGAAGGTGGAAAAGGTGGACAGGGTAACTATCATTTTAAAAATTCAAGAAATCAAACACCAACTTATGCACAACCAGGACTTGCTGGAATTGAAAAAGAGATTAGATTAGAGTTAAAACTAATTGCTGATGTTGGGCTTGTAGGTTATCCAAATGTTGGAAAATCTACATTAATCTCAACAATATCAAATGCAAGACCACAAGTTGCAAACTATGAATTTACAACTTTAACACCAAAGTTAGGTGTTGTAGAAGTTGGTGATTATAACTCTTTTATTGCAGCTGATATACCTGGTATTATAGAAGGTGCTAGTGATGGTAGAGGTTTAGGTATTGAGTTTTTAAAACATATTGAGAGAACTAAAACATTACTATACATGATTGATGTTGCAAACTATAGAGAGATGTTAGAACAATATGAAGTATTAAAAGAGGAAGTTAGAAAATTCTCACCAGAGTTAGCTTCAAGAAAATTTGCAATTGCATTATCCAAAATTGATGCAGTAGACTCTGATGATTTAAATGATAAAGTTGAACAGTTTATAAAAAATATTGGTTTAGAGGTAAGTAATGAAAATAGTTTTTCTTTTGACAAAGATAAGCAATATTTTTTACAAGATTTAACATATACAAAATATAATGAAGATTTACCTTATTTTGTATTACCAATCTCATCTGCAACACATGACAATATAAATGGTATTAAATATTCTTTATATGACCTAATAAGTATGGACAAATGCAACGATTAGTATTAAAAGTAGGAAGTGCAGTTTTAACCCAAAATGGGAAAATTGCACATAAAAGACTAGATAATCTTGTTGAGTTTATTATTGAACTTAAAGCAAAATATGATGTTATTTTGATAAGTTCAGGAGCTGTTGCTGCTGGTTATACTGTATTAAAACTTGATAAAAAAGAGCTTGCAAATAAGCAAACACTAGCTTCTATTGGGCAACCATTGCTAATAAATACATATTCAACAGAGTTTATAAAATATGAAACAATATGTTCTCAAGTTTTACTTGAAGCTTCAATATTTGAAGATGAAACTAGATTATATCATTCAAAAGAGGCCATAAATAATCTACTAAAACATAACGTTGTACCAATAATAAATGAAAATGATGTAACAGCGGTTGATGAGTTGGTATTTGGTGACAATGATCAACTTGCTGCTTATGTAGCACATTATTTTAATGCTGATTTATTAACAATATTAACAGATATTGATGGATATTATGATGATAATCCACACACAAATAAAGATGCTAAATTACAAAAAATTGTTACACAAATATCTAAGGATGAATTGGAAGCAACACACAGTGCAAATAGTGAATTTGCAACAGGTGGAATTGTAACAAAGTTAAAAGCAGCAGATTTTTTAATGAAAAATAATAAAAATATGTTTTTAACAAGTGGATTTAATTTAGAGTATGCAAAAGATTATTTATTAAATTCTAAACACACTTTAGGGACTATTTTCAAGGGAAATTAAATGCGAATTATTTTTATGGGTACACCAGACTATGCGACAATAATATTTGAAAAATTATTAGAAGAAAATTACGAGATTGTTGCACTATTTACTCAACCTGATAAACCAGTTGGAAGAAAACAACAGTTAACTCCACCACATATAAAACAATTTATCATTGATAATGGATTAAGTTTACCAATTTATCAACCAATAACATTGAAAGATAAAGCAAGTTCTGATATTATAAAAAAATTAAATCCAGATATTATTATTGTAGCAGCTTATGGTCAAATTTTGCCAAAAGAGATTTTAGATATAGCTCCATGTATAAATTTGCATGCTTCTTTATTACCTAAATATAGAGGTGCAAGTCCAATTCAACAATCAATATTAAATGGAGATAAATATACAGGTGTTACTGCTATGTTTATGGATGTTGGTTTAGATAGTGGTGATATTTTAGGATTAAAATATTTTGCAATAAAAAAAGATATGGTAGTTTCCGAACTATTTGATGGTTTATCTAAAGTGGCAGCATCTTTAACAATAGAGGTACTAGAAAAGTTTGATGATATATCTGCAAAAAAACAAAACTTATCTTTAGTATCTCATTGTGGAAAAGTTAAAAAAACCGATGGATTAGTTAACTTTTTGAATGCTCAACTATTATATAGTAAGTATAAAGCATATAAATCATGGCCTGATATTTATTTATTATCAAATTTAAAAATAAAAGAGTGTATACTAGAAGATAAAGATAGTTTAAATAAAGATGGTGTGATTCTTAATATAGACAAAGATAGTATACTAGTAGGGTGCAATAAAGGTTCTATAAGAATTTTTAAAGTGCAACCATCTTCAAAAAAAGAGATGAGTGTAGTAGATTATATTAGAGGAAAGAGATTAGAAGTTGGAGATATTATATCTTAAAGAGGTTGATTCAACCCATACTTATTTAAAAGATTATATAAAAAAAAATAGTTTTAAGAAACCGTTAGCAATTGTAACTCAAAATCAAACAAATGGTATTGGAAGTAGGTCAAATAGTTGGAAAGGTGTTAAAGGAAATCTTTTTTTATCTTTTGTTATCCATAAAACTACTTTACCATCGGATTTGCCAATACAATCTAGTTCAATCTATTTCAGTTATATATTAAAAGATATATTAAAATCATTTGGCTCAAAAGTTTGGTTAAAATGGCCAAATGATTTTTATATAAATAATAAAAAAATCGGCGGTACAATAACAAGCTTAAGTGGTGATCTTATCTACTGTGGAATAGGATTAAATTTAAAGTTTGTTAATGATGATTTTGGTTATTTAGATATAGAATTAAATATAAATAAAGAGTTGAATTTGTACTTCAATACAATTAATAGTAAATTATCATGGAAGCATATATTTAGTAAGTATAGGGTAGAATTTGAAAAAAGTAAGCAGATGGAAACAACCATCGAGAATCAAAAAAAATCATTGAAATATTCAATATTAAATGATGATGGTTCAATATTTATAGATAATAAAAAGGTATTTAGTTTAAGATGACTCAAGTAATAACTATCGCAAATCAAAAAGGTGGAGTAGGGAAGACTACTACTGCTGTTAATTTAAGTGCCGCTCTTGCCCTTGAAGGTAAGAAGGTTTTGCTTATTGATGCAGATCCACAATCTAATGCTACTACAAGTCTTGGATTTCACAGAGATTCATATGAATATAACTTGTATCATGTAATGTTAGGTACAAAAGATTTATCTGATATTATTTTAGATGTAAAAAGTATTGATAATCTTTATGTAGCTCCATCAAATATAGGCTTAGTTGGTATAGAAAAAGAGTTTTATAAAAATACCAAAGATAGAGAATTAGTTTTAAAAAGAAGAATAGATGAAGTTAAAAAAGATTATGAATTTATAATAATAGATTCTCCTCCAGCTTTGGGTCCATTAACAATTAACACTTTAAGTGCTGCAAATTCAGTACTTATACCAATACAATGTGAATTTTTTGCATTAGAGGGTTTAGCACAGTTGCTAAATACAATAAAATTAATAAGACAAACAATAAATAGACAGCTTGAAATTAAAGGTTTTTTACCAACTATGTATAGTGGTCAAAATAATTTATCAAAACAGGTTTTTGCTGATTTAGCAAAACATTTTGAAAATAAACTTTTTAAATTGAATGATGACTCATATGTAGTAATTCCAAGAAATATTAAATTAGCAGAATCTCCAAGTTTTGGTAAGCCAATAATGCTTTATGATGCAAAGTCAAGTGGAACTAAAGCATATACAAACTTAGCAAAATCAATACTAAAATAAAGGGAGTTAATTATGGCATTAGGTAGAGGACTTGGTGAACTTTTAGGCGAGATAGAAACTGCATATGAGAGTAATAATACACATAATAACGATATTTTAGAGATAGATATTGAAAAAATCAAATCAAATCCTTATCAGCCAAGAAAAATATTTAATGAAGATAAGTTAAAAGAATTAAGTAATTCAATTAGTGTAAATGGACTTCTTCAACCAATAGTTGTAACAAGAGATGGTGACAACTTATTATTAATTGCTGGTGAGCGCAGATTAAAAGCTACTAAAATGGCAGGCAAAACTACAATTAAAGCATTAGTTATAGATGTTGATGATTCTAAATTAAGAGAGTTAGCTTTAATTGAAAATATTCAAAGAGATGATTTAAATATTATTGAAGTTGCTTACTCTTATGCTGGATTAATAAATGATTATGATATTACACATGAAGAATTAGCAAAATTAGTTTCTAAAAGTAGAAGTAGTATATCAAATGTATTAAGATTATTGACATTAAGTAATTTAACACAAAAAATGATTGGAATTGGCAAAATTACACTTGGACATGCAAAGCTTTTAGTTGGTATGACAGAAGAGAATCAAAAAATTGTAGTAGATTCTATAATTGGACAAAAATTAAGTGTTAGAGAAACAGAAACTTTAGTAAAGAACCTAAAAAATGATACAGATGAGATAAAAAAAGTCAATAAAAATAATAGTGTGAAAAATGAATTTAACTACGAATCTCTAAAAAATATTACAGAAAAATTAAAAACAAATAATTTAGATGTAAAAATTGATAAAAATTATTTCAAAATAAAAATAAATTCTCAAGAAGATATTGAAAATATTAATAAATATTTCGAAAAGTAATAATCTCTAGCTTATAATCTTCTTTAATAAAAATTATAGGTTAATTTTGGTACAATTTGCTCAAGTTTTAGTGTAACTAAACTGTAAAAATTGTATGGAGAAATAAATGTTAGACATAAGTCCAATATTGCTACTTAGTTCAGGTATTGTATTTTTATTAGTGCTTGCTAGACTGAATAGCTGTCTTTACAAGCCTTTATTTAAGCACATGGATGATAGAGATAATCAGATTAAATCTGATATAGAAAATGCTAAAAACAATGGTGCAGATGTAGATGGGATGCTTGAGGAAGCTAATAATATAATTGCTCAAGCAAAAAAACAAGCTATTTCAATTCGTGAAAAAGCTAGATTAGATGCTAGTGAAGTTGCTAATGTTAAACTTACTGATGTTAAAGCTAAAATAGAGGAAGATTATACTTCTTTTGTTGCTGCTTTAGGTGAAGAAAAAGTTGCATTAGAAAACTCTCTAGTTTCTCAGATGCCTCAATTTAAAGAAGGCTTAAAAGCTAAGCTTAGCTCAATATAAGGTGGTGAAAGTATGAAGAAAATTTTATTTGCACTATCTGTAGTTGTGCCGTTATCTTTATTTGCTAGTGATGCAAATGTAGAAACTGATATATTAGAAAGAACAGTTAACTTTTTTATTTTCGCAGCGATAATTTATTATCTACTTGCTGATAAAGTTAAAACTTTTTTTGAAGATAGAACAAAATCTATTCAAGCTGACTTGGATAAGGTTCAAGATCTATTAAAAGCTTCTGAAAAAAGAATTGCTGATGCAAAACTTGAGATAGAAAATGCAAAAAAAGTTGCTGATGAGTTAGTTGATTCTGCTAATAATGATGTTAATGCAATAAAGAAAAAAGTAGAGATTGCTTTAGAGCAAGAGATTGCTTTTCTATCAAAAAGTTTTGATGAGAAAACAGAACTTGAAACTAGAAAAGTTAAAAAAGAAGTGGTTCAGAATGTTCTTAACCAATTATTAAGTAATGAAAATATTGAATTATCTCAAAATGAGATTACAAATATTATTTCTAAAAAGGTTGCTTAGATGATTGATTTAGTAGCAAAAAGATATGTTAAAGCATTAATGTCAGATGTTGACACTAATGGCTTATCATCTATATTTAAAGAATTAAATACTGTTTTACCTGCATATACAGACGAAAAATTTTTATTAATTATGTCTTCAACTGATGTATCAGTTGATAATAAAATTGATTTAATTTTATCATTTGTTGATAATGCTAGTAACACGATTAAAAATTTAGTAAAATTATTAGGTGAAAAAAAACGATTAGATATTATTCCTTCTATAGTTAGTATATTAAAAAGTGAATTAGCTGTTTTAAATAATTCTTACACAGGTGTTATACACACAAATGAAGAGTTAAGTGAATCAGAGGTTGAAAAATTGAATTCTCAATTTGCAACTAAATTTAATGTAAGTTTATCACTTACACAAAATATATGTGATTATGATGGTATAAAAGTAGATATTGATGGTCTAGGTTTTGAGATTGGTCTTTCTAAAGAAAGATTAAAATCACAAATGATAGATCATATTTTAAAAGCAGTTTAGAGACCACAACGTAGTCTTGATTTATAAAAATAAAGGAGAAATTGAATGAGTACAAAAATTCAAGCTGATGAAATCAGTTCTATAATAAAAGAAAGAATTGAAAATTTTGAATTAAATGTAGATATCAATGAAACAGGTAAAATCATCTCTTTCGCAGATGGTATTGCAAAAGTTTATGGGTTGAATAATGTTATGGCTGGTGAGATAGTTGAGTTTGAAAACGGTGCAAGAGGTATTGCATCAAACTTAGAAGAATCAGCAGTTGGTATTGTTATTTTAGGTTCTAGTGAAGGACTAAGAGAAGGAACAAGTTGTAAAAGACTTGGTGAACTTTTAGAGATTCCAGTTGGACCAAACACATTAGGTAGAGTTGTAAATGCACTTGGAGAACCAGTTGATGGTAAGGGTGTTATTGAAACTACTGAAAAAAGATTATTAGAAGATAAAGCACCAGGAATCATGGCTAGAAAATCTGTTCATGAGCCATTACAAACTGGTATTAAAGCTATTGATGCACTTGTACCAATTGGTAGAGGTCAAAGAGAGCTTATTATTGGTGATAGACAAACTGGTAAAACTACAGTTGCTATTGATGCTATTATTAACCAAAAAGGTCAAGATGTAAAATGTATATATGTTGCAATTGGTCAAAAGGCATCTACAGTTGCTAATGTTGTTGGTGCTTTAGAAGCTTCTGGAGCAATGGAGTATACAACTATTGTAACTGCTAATGCATCAGAATCTTCTGCTCTACAATTCTTAGCACCTTATGCTGGTGTTGCTATGGGTGAGTACTTCAGAGATAATGGTCAACATTGTTTAATTGTATATGATGATTTATCTAAACATGCTGTTGCATATAGAGAGATGTCATTATTATTAAGAAGACCTCCAGGTAGAGAAGCATATCCAGGTGATGTTTTTTATCTTCACTCAAGATTATTAGAGAGAGCTGCAAAAGTTAATGATGAATTAGGTGGTGGTTCACTTACTGCTTTACCTATTATTGAAACACAAGCTGGTGATGTTGCTGCTTATATTCCAACAAATGTAATTTCTATTACAGATGGGCAAATATTCTTAGAAACTGATCTATTTAACTCGGGTATTAGACCAGCTATTAATGTAGGTTTATCTGTATCAAGAGTTGGTGGAGCTGCACAAATTAAAGCTACTAAACAAGTTGCTGGTACACTTAAGCTAGATCTTGCTCAATATAGAGAGCTTGAAGCTTTTGCACAATTTGCTTCTGATTTAGATGCTTCAACAAGAGCACAGTTAGAAAGAGGTCAACGAATGGTTGAGCTTTTAAAACAAGGTGTTAATAAGCCATTAGTTATTGAAAAACAAGTTACTATTTTATATGCTGGTGTAAATGGTTTCCTTGATGATATTGATCCATCTGATATAGTTAAATTTGAGAAAGAGTTTCACGAGTTTGTTGAATCTAAGTACTCTGGTTTAATAACAGATCTTGCAGCTAAGAAAAAAGTTGATGATGATATTAAAGAGGTTCTTGAAACTGCTATAAATGAGTTTAAAACTATATTTAAAGCACAATAGGGACTAAATTATGGCTAACTTAAAAGATATATCAAGACAAATAAAAAGTGTTAAGAATACACAGAAGACAACAAAAGCTATGAAGCTTGTTTCTTCTGCAAAGTTAAGAAGAACACAGCAATTGTCAGAACAAGCGAAAAGTTATGCTTTAAAAATTAATGATATTTTATCTGAAATTGCTACAAGAGTTAGTAGAGTTCAAGATGATGAAAATATTAATCGTGCTTTTGTTCCAAATGAAAATCCAAAAACAGTTGATATTGTTTTTGTAACAGCAGATAAAGGTCTTTGTGGTGGTTTCAATATGCAAACAATCAAAAAGATTAGAAATCTTATCAAGGAGTATTCTGAAAAGGGTACAACTGTAAGATTAAGAGCTGCAGGAAGAAAAGGTATTGATTATTTTAATTTTCAAGGTGTAGATTTACATGATAGTATTGTTGGATTAACTTCAGCACCAACGTATGAAAAAGCAGCTGATTTTATTAGCAGTGCTTATGAAGATTTTAACAATGGTACTACAGACAAAGTTATTTTGGTTTATAATGGTTTTCTTAATATGCTTACTCAAGAGTTAAGAACAAAAGATTTATTACCTGTATCTTTAGATAGTGTTTCAGTTGAACATGAAATATCTATGTTAGATATTGAACCAGATGATGATGAAGAAATTTTAAATGATTTAACAGCTAAGTATGTTGACTTTAATATGTATTATTCTTTAATTGATTCACTTGCAGCAGAGCATAGTGCTAGAATGCAAGCAATGGACAATGCAACTAATAATGCAAAAGAGAGAGTAAACGACTTAACAGTTGAATTTAATAAAGCAAGACAAGCAGCGATTACAACAGAATTAATTGAGATTATTTCTGGTGTTGAATCAATGAAGTAATAGAAAGGAAGAGGATATATGGAAGGTAAAATTATTCAGATTATGGGTCCAGTTGTCGATGTTGAATTCGATGGCTATCTACCTGCAATCAATGATGCGATTGAAGTACCTGGTACTAAAGAGAGATTAGTATTAGAAGTAGCAGCTCATATTGGAGATGGCAGAGTTAGAACTATTGCTATGGATATGACTGAAGGTTTAAAAAGAGGTGCAAAGTGTATTGCTACTGGAGCACCAATTATGGTACCAGTTGGTGAAAATGTACTTGGTAGAATCTTTAATGTTATTGGTGAACCTGTTGATGATGGTGCTCCTGTACCTGAAGGTACTCCAACTATGTCAATTCATAGAGAAGCTCCTTCTTTTGAAGAGCAATCAACTTCAACAGAGATGTTTGAAACTGGTATTAAAGTAGTTGATTTACTTGCTCCTTATTCTAAGGGTGGTAAAGTTGGACTATTTGGTGGTGCTGGTGTTGGTAAAACAGTTATTATTATGGAGCTTATTCATAATGTTGCATTTAAACATGATGGTTACTCTGTATTTGCTGGTGTTGGTGAAAGAACAAGAGAAGGAAATGACCTTTATTTCGAAATGAAAGATTCAAATGTACTTGATAAAGTTGCATTATGTTATGGTCAAATGAGTGAGCCTCCAGGTGCTAGAAATAGAATTGCACTTACAGGTCTTACTATGGCTGAATACTTCAGAGATGAAGCTGGTCTTGATGTACTTATGTTTGTTGATAATATTTTTAGATTTGCACAGTCAGGTTCTGAAATGTCAGCTCTTCTTGGAAGAATCCCTTCAGCAGTTGGTTACCAACCAACACTAGCTAGAGAGATGGGTGCTTTACAAGAGAGAATTACAACAACTAAAAAAGGTTCTATTACTTCAGTTCAAGCTGTTTATGTTCCTGCGGATGACTTAACAGATCCAGCTCCTGCTTCTGTTTTTGCTCATTTAGATGCAACAACAGTACTTAATAGAAAGATTGCAGAAAAAGGTATCTACCCAGCGGTTGATCCTCTTGATTCTACTTCTAGAATTTTAAGTGCAGATGTTTTAGGTGATGATCATTATAACACAGCTAGAGGTGTTCAATCTTTATTACAAAAGTATAAAGATCTTCAAGATATTATTGCTATTCTTGGTATGGATGAGTTAAGTGAAGCTGATAAATTAGTTGTTGATAGAGCAAGAAAAATTGAAAAATTCCTATCTCAACCATTCTTTGTTGCTGAAGTATTTACAGGTTCTCCTGGTAAATATGTTGAACTAGCAGATACTATTAAAGGGTTTAAAGGTATTTTAGATGGTTCTTTTGACCATATGCCAGAAAATTCATTTTACATGGTTGGTGGAATAGACGAAGCTATTGCAAAAGCTGAAGGTATGAAAGCTTAATCGCTTTAAAGGTAAATAAATATGGATACAATTAAATTATCAATTGTTACACCTAATGGAGAGATTTTTTCAGGTGATGTTAAAACAGTAACATTACCTGGAAAAGAGGGTGAATTTGGTGTTTTACCAAATCATGCTTCTTTAGTTTCTGCATTAACTGTTGGTGTAATTGAGATAGAAAAGAAAGATGCTACTAAAGAGATAATTGCTATAAATTGGGGACATGTAAAAGTTTCTGAAAAGGCTGTTGATATATTAGTAGATGGTGCGGTTTCTTTATCAACTGATTCTAGTTCTGATATTTCTGCTAAGTTAGAAGAAGCAAAAAAACTAGTAAATTCTGTTAAAGATTCAAATGTTTCTATGGCTGCTGTTGAAGCAAAAATTAATTCATTTGCATAATTAATATATGTTTGATACATTATTAAATTATTTAGAAGGTAGTACTGTTATATCCTTAGGGGTATTGATGGTATTATCTATCTATTTTATACTAACATTTTGGATTTTCATCTATAAATATATTGAATTGTCAACTAGTATTTCTGTTGAAAAAGAGGAACTTAATTCTATAGTTGCTCGTGATGCAATGATAAATCCACTTTCAAAAATTGGACATTGTATAGGAAAAACACCAATATCAAAAGAGTTTTTAAATGTTTGTGAAATATCATTGATAAGAGAGGCTAGTAGTGGTATTTCTTGGTTATCAATAATCTCTTCAACTGCACCATTTATTGGATTATTTGGTACTGTTATAGGTATTTTAGAATCATTTGCAAAGTTTTCTACTGTTAGTAAAGTTAGTTTTTCTGTTATTGCACCTGCAATAAGTGAAGCTTTGGTCGCAACTGCTGCGGGTATTTTTGTAGCAATTTTTGCATATACTTTTCATCAAATTACTACTCGAAAAATATACGAATTTAATACATATATAAAGTCTCAAATAGATATCATACTAGCTAGGAATTAATAGCATGTATGATTTTAATCAAAAGCCTGATTTAAATATTACTCCATTAGTTGATGTAATGCTTGTATTACTTGCTATATTAATGGTAACTGCACCTGTTTTAGAGTATGAAGAAAATATCAATCTACCTAAAGGTAGTAAGTCAAAAAAAATTCAACAAAACAAAAAAATCAATATTTTAGTAAATAATTCTCGACTTATTATTATAAATAAATCACAATACAAGTTTTTAAATTTTGCAGATAGCTTTATACTTTTTGCAAAAGATAAGAATAGAGATACACCAGTACATATAAGAGCTGATAAAGATTTAAAATATGAGGATGTAATATATATTTTAAAAACAGTAAAAGAGGCTGGATTTTTTAAGGTAGCTTTGATTACCGATGGATAATAATAAAAACTTTATCCTTTCTGCTGTAATAGCATTTTTTCTATATTTTTTATTTATATTTATAATATTTTTCTATTCAAAATCTTCAAATATAAAAAAATTTGATGCTATTAGTAAACCTACAGTTTTACAGCTTGATATAATTTTAGATGAACCAAAAGAAAAAGATGAAAAAGTTTTATTTAAAGAGAATAAGAAAGAAAATAAAACTGCACAAACAGTTGTTAAAAAAACTACATCTACAAGTGTTAAAAAAAGAACTAACCTAAAATCACTTTTTGCAAATGTTAAAACAAATGCTAAAAAAGTTACCAAAAGAAAAGTTTCAAATATTAAAAAAAGTACAATATCTAGCAGATTTAAATCAAAATTTGAAAAAGAGAGAAAAACAGAAAATCTTAAACTTTCTAAGCTTATTGATACTAAGATAACTAAGCAAAACAAAAATATTGCCACAGAATCAAAAAATGAGAGCGATCCATATTTTTCTAAAATTTATCAAATTTTATCAAATAGGTGGAAACCAACTGTATTTTATGATGATTTAAATGCAAAGGTTATTGTATCAATATCTTCTAATGGTATATTTAGTTATCAATTTGTACAATACTCAAATAATATAGGATTTGATAATCAACTTCAAGAATTTTTAGATAGTGAAAGTTTAAAAGAGTATCCAGTAAGTCCAAAACACAAATCAATAAGAATTGAAATTTTATTTCAATCAAAAGGGTAAAAATGTCAAAAAAACTAATTCTATTATTTATTATATCAATTAGTTCGTTGTTTGCAATTGATGCAACAATGGAGATAACTAAACAAAAATCTACGCTTCCCACTATAAATGTTGTTATATCGTCAGATACAAATATCAAATCAAATATAACACAAAATATTTCTGATTTGGTAGTAAAAGATCTGCTAGTAAGTGGTCACTTTAATAATAGTGAAGTTATAGTTGAGAATAAATATGATGTTACTCCTAAATATAAACTACTTAAACAAAATGGTGTTGATTTATACTTATTGATGCAGATTAAAAATACAGAACTAAATGGTTTAGTATTAAATGCTAAATTGTATGATGTAAATACAAATAGTTTAGTTTTTAATAAATCCTATTCTACATCAAATAAGACAAGATACCCATTTTTATCACATAAAGTCGCAATTGATGTTAATGATTATTTAGAGGCACCATCAATTAAATGGATGGATAAGTTTGTTATATTTTCAAGATATTTAAATGCAAAAACAAGTGAAATAGTTGTATCTGACTATACTTTAACATATCAAAAAGTTGTAGTTAAGGGTGGTTTAAATATATTCCCAAAATGGGCAAGCCAAAAACAAGAGAATTTTTATTATACAACATATAGATACGATCAACCTACTTTAATTAAGCAAAATCTTTTTACTAAAAATAGTGAAAAATTATTATCTAGTGATGGTATGCTTATATGTTCAGATGTAAGTAAGAATGGAGATAAACTAATATTAACAATGGCACCTAATTCACAACCTGATATATATGTTTATGATGTAAAATCTAAATTAAAAACAAGAATTACAAAATATGATGGTATAGATGTAGGTGGTAATTTTGTTGAAGATGATAAAAAAATTGTTTTTGTATCTGATAGATTAAAATATCCTAATATTTTTGCAAAAAAAATTGGAGAAAAGGGTGTTGAGCGATTAATATATCATGGTAAAAATAATTCACAATGTACAACATTTGCTAACTATATTGTTTATTCAAGTAGAGAATCAGATAATGAATTTAATGCTAATTCTTTTAATCTATATTTAATATCTACAAATAGTGATTATGTAAGAAGGTTGACAACTAATGGAAGAAACCAATTTCCTAAGTTTTCTTCAGATGGGCAATCGATATTATATATCAAAAATGACAGTAAAAATAGTTATCTTGGAATCATAAGAGTAAGTTACAATAAAAGCTTTCTTTTTGCATTAAAAACTGGAAAGTTACAATCTATAGACTGGTAGTTATAAAAATTTAAGTATCAATAGTGTAAAATAGAATAAAATTTACTTATAAAAGGAAATAGATGAGAAAAACATATAAAAATGTATTGTTGGGTTTACTAGCAGTTAGTTTATTAGCAGGTTGTGCTTCTAAAGATGTTGAATATGAAGGTTCATCATCAGATACTACAAATGGTAGTGCTAAAGTTGACAATAAGGTTGACAGAATTTCAGGATCTGATGAGCAATCTGTAGATAGTTCTATGTCAAGTTCTGATAATAGCATGGAAAGTGGTTCTGAAAATTTATCAAAAGATAGAAACAGTGTTGAGAGTGAAATTAATGGAAAAACAGTAACTTTAGACTCTATCCATTTTGCCTTTGATAAATACAATCTGACTTCAGAAATGAGAGATGTTGCTACATCAAATGCAAATACAATCTCTACTGTAACTAATTCATACGATAGTCTTAAGATTAAACTTGAAGGTAATTGTGATGAGTGGGGAACTGATGAGTACAATTATGCACTTGGATTAAAAAGAGCAAAAGCAACAAAAGATGCACTTATTGCTGATGGTGTTAATGCTAATAGAATTATGTTAGTTAGTTTTGGTGAAAGCAATCCTGTATGTACAGAGAAAAATGTTGACTGTTGGAAATTGAATAGAAGAGTTGACTACAGATTACTTCCATAATTTTGGTTTATTAGTTGATTAAATTATTTTTATCTATACCATTGTTAGTTTGTGCAGCTAATTCTGCTGAAACATCTATGTTTGGAGCTGGTGATTTAGAATCACCTGCTCCTTATGGATTAACAAAAGCTGAAAAGGTTATTGTTAAGACAAAGAATTCTGTTGTAAAAAATGAGAATAAAATAAAAAAAGTTGATGTAGCTATTAATGATATCACTGAAAGAATTGGCGCGTTAGAGTCTTTGCTTGAAGGTGATAGCCAAAAGTTAAATAAAGTTTATTTAAATCTAAATAAACAGATTCAAAAAGCTGATAATGATTCTAAACTAAATAAATCATCACAAGAAAACTATCAAAAAACACTTGAACAATTTACAAATGATATTACTACATTAAAAGGTAGTGTCAATGAAAATATTGAAAATATTAACAGACTTAAAACATCTTTTGATAAAATAGTATTATTAGTAAATAAGGTAAATAAAAACTATGTTACAAAAGAAGAATTTAATAAGCTTCTTAAATTATTAGATAAGCAAGCAAGTTCAAAATCAGTACAAAAAAAGTCTAAAAACAGTGCTTTTGATAAATCTAGATCTAAAAAACTGCTTATGAAAGATGTAAGATATTTATTTAAAAAAGATTATTTTACAAAAGCTTTGCCAATTTTAGAGTACTTAATACAAAATGAATATAAGCCAGCTGAGTGTAACTATTATATGGGTGAAATTCGTTATTATAGAAAAAAATATAAAGATGCATTGCACTATTTTAAAACAAGTATGATGTTATATGATAAAGCTAGTTATTTACCAAAACTATTGCTACATAGTGCAATATCTTTTGATAAAATTGGTGATAGTGTAAATGCAGAAAATTTTTATACAACACTTGTAGAGATATACCCAGATACTCCTGAAGCAAAAGAAGCTTCTAAAAAAATTAAATAATTATATATTAAAATTAAAAGGAAAATTATGTCAAATAAAGTTATATCAATAGAGTATACATTAAACGATGCAAAAACAAACGAAGAATTAGATACAAATGTAGGTGGAAAGCCTTTAGATTTTATTAGTGGTCAAGGTCAAATTATCCCTGGTTTAGAGAATGAATTAGTTAAATTATCTGCTGGTGAAAATGCAAATGTTATGGTAAAACCAGAAGAAGCATATGGTGAGTATAATGAAGAAGCTCTTCAAACTTTACCAAAAGAGCAATTTGCTGGTGTAGATTTAGTTGAAGGTATGACACTATATGGTACAGGTGAGCAAGGTGAAACTGTACAAGTTATTGTTAAATCTATGACTGAAGAAGAAGTAACTATTGATTATAACCACCCAATGGCTGGTAAAAGTTTAATGTTTACTGTTTCAGTTTTAGAAGTAAGAGATGCAACTGCTGAAGAGTTAGAAACTGGTGTTGTTGGTGGATTAGCAGCTGCTGGTGGATGTTGTGGTGGTGGATCATGTGGTTCAGACGATCATGCAGAAGCAAAAGTAGAATGTTGTGAAGGTGAAAAACACGATGAAGAACATGAATGTTGTGGTGGACACGATGGTGAAGGTTGTAAAAACAGCTAATCATTATGATAACTGATTTATAAAAACTCCTATTTCTTTTGAAATAGGAGTTTTTAGTTTATAATATAAAAAAGGATAAAACATGAAAAAAATAGCATTTATATTCCCAGGACAAGGTAGTCAATCTATTGGTATGGGAAAAGATTTTTTTGATAATAGTGATATTGCAAAAGAGATGATTAAAAACGCAAGTACAAGAGTAGGGTTTGATTTTGAAGAGTTATTGTTTAGTGAAAATGAAAATTTAGGTAAAACTGAATATACACAGCCAGCTATTTTACTTGTTAGTTGTATCGCTCTTGAAGTTTTTAAATCAAAATGTGATATTAAACCTCAATTTGTTTTAGGACACTCTTTAGGTGAGTTCTCTGCACTTGTGGCTTCTGGGGCTATTGATTACCTTGATGCAGTAGAGTTAGTTCATAAAAGAGGTCTATTTATGAATGAAGCATGTGCTGGAGCAGGTGCTGGTATGATGGCACTAGTTGGACTTGATGATGCTAAAGTTGAAGAGTTAACTGCATCTCAAAGAGAAGCTGGCAAAAAGATTTGGGCTGCTAATTATAATATGGATGGGCAAATTGTAGTAGCTGGTATTAAAGCAGATTTAGAATCTTTAGCAGATGCTTATAAAGAAGCTGGAGCAAAAAGAGCTATTGTTCTTGATATGAGTGTTGCAAGTCATTGTGAACTTTTAAATAGTGCAGTTGATAAACTTCAACCATTTTTAGAAGATTTTGTAACAGAAAATTTTGAAACATCTGTTATTTCAAATGTAACTGCTGATGCTTATAATACAAAAGCAGATGCTGTAGATTTACTTGGTAAACAATTAATCTCACCTGTTAAGTATAAGCATTCTATTGTTGCTAAATCTGGTGATGTTGATATGTTTATTGAGTTTGGAAATGGTGCTGTTCTTAAAGGTCTTAATAGAAAGATTGATAAAAGTACACCAACTGCTAATGTTTCTGATATGGCATCTTTAGAAGCAACTTTAGGACTATTAAATGACTAAACTAGCAATAATGGGTGCAATGGAAGAGGAGATTACTCCTCTTTTATCGCATTTTACAGATGTTCAAAAGAATGAATACGCTAACAATATATATTATGAAGCAAAATATAACAATCTAGATGTTGTAATTGCATATAGTAAAATAGGAAAAGTATTTTCTACTTTGACAGCTACAACAATGATTGAAAAATTTGGTTGTGATACTTTACTTTTTTCTGGAGTTGCTGGTGGAGTTAATCCTGAACTTAAAATTGGTGATTTAATTGTTGCTAACAAACTTTCTCAACATGATTTAGATATTACTGCATTTGGTCATCCACATGGATATGTACCAGGTGGAGCTGTTTATGTTAATACAGATGAAAAGCTAAAAAATATTGCTTTAGAAGTAGCACAAGAAAATAATATAAAAATTATTGAAGGTATCATTGCTACTGGAGATCAGTTTGTATGTGATGAAAAAAGAAAAGATTTTATTGCAAATACATTTAATGCAGATGCATTAGAGATGGAAGGTGCTTCTGTGGCTGTTGTATGTGATGCTTTAAAAGTTCCATGTTTAATCTTAAGAGCTATTAGTGATACTGCTGATATGGATGCAGGATTTAACTTTGAAGAGTTCTTAGAAACAAGTGCTAAAAACTCTGCAAATTTTTTAATGAAAGTTATTGAAAAAATATAGTATATATAGACATAATTATAACTATCACTGCAATAGTTTTAAGTATTTCTGGTACTTTAACTGTGGGATTTAATATCCCGCAGTATTGACATCTTCTTATTTTTTCAGGAATTTCACTTTTACAGTTTCTACACTCTTCTAATTTTTTTTCCATTATGAATATATCCCATCAAGTAAACTATCAACAAATTCATCAGGTGAAAATGGAATTAAATCATCAGCTTTTTCACCAATACCAATATAAAATATTGGAAGCTCAAGTTGATTTGAGATTGAGAACAGTGCACCACCTTTAGCAGTTCCATCTAGCTTAGTTACAATTATACCATCGATATTTATCATCTCATTGAATGCTCTTGCTTGTGCAATTGCAGTGTTTCCTTGCGTACCGTCTAAAATCATAATCTTTTGATGTGGGGCACCATTGTGTGCTTTGTCGCAAACTTTTACAATTTTCTTTAATTCATTTGCAAGGTTCACTTGTGTTTGAAGTCTACCTGCTGTGTCAATTATAGCGTGGTCAAAGTTTTTTGCAACCGCTGAAGATATAGTATCATATGCAACAGCACTTGGATCATGACCTTGTTTTGTTTTAATAATTGGAACATCTAGTTTATCTGCCCAAGTACTAAGTTGCTCAATAGCTGCTGCTCTAAATGTATCTCCAGCACCTAGTACAACACTTTTCCCTGATTTTTTATACATATTAGCTAGTTTTGCAATTGTTGTTGTTTTCCCTGCACCATTTACACCAATAATTAGTTCTATAAAAGGTGTAGGTATATTTGAATCATCAATAATAGGAGCATGCTCAAATAAAGATACTAGTCTATGTCTAAGTTGTGCTCTTGTGATAAGTTCAGGTAAACCATCCATAGCTTTTTCAACTATCTCATACTCCATATCAGCTTCAATTAAAAGTTCTTCAATTATATCAAACTCTATTTTCTCTTTCTTTTGTGGAACTATTGATTTGAAGTTACTTACTGTTTTTTCTAAAGCTCTTGCAAAAAAACTTTTTTTCTCAACAAGAGATTCTTCTGTAATCTCTTCTATTGTTTCTTTTATCTCTTCTTTTTGAATTAACTCTTCATTAGAATTATTTTTAGGAGTTGTTTTTTCTTCAACAATCTCTTTTTTCTCAATAACTTCTTCAAGAGCTTGTTGCTCTATTTTGGGTTCTACAAGCTCTTGAACAATCTCCTCTTTTGCTACCTCTTTGGATTTCCGTTTGAAAATACCGAACATTATTTCATCTCAATAGCTTTTTTAATATCACTAAATAACATCTCTTCAGGTTTCATACCAATATAGTGTCTTAAATATTCACCTTTTTTGTTAAATAAAACCATAAAAGGGATAGAACCTTGAGGATTTAGTTCACTAACTGCACCAAATAATTTTCCGTTATCTGCTGCTACTGTTATAGGGTATTTGATACTAAACTCTTTAATAAATTCAGCAATATGTTCTGGTGAATTTACACCACCACCTCTTGGACCAATATCTATACCTAAAATTTCAAAATCATTTTTAAGTTTCTCTCTAATATTATTTAGGTGTGGTATCTCTGCCTTACAAGGTGGACACCATGTTCCAAAAAAGTCAAGTAAAACAACTTTTCCTTCTAATCCATTGAATTTCCACCCATCTTGTTGGGCTACTATTTTTATTGATTTACCTGTTGATGTTGTTAAATTAAATGTTGGTACTTGTTGTTTTTGAACTGTTTTTGCTTCAGTTTTTTTAGCCATTAAATTTTCATCGATACTCTCTTTGCTATCACATCCTGTTAAAAGTGCAATTGTTAAAATAGATAAAATTGTAATATTTTTAATCTTCATTTTTAGTTCCTTGTGTTAATATATAAATTGGATTTTATCCTAATAAGGCTTAAGTAATGTCAAAGATAAACAAAGATAACTTTAGAAAGTTATGTTTAAGTAAGTTACAATTTTTTAGTAAAAAAACAAAGATTAAAAGAGATAGAACTATTTGTTCTAAAATTATAAATATTATTAAAATACACAAACCTAAAAAAATTTTACTTTACATCCCTTTAAAAATGGAGGTTGATGTAAGACCGATTATAAATGAGTTAAGAAAGCAAAAAAATATTGAAGTTTATGTCCCTTATATGAAAGGGGAATCGTTTGTTCCTGTTAAATATAGGTTACCGTTACAAAAGAAAAAGTTTAATATAAAAGAGCCAAATTATTCACCTTTTAGAAATAATAATATAAATTTAGATTTAATTGTAGTACCTATTGTTGGTATTGATAGTACCTATAGGAGAGTTGGTTTTGGTGCTGGTATGTATGATAGATTTTTTGATACATTAAAATACAAACCAATTACAATTTTTACTCAATTAACACTTTGTCAAACAAAAGAGATTGTTACTAATTCACATGATATACGAGCTGATTATATAATAACAATATAAAAAGGTTTATGAGATGGAAATTATTATACTAATTGCTGTTGCTGTTGTAACAGCTGTAATTAGTTTTATTATAGCAAATAAAATTAACAGTGCAAAGTTTGAACTATATACAGAACAAGCTATTGCAAAAGCAAAGGTGATTGAGCATGAAGCACAATCTTTATTAAAAGATTCACGAATAAAAGCAAAAAAAGATTACGATAGAGAGTTTAAAAATACCAGAAGAGAGTTAGAGCATAAAGAGAAAGAATTAAATGAGTTAGTTGAAACAAAATTAACAAAAATAGAAAAAGATAATGAGATAATAGAAAATGCAAAGGTTGAAGCAGTATCATTAAAAAATGGTTTAAAAGCACAAAAAAATGATTATGAAACTAAAACAAAACAAGCAGGAAAAATTTTAGAAAATGCAAGTGGATTAACTGCATTAGAAGCAAAAGATTTACTTTTAGAACAATTAAAAGATGATCATAGAGCAGAAATCGCATCACTTTTTAGAAAAGAGTATAAGTTAGCAAAACAAGAGTCTGTAAAAGAGATTAATAATATCTTATCACATGCTGTTACTAGATATGCTGGTGAATTTGCAGCAGAGAGACTTATAAATCATATACCTTTACCTGATGAAGAAGCAAAAGGTAAAATTATTGGTAAAGAGGGTAGAAATATAAAAGCTCTAGAGTTTTGCTTGGGAGTTGATATAATAATTGGAGATATTCCAAATACAATTACAGTTAGTAGTTTCAATCTTTATAGACGTGCAATATCTACAAGAACCATTGAAGAGTTACTAAGTGATGGTAGAATTCATCCTGCAAAAATCGAAGAGGTTTATAATAGAGTTAAAAATGAATTTGATAATAATATAGATAAAGAGGGTGAGGAAACTATTGCTTCTTTGGGTATAAAAAATATGCATAAAGAGTTGGTTCATCTAGTTGGAAAACTTAGATACAGAGCTAGTTATGGTCAAAATGCATTAGCACATACACTTGAAGTTGCAAACTTAGCTGGGCTTATTGCTTCTCAACTTGGTGGTGATACTATTTTAGCAAGAAGAGCAGGGTTGATGCATGATATTGGAAAAGCACTAACTCATGATATGCCGGGCAGCCATGTAGATATAGGCGCTGATCTTTGTAAAAAGTTAGGTGAGCCAGAAGAGGTTATAAATGCAATATATGCCCATCATGGTAATGAAGAAGCCGACAGTATAGAATCAGCTGCAGTTTGTGCGGCTGACGCTTTAAGTGCAGCAAGACCAGGGGCTAGAAGAGAAGTACTAGAGAGTTTTCTAAAGCGGGTGGAAGAGATAGAATCAATAGCTACTTCACAAAAAGGTGTATTAAGTGCTTATGCTATTAATGCAGGACGAGAGCTTAGAGTCATAGTAAATGCAAAACTTGTAAATGATGATGAATCTGTTTTAATGTCAACAGAGATTGCAAAAGAGATTGAGGATAAAGTTCAATATCCAGGTGAGATAAGAGTAAGTGTTATTCGAGAGATGCGTTCTATTGGATATGCTAGATAAAAATCGTAAAAAAAGCAATAAAAAAGGGGGATTAGTTTTAACTAATCCCCCTTTTTATTTTAGTTGTACTTATTAGTTTTTAACAGACATAAGGTAACTAATAACATTATCAATAAATGGATCATGTTTTCTCTCTTTAAGATACCCAATATATAACTTTCTTTTCATTTTAACATTTGGTAATCTAGTCTCAAATAAAACACCAGCTTTTACAAAATCTTCAATAGCATGTTCTGATACGATTGATACAGTTGGTGTATCAGTTTTAGAACTATGTAATATAGTTTGAACAATTGCAGTAGGAGATGAAGCCTCACTAACAATATTAAATCCATCACATTCACCCATGTTAGTAGCTTCAAGTGCCTCTTTAAAAACTCTTCTAGTATGACTGTTTACATCTCTACAAACCCATTTGTATGACATAAGATCTTCACTTTTAACTCGTCTTGGTAGTTTTTGATTTGAGAATATAACTATCTCATCCTCAATCCATTCTCTATAAATAATACCATCTTCAAAAATTGGAGACTCTATTAAAGCCATATCAACTTTTTTATCTTTTAACTCTTCAATTGCTTCTGCACTAGATGAGATACTAACGCTCACATCATTATCAATTTTCTCTTTAATATCATTTAAAAAAGTTGGTAAAATATAATTACCAATAGCACTAGATGCACCAAAAATAAAAGTGATATCTTTATTTATTATTTTTAATAACTCTTTTTCACTACTTAATATAACTTTTTCTATTTTCTGAGCAATTTGATGTAGTTTTTCACCCTCTTTAGTTAGTCTTATCCCATTTTTCTTTCTATCGACTATACTAGAACCTAGGTAATCCTCTAAAAATCGCATTTGTTGAGTAACAGCTGGTTGTGAAATACCTAACTTTGCAGATGCTTTTGAAAATGATTTTTCCTTAACAACTACTAGAAATGTATTTAATTTTGTAAAATCTGATAACATAAATCAACCTTTTAAGTTTTTATAATAACAATGATAACGTAAATTTATATAAAAAAAGATTAATTATTAGCAAAACTAATAACAATATTTGTACATTAATCATATTAAATTTTTTATGGTATAATATTATATATTGTAAGAAAGAGGTAATATGTTATCAACACTCAATGAATCTCAGAAAGAAGCTGCTCAACACATAGATGGACCAATGCTAATACTAGCGGGTGCTGGAAGTGGAAAGACTAAAACTATTACAACAAGATTGGCGTATTTAATATCTATAGGTATTGATCCAGCTTCAATATTAACATTAACATTTACAAATAAAGCTGCAACAGAGATGAAGCATAGGGCATTTTCTTTAATTGAAAATGTTGCATATCCTCCATTATTATGTACATTTCATAAATTTGGACTTTTATTTTTAAAATTTAATATTGAACAACTTGGGAGAAAAAATAATTTTGTTATTATTGATACTGATGATAAAAAAAAGATATTAAAAACTATTGATAAAGAGATAACAACTTCAGTTCTAGCAAATGAGATATCAAAATATAAGAATTCAATCATATCAATTGAAGAGGCAAAACTAACAGCCCAAGATAAATATTATACCCAAATTGCAAATGTTTATGAAAAATATGAGAAATATATTGAACAAAACAATCTTGTAGATTTTGATGATCTATTACTTTTAACATATAAAATTTTAGACTCTAATAAAGAGTTGGCTAAAGAAACAAGTAAAAGATACCAGTATATTATGGTTGATGAGTATCAAGATACAAACGAATTACAATATAAACTACTAAAAAAACTTTGTAGTGAACATAGCAACATTTGTGTTGTTGGAGATGATGACCAGTCTATTTACGGATGGAGAGGTGCTACAATTAAAAATATTTTAACATTTGGGGATGAATTTGAAGATACTTTAACTGTAAAACTAGAATCAAATTATCGTTCAACAGATAAGATACTTTTTCATGCAAATGCTTTAATTGAACATAATCGTGATAGATTAGGTAAAAAGCTTGTTGGTACAAAAGGTAAGGGTAACTCTTTAAAAGTATATGAATCACAAGATGAAAATGAAGAGACAAGAAAAATCGTAGATGATATAAGAAAGCTTGTCGAAGATGGTGAAGAGTTAAGAGATATTGCTGTTTTATTTAGAGTAAATGCTCTTAGTCGTGCTTTAGAAGAGGGCTTAAATAAAGCTGCTATTAGTTACAAACTTGTGGGTGGTGTTAAGTTTTATGAAAGAGCTGAGATAAAAGATCTTATAGCTTATTTTAGAGTTATTACAAATTCAAATGATAATTTTTCTATAAAAAGGATTATAAATAAACCAAAAAGAGGTATAGGTAAAACTACAATAGATAAACTTGAAGCAGAATCTTTTGCAAAAGCAAAAACAATTTTTAATATAATTTATGAGTACACTCCTGAGGATTTAGCTTTAATTGTTGGTAAGAAAAATGCAAGAACATTAAAAGTATTTGTAGCCTCAATTGAAGATTTACAAGAGGTGTTATCTACTGCTAAACTTAGATTTATAGATATGTTTGAGGAAACATTTGATTTTAAAACAACATATTCAAAAGTAGTTGATGCTGAAGATAGGTTAGCAAATATTGATGAGTTTTATGGATATTTACGAGATTTTTTTATGCAAAATATAGATTTAAAGTTAGAAGATTTTTTAAATGATATTTCACTTGAAAGTGCAGCAGATCAAATTGATGAGCAGTATATATCGTTAATGAGTATCCATGCTAGTAAAGGTTTAGAGTTTAAACACCTATTTATTGTTGGTATGGAAGAGGGCTTTTTCCCAATAGTTGGAGATGGATGTGATATAGAAGAGGAGAGACGACTTGGATATGTTGCAATTACACGAGCAAAAGATGAGTTAACACTTAGTTATGTTCATAGTAGATTTTATAAAGGTAGAAGAACACAGCTTGTAAAAAGTAGATTTTTAACTGAATCTGATCTTATTAAAGGTAGTTTAACTATTGAAAAAAATAAAGCATTTAAAAAAGATGATTTAGTAAAACATAAAATATTTGGTATGGGTAGAGTAGTAAGTGTTCAAAAAGCTGGAAGAGATTTAAAACTAAATATTAATTTTGGTGGAAATAAAAGAGATATTTTATCTTCATTTGTTGAAAAAGTATAGATAGGTTTTATAATTGAATAAACTAATAGTTGTAAACAAACCTGTATTTGTAAGCTCAAACTCTTACTTAAAAAGAATAAAATGGAAACACAAAAATAAAAAAGCTGGATTTTCTGGTACTCTTGATCCCTTTGCTTGTGGATGTTTGATCGTTGCTTTTGGTCAATATCCTAAGCTTTTTAGATTCTTGAAAAAAACTCCAAAAACTTATAGAACTACTATTTGGCTTGATGTACTTAGTAACTCTTTAGATATTGAAAATATTGAGCATCAGCCTAAAAACAAAGAGCTAAATGAAGAGGATATAAAAAGAGAGTTGAATGGGCTTGTGGGTTCTTTAGATTATCTACCTCCTAAATATAGTGCAAAAAAGATTGATGGTAAAAGAGCTTATGATTTGGCACGAGCTGGTGAAGACTTTGAGATGAAAAGAGTCACTTCGCAAGTTTATGATGTAAAGTTTATAAACTACAACCATCCTTTTATATCTTTTGATATTACAGTAAGTGAAGGAAGCTATATAAGAAGTATGGCTCAAATATTACTGGAAAGATTAGGTGCTATTGGGACTCTTTCTTATCTAAAAAGATTAAATGAGGGTGAGTTTTTCTTTGAGGATGAAATAGAGTTAAATCCTTTAGAATATATAGACTTACCAACAAACAAATATACTGGTACAAAAGAGTGGTTTGATTTAGGGAAAAAGCTTGATATTAATTATTTTGAAACAAAAGATGATGGCGAATACCTTATAGCTTTTGATACTTTTTTTGCAATTATTGAGATAAAAGATATGCTTGCTAAATATGTTTTAAATAAGGTTTTATTAAATGTCTAACACTCAATACAAAATGAAATCTTATGCGAAAGTAAATATATTTTTAAAAATAGCTGGAAAACGAGACAACTATCATGAACTAGTTTCAAGATTTGTTCGTGTAAAAAACCTATATGATATTATCACTTTTGAAAAAGGTAATTTTCAAGAATTTACTTTAGAGGGTGATTTTGGTTGTGAAACAAAATCAAATACTATTTATAAAGCATACTTAAAATTATGTGAAGTTTCAAGTAATGTTCAAGAACTATTTAAGAATATCAAAGTAATAGTAGATAAAACTATACCAGAGTTTGCAGGACTTGGTGGTGGAAGTTCTAACTGTGCTACTTTTATGATTATGATAAATGAGGCTTGTAATCTTCAACTTTCAAAAGATGAGTTATCTAAAATAGGTGCTACTATTGGAGCAGATGTACCATTTTTCATATATGAATATGATAGTGCAAATGTAAGAGGAATAGGGGAGATTGTAGAGAAGTTTGATGAAGAAGTTCTAGATATACAAACTTATACACCAAAAGTGCAGTGCAACACTGGAGCTATTTTTACAACATTTAGAGATAAGTTTTATAGTGAAGTTTCTGCCAGTGAAGCTACAAAACTGTTAAATATGAAAAGTACAGATATACTTGCCTCTTTGGATATAAAATCTGCAAATGACCTATATGCACCAGCACTAGAAATTTACAATGAACTAACACCACAAAACTATAACTTACCTTCTGATAGCTTCTTTAGTGGAAGTGGTAGTAGCTTTTTTTATTTAAAATCATAAAACATAACAAACTAAAAACTATTATGATATAATATTGCACAAAGTATTACGGAAAGTATTAAGGAATATAAAATGGTAGCATATGCAACAAATGAACTTATCCCATCATCAGAATTTGCTAAAAAGTTTGGCTCATATCTTGCACAGATAAAAGATAGTACAGTAGAAAAGCTAGCAATACTAAAAAATAATAAAGTAGAAGCTGTACTTGTATCAAAAGATGAGTATGAAACTATGCAAGAAGCATTAAAATTAGTTGAGAGTCAAAAGATTTTAAACTCAATTACTAAAGGTTTAGATGATGTCCAAACTAATAAAACACAACCAATAAGTAGGTTGTGGGATGAGCTTGATGATTAAATATAGTGATAACTTTTTAAAAGAGGCTACAAAGCTATCAAAAAAGTTTAAGCTTTTAAAATCAGATTTAAAACAAGCAGTTGATGAGATAGAATCCAAAAATGAATTTGGTGTGTATCTAGGATATAATCTGTATAAAAAAAGAGTACAAAATTCTTCTATACCTACAGGTAAAAGTGGTGGATTTAGGATAATAATATATCAACAAATAGAAGATGATATTGTACTAATATCAATATATTCAAAAACAAATAAAGATTCACTAAGTGATGATGAATTAAAAACTATTTTAAAAGAATATATGGAAAGCTAGATAAACAAAGAACTATATATTTTAATAGTAATAGTTAACAAACTGCAATATTTTTAAACCAACTTCATAATTTTCGTTAAACTTCTTTATATTTAATATTTTGGAGTTTATTTTGAAAACAATCAAGCAATTAGAACATTTTGATAAACCAAGAGAAAAACGGTTTAATGAAAAATTCATGGGTCTAAATAATCACTTTTTCTTATAATTAACTA
>CBFDEF010000011.1:0-38425 GCA_965603755.1 uncultured Arcobacteraceae bacterium
GGTGAACTTTTTTCAATTGGTTCTTTAGTAACAACATCTGTACCATAATATATATCTGCATTTGAATTAATTGCATCACTTATATCTAATTCATTTACAATACCACCACGACCTAAATTTAACACTATAGCACCATCTTTTATATCTGAAATATTTGTACTATTAATAAGATTTGATGTTGCCTCATTTAAAGGGGAATGGATAGATATAATATCTGATGTTTTAAGTAACTCATCCAAAGTTCTCTTATTGTAAGTTGTATCATTATTCGCACCACTAGTTGAATAAAATTGTACATTACATCCAAATGACTCTGCTATTTTAGCTACAGATTTACCAATATTTCCAAGTCCTACTATACCCCAAGTTTTATTATCAAGTTCGTAAAATGGTTTATCTAAATTTGTAAATATATCACTATTTTCCCAACCACCACTTTTAACATAGTTATCATAATAAGCAATCTTTTGAACAAATTGTAATGCCATAGAAAATGTAAGCTGAGCAACACTAGAAGTTGAATATCCAGCTACATTTTTTACTACAATATTTTTTTCTTTTGCATATTCTAAATCAATATTATTCATACCAGTTGCCGCAATACAAATTAGTTTTATATCACTATTATCCATAACCTCTTTATCTATTACAACTTTATTTGTGACAACTATAGATGCATCTTTTACTCTTTGTATTGTTTCACAAGTTCTTGTACTATCATAAGTTGTAATTTTTCCAAACTTTTCAAACTGCTCTAAACCGATATCATCACCTAATGTTTTTTTATCTAAAAATACTATATTCACTTTATTATCCCTTTTATTAATTTATTTGTTTGTCTAGCTATACTTTTTTCTTCATCTGTTTTTATTACAACTATTTTTGTTTTATTTTGTTTTTTTAATATATAAGACAAATCTTTACAAACTTTATCTCTTATTATTTTACTATTTTCACCAATTCCACCTGTAAATATAATTCCATCAACTTTTTTTAGTTTCAAAATATAATTAACTAAGTATTTTCTTATCCTATCTACATACATATCAATAGCAAGTTTTGAATTCTTATCTCCACTATTACAATCATCCAATATTTTTCTTAAATCACTTTTACCACAGATACCTTTAAATCCACTTTGTTTATTTAGTAAGTTATTTATATCATTTAGTTTTAAATTTAGGTTTTGTTGTAAATACAATACAATAGACGGATCAATATCTCCAGATCTTGTTCCCATCATCAAGCCCTCTAAAGGTGTAAATCCCATTGAGGTATCAAAAGATTTTCCATTTTTAATGGCGGTTATACTTGCTCCATTTCCAAGGTGAAGAACAATAAGATTTAATCTTTTTAACTTTTTATCAAACTTCATTGAGAACTCTTTTGCAACATAATCTACTGAAGTTCCATGAAATCCATACTTTCTAATTTTATATTTATCATAATATTCTATTGGTATTGGATAAAGAAAATTTCTTTTTGGTATAGTATGATGGAAAGCTGTATCAAATACAGCAACTTGAGTAACTTTTGGTAATTTAGCTTCTATAGTTTTTATACCATCAATATTTGAAGGGTTATGTAAAGGTGCTAAATCTATAAGTTTTTCCATCTCTTTTATAATCTTGGTGGTTACTAAAATAGGTTTTGAAAACTTTTCACCACCATGAACCACTCTATGTCCAACTAGTGATATATCTTCAAGTTTTTTAATTATTTTAGATTTTATAAGATCAGCAAATATATTTTCAAAACTTTTATGAAAATCTTTTACCTCCTCTTCTATACCTTCAAACAAAACTTTAAAGTATTTGTTATCAAAGAGTTTATATTTAATAGATGAACTTCCACTATTTAAAACTAATATTTTCATTTTATTTCGCTTTTTTGTGCCTGAATTGCAGTAATAGCAACAGTATTTACAATATCTATCACCTTACAACCACGACTTAAATCATTTACAGGTTTATTAAGACCTTGCAAAATTGGACCAATGGCAACCGCACCACTACTTCGTTGAACCGCTTTATATGTGTTGTTTCCAGTATTTAAATCAGGGAATATCAACACTGTAGCATCCCCTTTAAGTTTACCATATGGAGATTTTTTAAGTGCAGTTTGTTTATCCGTTGCAGCATCAAATTGTATTGGACCTTCAACTAAAATTGAAGAATCAAAATCTCTTATACTTTTTGTAGCATTCGAAACTAATTTAACATCTTCTCCAGAGCCAGAATCTCCAGTAGAATACGATAACATAGCAATTTTTGGTTCAATTCCAAACTGTTTTGCTGTAGTAGCTGAACTTATTGCAATTTGAGATAGCTCTTTTGAATTTGGAGATGGATTAATAGCACAATCTCCATAAACTAATACTTTGGTATCTAAACACATAAAAAATATACTAGAAACAATATCAATATCTTTTTTTGTTTTTATTATTTGTAATGCTGGTCTAACTGTATTTGCAGTTGTACCAATTGCACCACTTACCATACCATCAGCATATCCTAAATGAACCATCATGGTTGCAAAATAAGTATCATTTGAGCTTAATATATCATAAGCTTGTTGTTTTAAGATACCTTTATCTTTTCGTAATCTATAAAACTCATTAGTAAACTCTTCAAGTAAAGATGAAGTTTGAGGATCAATTATATTTGCTTTATCAATATTAATGCCAAGCATTTGAGCTCTTATTTTTATATCAACCATATCACCTAATAAAGTTATATTAACAACTTCACTATGAAGTAAAATTTCTACAGCTCTTAATATTCTATCATCACTACTTTCATTTAAAACTATATGTTTTTTATCTTTTCTTGCTCTTTCAAATAGATTATATTCAAACATAATTGGTGTCATAATATCTGTTTTTGTTAAGTTTAAACTATTAAATAAAAGATTATTATCTACATATTTTGAGAAAGTTCCAAGTATCAAAGCTATTTTCGTGTAGTTTTTGTAAGATATTATAGGTTTAATATCCATAATATTTAAAGCCGTTTCATAAGTATCTGTTTTTACACTTAACATTGGTATTCCAACATCATTAAAACCATCAAGCAAACTAAGTATAGTTTTTGATGGTTTTATACCACCTGTAAGAACTAATCCTGATATATGTGGTATATTTTTTGATCCAATTGCACTTATAGAACCTAAAATTATATCACTTCTATCGCCAGATACAATTATTAAATACTCTTTTTTAATACGTTTGATAAAATTTTCCAGTGTCATTGATGCAATCTTTACACTATTTATTTTGTGATTTAAATTCTTTTTAGTTCCAAAAATCAATTCAGCATCTAATGAATCTTTCACCTCTGAAACAGTAAGCTTTTCTAAATCTTTCATATGTGGGATAAAAAAAGTAATATTCTCTTTTGATATCTCTAATTTCTGAAATTTTTTGATATCTTTTTTATTTAAATTATTTATAAAAGTTGCAAAATGATTAGAGCCATTGTTTTTAATAGTAGTTTGAACTATTTGTAACTGCTCTAATGTCTGATCTATTGTTTTATTTTTTCCATTTATAATTGATATTAAAGGGCTATTAAAATGTTTTGATATATTCAAATTAATATCTTCATCTAAAATATTCTCTAACTTCTCAATTTGTTCACCCATTACTAAAACAAAATCATAATTATCAAGTAGTGCTTGATATTTTTCCACTAATGTTTCGTATAATTTATGGGTATTATCTGAGGCTAACATTAGAAGTAATTGTTTCGTAGTAAAACCATAAGTTGTATCAATAGTTTGTTTTAAATTAAAATGATTTAACATAAAATCTATGTCATTATCCTCAATAGTTTGAATAATTGGTTTAAAAAAAGCAACTTTATAAAAGTTCTTTTTTAAAAACTGCATCATCCCTATTGATATAGATAAATTATCTGACTGTGTATCTTGTGAGTATATATAGATAGATTTTATATTCATAATCTTACCTTTTTATTTTAATCTTAATTGATATGTTATATCACCAGCTCCTACACCTAAAACTAAACCTTTTGTTATACTCTTTAATATTTTATCATCTTTTATTAACTCTATTTTACCATTTGTTGTAATTATTTTATCACATAAATGTATATTGTAGTTTGCAAACTCTTTTGCAAAGTCTATATCTTTTATCTCTTCTGCAACTGTCCAAACAGGTAAAATGACAAGCTCATCGCAACCTTTAAAACATCTTTTAAAATATTCTAAATTATCCATAGTTCTACTGTATTTATGGGGTTGCCATATTACAGTAGTATGTGATATCTTTTTATAATTTTTATAAAGTTTTACAGATTCCATAGTAGCTATAATCTCTGTAGGATGGTGTGCATAATCATCTATTACAACAAACTCTTCACTTTTTTGAACTATATCAAATCTTTTTTTAATCCCTTTATAATTTGAAAGGTTTTTTCTAATCTGATCCATATCCATACTTTGTGAGGCTGCTAAAATAGCACATGAAGCATCAATAGCTATATGTACTCCAAATCCCCAAACTTCAAAATAACCAAAATCTTTTAAAGTAAATTTTGTAAATGGCTCATCATCTTTTAAAATAAACTCTATATTTTTAATATCTTTTGATGGATATAATCGTATTGCATAACCATTATAATTTTTTAAGTAATCATCTTCAGCATTTATTACACGAAGTTTTGCAATATCTAAAAATTTTGTATATGCATCATAAAATCGTTTTTCATCATAATTATAATATTCCATATGTTCTGGTTCAGTATTTAACACAATTGAACAATATGGATGAGATAGTATAAAACTCTCATCACTCTCATCAGCTTCAAAAGCTAATATATCATCAATATATCTGAAATTTGAATCAAACTCTTTACTTATAGCACCTATAATTGCCGAACTGTGTAAAATTGAGCTTAATATTGCAGTTGTAGTACTTTTTCCATGTGCTGCACATATACAATAGTTTGTAGTCTTTTGCATTATTACACTTAATGCTTCTTTTCTAGGTAATAGCAAAAGTTCTTGTTTTTTTGCTTCTAATATCTCTACATTGTCATTTAAAACTGCCGCACTATATATTACTAAATCTTGATTGTTAATTGAATCGGCTGATTGTGGGATATTTACCAATATCCCCTCTTTTTTTAGTTCTTTTGTTATTGGTGTATCTTTTATATCAGATCCACTCACCTCATAACCTCTATATTGTAAAAATCTAGCTAATGCAGATAATCCAATACCGCCAATTCCAATAAAATGTACTTTCATTAGTTTAATAGATGCTTTAGTTTTTCAAACTCTTCTTGTAGAAGAGCTAAATTTTCTTGAAGATAATCTTTTTTATAAAATTTAAAATCTAATATAAAATACCCATATTTTTCTTCACTTGGTTCAGCTTCATGATTTACTTGTTTTTCATAAAATGTATCCATATCAATATTATTTGAACAAGCAATTAAGTGTATATTTAGAGCTTCTACTAAATTTTCATCCTCAACTATTTGAGTTAAAATAAAAAACAACTCTTTTGCTCCATCATAATTTTCTAAACTCCATTTTTCAATAGCATGTTCATAAAAACTTCTAATAAAAAAGATATCATCATTATCTAAAGATAGTTTCTTTTCATCTTTTAATCTATCTTCAATTTGATCAAAAGATACTTTTAAAATTTCTGCATAAATGTTATGAATTCTTTGTTCATCTAAATCTAAAACAAGAAGTGTATCAAGTACTTCATAAAGTCCTGATATACTTTTTGATTCAAATACCTCTTTCTCTTTTTCATCTATATATGCGATAAAATCTGGATTTGTTCTTGCTTCATGTAATTCTTCTGGTGTCATACTTTATATCCCTTTATAAACTTTTTAAGTCTTATTAATACTTCTCTTGTTTTATCTGCAGTTTCAACTAATGCAATTCTAACATAATTTTTTCCTATACCATTTCGTCCCAAAAAGCTTCCTGGAAGAACTTTGATATTCATCTGTTTATATAACTCTTGTGTAAATTTTAACTCATCTTCAACTTCAAGCCAAATATAAAAAGTAGACTCAGGAATTTTTATATCTAAAATCTCTTTAGCTATATCAAAATTCTTTTTATAAATTTTTCTAAACTCTTCTACATGATTTTCATCATTCCATGCTATTGATGCAGTTTTCTGTAAAGGTAATGGTAATGCACACCCTACATAAGTTCTATATTTCATATAATCTTTTAAAATATCTTTATCACCAGAAATAAATCCACTTCTTAAACCAGGTGCACTACTTCTTTTAGATATAGAATTAAGAACTAAACAGTTTTTAAAATCACTATTTCCAAGTTCAACACATGCTTCAAGTAATGAGACTGGTTTTTTATCCTCATCAAAATAAAGCTCACTATAACACTCATCATTTATAAGAACAAAGTCAAACTCAATAGCTTTTTTAGCCCAGTTTTTTAACTCATCTTTTGAGATACTAGCACTAGTAGGATTGTTAGGATAATTTAATATAACTAAATCACACTCTTCCATTTGTGAAGGTGTTAAACTAACTAAAAAATTATTCTCTTTAGTCATATCCATATGGATAATTTTAGCACGACTAGCAATGGCAGCACCTTCATATATCTGATAAAATGGATTAGGAAATGCCATACAAGGTTTCTCTTTATCGAAAAGAAAAAACTGCGGAAAATTAAATAAAACCTCTCTTGTTCCAAAAGTAGGAATTATTTGCTCATTTGAGATAGTTAGTCCAAATCTTTTTAAGATAAAATTTATCATTGATTCTCGTAAGTAACTCTCACCAGCACTTTTAGGATATTTATTTAATAATTCACTACTATTTTTTAACTCATCTTGTATAAAGTGTGGTGTTGAAAATTGTGGTTCACCAATAGTTAAACTACTTGGTAAATAATCTTCATTTGGTTTAATATCTTTTAATAATTGCGTTAATTTTTCAAACGGATATGTTTCAAAATTCACATAAACTCCAGTATTTTTATTAATTTATTCTATTTTATATCGCGATTATAGCAGATGATTAATTAATAATCTATCATAAATCTATAAGTTTAAGATACTGCTAATTCTTTTTGTAAAAGTATTTTAATAAGTGATTGATATGGGACATCCATAGAATTTGCTTTTACTTTTAAAGTTTCTAGCATATCAACAGGTAACCGTAATGATATTGTTTTTGTACTCTTTTTTAAATTTGGAAATTTTACATTTTTTGCATTATTCCAATTAATAAATTCAGTGCTATCATTATTTTCCCAAAATTCTTTCTCTTCATTTATTGAATTAAATTTAGGGATATCTTTTAATCTATCATTTTGATTTTTCATATTTTGCCCTCTCTTTTTTATTCATCATTCTTGCACTAATTACTCTAATTTTATCTTCTCTTATAGTAAATACTACAAATAACTTTGTACTATCATTTGTAATACCAAGTGCAAAACATCTGCACTCATTATTAGAGTGTTTAAAATCTTCAACAATAAGTAAAGGCTCGTTAAAAAAAACCTCTTCTATTAACTGCCACTTTAAATTATGTTTATTCTCATTTTTAGATATATTTCCATCATCCCAATCAAATCCAATAATCTTTTCTAAATCTAAACAGTCAAATTTCATGCTAAACCTTTAACTTGTATATGTTTATTATATACATATTTAATAAATAATTACTTAATTACTTACATCAGTTTTATAAAAATTTATTAACTCCATACAAGACTAGCTTATTGGCTTAGTGATAATGTATTTACTATTTCAGTAGTTAATTCTTTAATCATTATGATGTACGAATAAATGCAGTTAATACGTATAAAAACTAATACAGAGCCCATATTTAATTTAATAAAAAAGGCTCTTAAATATATATTTAAAAACCTTTTTATTAATCATATTATATAGAAATTTTCATCTAAACATCCAGATGCTCTACATCCTTAGCATGATCTTCTATATATTTTCTTCTTGGTTCAACTTCATCACCCATAAATAGTGTAAAAGTTTGGCTTGCCTCTTCAGCATCATCAACAGTTACTTTTAAAAGTCTTCTAGCTTCTGGTGTCATTGTTGTTTCCCAAAGTTGTTCAGGATTCATCTCACCTAAACCTTTATATCTTTGTATATATGCACCTTTTTTAGCACTCTCTTCAATTTGAGTTAACACTTCAATTAAATCTTGACCATTAAAGTTTGTTAAATCTCTCTCATTTAATTTTTTAAATAAGTAACTAGCTTCTCCAAAATATGGACTAGCAAAAAGTTCATCATCAATTAAAAGTTCTTCAAGACCTTCACTTGTTTGTACAAACAGATGTATTGATTCTTCTGTAACTGTTTTACTTAATATATTTGAACCATTTGCATTTATAAATTTTTCAACTTCTATAAAAAGTTCATCATTTGTTAATCCAACTAATCTGTCATTTTCAATAATGTATTTAATAACATCAATTAATGAGTATCTTTTTTCAAGATTTTCTAACATACCTCTATAAGCAGAAACAATTTTAAACATATCAAGTAGGTCATTGTATCCCATACCTGTAAATTCAAAGTTTCCAAGACCATGTTCAATTAAAAAGTTACTTAGTGCATTATTATCTTTTAAATATGTCTCATTTTTACCTTTTCTATAAAGGTAAAGTGGTGGTTGTGCAATATATAAGTAACCTTTATCAATAACCGGTCTTAAAAATCTAAAGAAAAATGTTAATAGTAAAGTTTGAATATGGCTACCATCAACATCGGCATCTGTCATAATAATAATTTTATGATATCTAATCTTCTCTTCATTAAAATCTTCACCTATACCACAACCAATAGCAGTAATCATATTTTTAATCTCTTCAGATTTTAAAATTTTATCAAGTCTTGCTTTTTCAACATTTAAAATCTTACCTTTAAGTGGTAAAATCGCTTGATAAACTCTATCTCTACCTTGCTTAGCAGAACCACCAGCAGAATCCCCTTCGACAAGATATAATTCAGCAATTTCTGGATCTTTTGTTTGACAGTTTGCTAACTTTCCTGGAAGTGTTCCTACTGACATGCTATCTGTTTTTCTTGTTAACTCTCTTGCTTTTTTAGCAGCTTCTCTACCACGAGCTGCCATTAAAGATTTTTCCATTACTAGTTTTGCTTGTACTGGATTTTCTTCTAGATATTTACTTAACATCTCAAAAGTAAGTTTTTGACAAATAGGTTTTACATAAGAACTACCAAGTTTACCTTTTGTTTGACCCTCAAATTGTGGTTCAGGAACTCTTACACTTACAACTGCTACTAAACCTTCTCTTGTATCATTTCCATCAAGTTTAGCATCTTTATCTTTTGCATTTGCATTTGCTTTTAGATAGTTTCTAATAGCTCTTGTTAAACCATCTCTAAATCCAGCTTCGTGAGTACCACCATCTACGGTGTGTATATTATTTACAAATGATTTTACATTTCCAGTATATGTATCGTTGTATATAAGAGCAATATCAACCTCTACACCGTCCTCTTTTGCACTAAAAGAGATAGAATCTGTAATAGCTCTTGATTTATTTGAGTCTTCAACAAATTGTTTAATACCACCCTCAAAATGGAAAATCTCTTTTTTACCATCTCTTTTATCAGTTAACTCAATAGAAATAGTAGGGTTTAGATATGCAACTTCTTTAAATCTTTTTGCTAAAACATCATATGAGTATTCAGTAACTTCAAAAATTGTGGCATCTGGTTGAAACTCAATAGTTGTACCAGTTTTTTTTGTAGTTCCTATAACTTCTAAAGGTTTATCATATTTACCCTCATGAAATTCTTGATAATGAATCTCTTCATCTCTATGAATTGTCATTTTTACTTGAGAAGATAAAGCATTTACAACAGATACACCAACTCCATGAAGTCCACCTGATACTTGATAAGTATCTTTATCAAATTTACCACCAGCATGTAATACTGTAAGAGCAACTGTAGCTGCACTTATATTTTCACCTTCATGTATACCTGTTGGTATCCCTCTAGCATTATCTGATACAATTATTCCATTCTCTTTTGTGATAGTAACTTTAATAGTATCACAATATCCAGCCATTGCTTCATCAATAGAGTTATCTACAACTTCGTATACCATATGATGAAGACCATTTGTATTTGTATCACCAATATACATACCTGGTCTTTTTCTTACAGCTTCAAGTCCTTTAAGAACTTTAATATTATCAGCTCCATAATTATCTTCTTTTGGTTTTAAATTTTCTAATATCTCTTCGTTCATATATAAATCCTTATTTATCTAATACTATTGGCATTACAATTGTTATAAAATTATCATCTTCTAAATAAAATGGTAGATTAGATTCATTAAACCCAACATTTATATTTTCATTATTTGTACTACTTAAAAAATCTAAAATATATTTACTATTTACTGCAATATAAAAACTTTCATCTACATCTAAATTTGAATCAATTTGTGTTTTAGATTCGCTATCATCATCTAAACTTTCAAAAATTATTGCATCACTATTAAAAGTAATTTTAATTTTTGATTCTATTGATGTTACAAGTTTAATTGCTTCTATTAATAAAGCTTTAGATAAAGAAAAATTATGTTTTAAACTTTTAGGAATAATTCTTTCATAATCAGGAAACTTTCCATTTATAAGTTTAGTAAAAAAAGTATAGTTATTATTTGATACTACTAAATTTGTGTTATCATATTTTACACTTGCTTCATCTAAAAATAGCTTTTGTATCTCTATAATAGCTTTTTTTGGAATTATTATTTGCATCTCTTCATTTGAAAAATTTTCTAAATGTGATACTGCTAATCTTCTAGTATCTGTAGCTACAAAATTTATCTTTTGTGCTTTAATATCAATAAGTGCACCATTTAATTCAAATTTTGGATTGTTATTATCTATTGATGGTGTAATTTTTTTAATTGAGTTTATTAAACTTATAGTATTTATATCTAAGTTTTTTAAATCTTCTAATTGAGGAAATGATGGATATTCATTTGCATCATACATAGGAAGTTTAAAGTTTGATCTTTTTTGTTTTATATTTAAATTGTTATCAACTACTTCAAAAATGATATCATCATCTTTCAATCTTCTAATTATATTTAAAAAATTACTACCATTAACAGTAGCTTTACCATCTATAATATCTTTTATATCAGATACATGAGCTTGACATCCCATCTCATAATCGGTTGATTTAATAATAAGGTTCGTATTAATTACTTCAAGATATATATGTGAAGTTATTGAACTTGAATCTTTTTTATTTAAAAATGGTTGCATCGAAGATACAATGTTTTCAATAATATTTTTAGATATTGTAAATTTCATTTTTTTCCTTTTTATTTATATTAATAAGTAGTATTAGCAGTAGGTGATGTGAATAGATGAAAATAATCTATAACTGTAGTAAGTAACTACGAATTTTGATGTTCCTATCTATAATTTTATATTCACATCTATTCACATGTATATTTTTAATACTTCCTAATAATCCTTATTTATAATTTTATTTTTTAAATTTTCTATAATTAATTTAAAGTTTTCATCTTTCTCTCTTAACTCATTTGCCTTAGATATATTTTTAGAAACAGAAGAGTGATCTTTCATCCCTAAAAACTTTGCAATATCAGGCATAGAGTTATGAGTAAGCTCACGAGCTAAATATATAGCTATTCTTCTTCCATTAACAACATTTACAGTTCTTTTAGATGATTTTAAATCTGATGGCTTAATATTTAGTTCATTTGAAACTATTGTTATAATATCAGGTAGTTTTATATTCTCTTTGCTTTGTTTAATTTGTTCTTTTAATATATCTTGTACTAATTCAAGCGTTATATTTTTTCCAACTAATGTAGCTGTTGCATTAATTTGAATTAATACACCCTCAATCTCTCTTACTGAACTATCTAAATTTGTAGCAATATAATTAATTATCTCTTTTGTTAGGATAATACCATTAAGTTCACTTTTTTTCTCGATAATTAAAATTTTTGTTTCTAACTCTGGTGCTTGAATGTGTGATTTTAAACCATGTTCAAATCTACTTTTTAGTCTCTCTTCAAGTCCTGCAATTTGAGATGGTAATTTATCTGCAGTTAGTACAATTTGTTTATTTGCAGTATGGAGTTCATTAAAAGTATGAAAAAATTCCTCTTGTGTTGTCTCTTTTCCACTTAAAAATTGGATATCATCAATCAATAGTAGATCACATTGTCTATATTTTGATTTAAAATGTTCCATATTTTTATTTTTCATACTAAATAAAAAATCATTCATAAACTGTTCAACTGTAACGTAGATAACATTTTTTTCTTTTTCAACTGCATCATTTCCAATTGCTTGGAGAAGATGAGTTTTTCCTAAACCAGTTCCACCATAAATAAATAATGGATTGTATTGAACACCTGGTTTTTCAGCAACCGCTTTAGATGCAGTATATGCCATTTGATTTGAACTACCTACAACAAAAGAATCAAAAGTATAAGATTGATTTAAAATAGTACTTTGAGGTGTACTATTTGTAATTTTATCACTCATTATCTCTTTTTTACTTCTTCTTCTTTCACCAGCAATTTTAATCTCTACTGATGGTCTGACATTTGAGTGATTTTCAAATATATCCTCAATTATAGTTGTAAATTTAGTTTTTATAAAATTAGCAATAAATTTATTATGAACCTCAAATACAGCTAGTTCATTGCTTGAACTTGCTTTTTTATATACGAGTTGCTTCAAATATCTATCAAAATCATTTTGAGAAACTTCATTTTTAAGTGCTGATAATATATCTTTTGTTGTCAAAGTTAACTTCATCCTCTTTTAGTATCTATATATTGTACCCAAAAAAAGTAAAAATATGGTATTATAAAATTTAATGTGATGTGAATTATGTGAATTAACTAAATTTTAGGTGTGAATAAGATGAATAATATTAAAGTTTTGGGGATAGATCCTGGTACTATCAACTGTGGTTATTCAATTTTAGAAGTGAATTCAAATGTGAATAAACCAAAATTAGTTGAAGCTGGTCTAATAAAAATAAAATCAAGGGTACTACAAGAGCAAATCATGGAACTCGTAGAGGGTATAGATTTAATTTTAGAAAATCATACAATAAATGAAGTTGCAATAGAGGATATGTTTTTTGCTCATAATCCTAAATCTGTTATAAAATTAGCACAATTTAGAGGTGCTTTAAGTTTAAAAATACTTTTAGAAATTGGTAACTTTAGTGAATATACACCACTACAAGTAAAAAAAGCTGTTACAGGTAATGGTAAATCTACTAAAGAACAGGTGGCTTTCATGGTTAAAAGATTGTTAGGAATTAAAAAAGAGATTAAGCCACTTGATATAACAGATGCAATTGCGGTAGGTTTAACACACTGTCAAAGATTAAAATAATTTTAAAAACTTATTTAAATAAAATTTTAAAGTTATTTTGATAAAATTTGATATGAAAATATTTTTAATAGAAGACAATAAAGATTTAAATCAGTTTATGACTGATACATTTATAAAAGTAGGTTATGAAGTTGTTTCATGTTGTGATGGACAAAAAGCATTTGATTTAGTAAATGACTCTTACGATTTATATTTAGTAGATATAAATTTACCGAATCTAAATGGTTTAGAGCTTGTTAAAAAAATAAGGACACTTAAATCTAATGCTAAAGTATTCATAATTAGTGGTGATGATAATATAGATACGATACTTAAAGCATACGACTTAGGATGTAATGATTATATTAAAAAACCTTTTGATTTAAGAGAGATAATCGCAAAAATAAATATTATGTTTGAACATATAGATGGTGATCAATTTAAACTTACAAATGATTGTTATTATAATACTAAAGAAAGAATTTTAAAACATAAAAATGAGCTTATAAAATTAACAAAAAAAGAGGCAGTATTATTAGATATACTAGTAGAAAATATTGGAAAAATGGTTTCTACAAGTGATATAGAGATGGCTGTTTGGGGAGAAACTTTTGCTAATGGTCATACAAGACAATTAGTTTCTAAATTAAAGAAAGCATTACCATGTAGTGAGATTATCCAAAACCATTCATCAAATGGTTATGGAATAATTATTTAGTCCTCTTTAATACAGCTAGTAAATAGATATCTGTGCTCTTGTGGCAAGATATCAAATAGTTTTTTAGATAAATCTCTTATCTCCCAAAGTGCTGCTTTAGTACTACGCAAACTTATAAAGTTTTGTAAGCTTCTTGCGTTTATTGTCCATGTTAATTCTGTTTTATAACTTTCTGGTAAACAGTATTTTGCGATATCATTAGCGACACCATCAATTAACATTAGTCTTAAATTCTCTAAAGCTACAACTGAACTAAAATCTACACCTAAATCATCTGTCCAAACTAAATATTTAGATGCTCTTAACATATGTTTATCTGCATAAACTTCATCTTTTGAAGCATAATTATTTTTTAGTTCAATCATACTCATACCATTTGTAAAACACTCTTCATCTTTTAGTTCTTTTAAAGTATATCTTGTTGATTTTACACTTGGACTTGCCATTCTATGTCTTGCTAATTCTTGAAGTAAGGCACGACTTACACCTTCGATATAAAATGTATATGTTAAATGTTCTAAAGTTGAAGCATGTTTAAATTTATTTCCAACTCTATCTATTAGTTCTTTATCTTTTTCGCCACCCTCATCACTTTTATCAAAACTTTGCCAACAAGTTCTAATAGCATGTGCACATATTTTTAAGTTAGAGTGTTGTAATAATTCAACTTCCATTTTATACCCTTTAATAGTTTTTAGTATTATATCAAATTTATTTAAAGTTATTATTATTTTAAAATAATTAGTTTAATTGACAATAGTTTAATATATGGATAAAGTTATATTATAAATAGATTAAATGAATTTTAAAGGATTAGCATATGGATGATATCATTTTTGAGTTTGAAGATGCTCTTTTATTATTAGATAGAATTAAAATAAAAGATATTCTAATAAAAGAGTTTGAAAAAGATGAAAATTTTATAAGAACCTTGGAAAGAATAATCGTCCCTTCTATGGAAAATATTGGTAGTAAATGGGAAAGTGGTGAAATTGCACTTTCACAAATTTATATGAGTGGTAAGATATGTGAAGAGATAGTTGATGAGATGATACCAAAGACAGAAGCAAAAAGAATTGATGATCCAAATTTAGCTCTTGTAGTTTTTCAAGACCACCATATATTGGGTAAAATGATGGTATACACATTTTTGCGAGCAAGTGGATATGATGTTATTGATTATGGTTGCCAAAATGATATTGATGTAATTATTGAAAAATTAAAAAAAGATAATATTAAAATATTGATGATATCTGTTTTGATGTTGAATTCTGCTTTGCATATAGAAAAACTTACCAGTAAAATAAAAGAGGAAAAATTAGATATAAAAGTGGTTGTAGGTGGTGCTCCATTTAGGTTTGATACGGAGTTATTTAATGAGATAAATGCTGATGCAATGGCTACTAATGCATCACAAGTGATTGATATAATTAAAGATCTAAAGGAGACACTATGACTTCACTAGAAAGAGTATTAACTGCAATTGGTCAAAAAGAAGCGGATAGAGTTCCATATTTTTTATTACTTAGTTTACATGGAGCAAAAGAGCTTGAAATTTCTATAGAGGAGTATTTTTCAAGTGCAAAAAATGTTTATGATGGGCAAATCAAATTAAGAGAAAAATATGGACATGATTGTTATTACAGTTTCTTTTATACACCTATAGAGGTTGAAGCTTTTGGTGCTGATGTTATATATAGTACTGATGGTCCACCAAATGCTGGGGAACCATTTTTAAAAGCTTCAGATATTGAAAGTTTAAAAGCACCAAGTGTAAAAGAGAGTGAGTGTCTAAAAAAAGTTTTAGAAGCAACAGAAATGTTAAAAAAAGATGCAAAAGATGAAGTGCCTATTATTGGTGTAGTGGTATCACCTTTTTCATTGCCAGTTATGCAGATGGGATTTGATAAATATTTAGATCTTATCTATAATAATAGAGAACTTTATGATAAATTAATGGATATAAATATCAAATTTTGTGTTGAGTGGTCAAATGCTCAATTAGAAGCAGGTGCTACAGCAATTTGCTATTTTGATCCAATATCATCATCTACAGTTATACCAAGAGAGCTTTATTTAAAAACTGGTTTTGAAGTTGCTAAAAAGACAATTAGCGCTATAAATGGGCCAACTGCAACACATTTTGCATCGGGTAATTGTTTACCTATTATAGATGATGTAGTAAATACTGGTACAGCAGTTATAGGTGTGAGTTCTTTAGAAAATTTATCTGAATTAAAAGAAAAAGCACAAGGGAAGTTAACACTACTTGGAAATTTAAATGCTATAGAGATGAGACATTGGAGTCCAGAAGAAACCGAACAATATGTTAAAGAGGCTATATCAAAAGCTGCAAAGGGCGGTGGATTTATACTTGCTGAAAATCATGGTGAGATACCTTGGGAAATTAGTGATGAAACACTATATGCAATCAAAAATGCAGTCGAAAAATGGGGAAAATATCCTATTAAATTGGATTAAAGGTATAAATTTATGGATAAAATATGTTTAATCGCTTGTGATAGTTTTATTGAAGAATTAAAAATAATATCAAAAGAGTTTGATAATATTGATGTTAAATCATATCAAGCAAAATGTAGTCATACAGCAGTTAATGAAAAGATTAATGCAGATTCATTAGATGGTTACCAAAATGTAATTGTTGTTGGTGGATGTATGTTAAATAAAAAAATCATTCCTAAAGTTTGTGAAATACATAAGCTAGAAAGTTGTTTTCATATGTTTGCTCCAAAGCTGTTGGTTCAAAGTTATATTAGCCAAGGTGGACATATCATAACACCAGGTTGGCTTAAAAACTGGAAAAATTATGTAACTGAAATTTGGGCATTTGACAAAAAAACAGCTATATTATTTTATAAAGATTTTTGTAAAAAATTGGTCTTATTAGATACTGGAATTGATAAAAATTCATCTAAAGATTTAGAAGAATTTGCCTCTTTTGTAGAGCAACCTTTTGAGATAGTCTCTATTGGATTAGATTATTTTAGATTGTTTATTGATAATATTGTGATAAAATCAAAATTCGAAAATAGTTTAAAAGAATCTAAAAATAAAGAATCAGAAAAATTAAAATATGCTTTACAAAACTCAGCAAACTATGCAATGGCTTTTGATCTAATAAGTAAACTAAATCAAAAATTTGATGAACAAGAGATTATAGATAATATTTTAGATATGTTTAATTTATTATATGCTCCAAAAGGGCAATTTTACATAAGTATAAATGATAAAAGAATAGAAAAACATCATCTATCTCCATCTGTAAGTGATGATCTTATAGAAAAAGCTTTAAATATAAAAGAAACCTATATAGTTGAAGAAAATGGTTTTATATTAAAATTAAAATACAATAATGATGTTGTAGGTATTTTGGGAATTATTGATATTGCTTTTCCACAATATATTAACCAATATATAAATTTGGCAATCTCTGTAAGTGTTGTTTGTTCATTAGCTATAGTAAATGCAAGAAACTATAAAAATAAAGAAGAGATGGAAGCAAAATTAGCACAACATGCAAAACTTGTTTCAATGGGTGAGATGATGGGCTCTATTGCTCATCAGTGGAGACAACCTTTAAATGAGTTAAATATTAATATAGAGATGCTAGAGGAGTTTTATGAATGTGGAGCAATAGATAAAACATTTGTTGAAAACTTTATATCAAAAAATACAAAAATATTAAATTTTCTTTCAAAAACTATAACAGACTTTAGTGATTTTTTTAGAGTTAATAAACAAAAAACTCATTTTAGTATTAAAGAAAAGATTGAAAATACTCTTCAAATTGTAGATGAACAATTAAAAAACCATAGAATATCTATGGAAATAATAGGTGATGATGTTGAGATTTATGGTCTCCCTAATGAGTTTCAACAGGTTATATTAAATCTTATAAATAATTCAAAAGATGCTATAACTGAAAAAAATATAGAAAATGGAAAAATTATAATATCAATAGAAAATGATGATAATAGAGTATTTTTAAAATTTGTAGATAATGCAGGAGGGATACCTGAAGATGTTTTAGATAGAATATTTGAACCTTATTTTACAACAAAAGAGCAAGGCAAGGGTATTGGAATGGGACTTTATATAGTTAAAATGATAATTGAAAATAATTTTAATAGTGAAATAAATGTTAAAAATATTGAAGATGGAGTTATGTTTACAATTGAAATAAAGGTTCTAAATGAATAATATTGAAAATTTTTTAGATCAAATTACAGTCCTTTTTGTTGATGATGAAGATGGTGTAAGAGAAAGCTATGATATGCTTTTAAATATGTGGTGTAAAAAAGCTTATAGTGCAAAAAATGGAAAAGAGGGTCTAGAATTATTTAAAGAATATAAACCTGATATAGTAGTAACTGATATTAAAATGCCTGTAATGAATGGTTTGGATATGATTAAGCATATAAAAGATATCTATCCTGATACACCTACTATTATCACAACCGCACATCAAGAACCAGAACTATTATTAGATGCAGTTGAGCTTCAAGTTGATGCGTATATAGTTAAACCTATTCCAAAAAAAGAATTAAAAAAACGTCTTGAGATGATTGCAAAGATACTTCTTTTTGAAAAAGAGAGAAAGATGCAATATGATATTTTACAAAATATTATAAATTCAACTATTGAAGCTGTATTGGTTTTTGAAAATAAAAGATGTATAAATGTTAACTCTACTGCTGTAGAATTATTTGGTTTTAATGATGTTGATCAGATGTTAAATGAAGACCTTTATTTAAAGATATTTGAGAATAAGGATCCCTCTAATAGTGATACTTTAGAATCAATGATAAAGAATAGCGATGGAATTGAGATTCCAATACTTTCAAAATACAACAACGTATCTATAGGTTCAATACAATTATCTATTTTTACATGTGTTGATTTAAGAGATTTAAAGAAACTTGAAAATGAATCAAAGATAAAAGATAAGATTATGTTTCATCAATCAAAAATGGCAGCAATGGGTGAGATGCTTGGAAATATTGCTCATCAATGGAGACAACCTCTTTCTATTATAAGTACTTCTGCTAGTGGAATAAAACTTGAAAAAGAATATGGTTTACTTTCTGATGAAAAACAAATTGAATATTTAGATATTATTTTGAATCAAACTCGGATGTTATCTCAAACTATTGATGATTTTAGAGATTTTTTTAATCCAAATAAAAATATGCATGAGTTTAATTTAGAAGATGTTGTTACAAAAACTATATCTTTCTTAGAAGGTAGTTTAAAAACTAAAGAAATAAATATAATAGTTGATATAGATAAAATTAAAACTATAGGCTTAGATAGTGAGCTTACTCATTCTTTGATAAATATAATTAATAATTCAAAAGATGCTCATATGTTGACTAACAATGATAATAAGTATATTTTTATTGATGTTCACAAGAACAAAGGTAAAATAGATATTAGTATAAAAGATAATGCAGGTGGAATAGATAAGAATATAATAAATAGAATATTTGAACCATATTTTACAACAAAACATCAATCACAAGGGACAGGAATTGGTTTGTATATGACCCAAGAGATGATTGTAAATCATATGAACGGAACAATAAGTGTTCATAATGTAGAATTTACATATAATGATATAAATTGCAAAGGTGTTGAATTTATGATTACTTTGCCTTTAAAAACTAGCTTTAATTAAAAAAGGCTCTATAATAATAGAGCCTTTAAAGTTTATTTAAGTGGTTACTTAAAGTTTAGTGGCTACAACCACATCCACCTTGTCCATCTCCACTGTGTGAACCACAACCACCACTTTGTTTTTGTGCCTCTTGTTTAGCTTTATGAGCTTGACCTTCAGTACTACAAGCACTTACACCTGCTGGCATAGTTGGTTGTATAGCAGAATTTCCTATAGTTCCATTTTCGTTATTATTTTCAATATTTTCCCATAACATCTCTGCAGCTTTTAAATATTTTTTACCACTAATACTATCTGGATAAAAATAAACTACAGGTTTACCTTCATCACCACCAACTCTAATTGAAGGTTCAATAGGTATATTTGCTATAACTTTAGTACCATACTCACTAGCTAATTCATCACAAGTTCCTGTTCCAAAAATATCTGATTCTGTATTACAAGATGGACAAACAAATCCTGACATATTTTCAACTACTCCAGCAACTGGAATATGTAATTTTTTAAACATATCTAAACTTCTTCTAGAATCATCAAGTGCTACATGCTGAGGAGTAGTTACATTAATACCAGCAGCAACTGGAACACTTTGTGCTAAAGTAAGTTGAGCATCACCTGTTCCTGGTGGCATATCAATTACTAAACAGTCTAATTCTCCCCATGCAATATCTTGTAAAAGTTGAGTAATAGCTTTCATAACCATCGCCCCTCTCCACATTAAAGCTTGACCTTGATCTACTAAACTTCCCATAGACATAACTTCAATACCATAAGCTTTAAAAGGGATAACTTTTTGTCCTACTATTTCTGGTTCAACACCTTCTAAACCAACCATACGAGGTATATTTGGTCCATAAATATCTGCATCTAAAAGTCCAACTTTTTTACCTTGCATTGCTAAAGCAATAGCAAGATTAACAGATGTAGTTGATTTACCAACTCCACCTTTACCAGAACTTACCATAATAAAGTTTTTAACTTGTGGAGCAATATTTTTACCACTTTGAGAATTACTTTGTTGTTGTGGTGCTTGTGGTTTTGATACATTTATTTTAATTGTATCTAGTCCTAAAACTTTTAACTCTTTTGTTATCTCTTCTTTTAATGTTTCTTCAACTTCTGGTGCAGATGAAGTTATTTCAATTGATACTGTTACATCATTTCCATTTAGATTTACATCTTTAACAAATCCAAAATCAATTATTGATTTTGTAAACCCTGGGTATGTTACAGATTTTAATTTTTCATTAATATCAGCAATAGTTGCCATAAAATATCCTTTATTTTTTAAGTAGTTGTATTATAATCCAAATAAGATAAATTTTGTCTTATTTGGATTATCTAAGTATATATTTATATTTTAGCTTTTTAGTTTGCTAAGTCAGGATGATTTTCTACAATTTCTCTTGTAATTTTATAAGAACAAAACTTTGGTCCACACATAGAACAAAATTCTGCTTCTTTAAATACATCTTGAGGTAATGTTTCATCATGGTACTCTTTTGCTCTATCACCATCAAGTGCTAGTTCAAATTGTTTATTCCAATCAAAGTTGTATCTAGCATCAGACATCTCATCATCAATATCAGTTGCACCTTTTCTACCACGACCTATATCAGCTGCATGAGCAGCTATTTTATAAGCTATGATACCTTCTCTAACATCATTTGCATCAGGAAGTCCTAGATGCTCTTTTGGTGTTACATAACATAGCATACTACAACCATGCCAACCACCAATTGCAGCACCAATTGCAGAAGTAATATGATCATACCCAGCACCAATATCAGTCACAAGTGGACCTAGAATATAAAATGGTGCTTCGTGACAATATTCTCTCTCAAGCTTCATATTTCTTTCTATTTCATTAATAGGTACATGTCCTGGACCTTCAATCATAACTTGTACATTTTTTTCCCAAGCTTTAAGTGTAAGTTCACCAAGAACTTTTAACTCATTCAGCTGTGCAGGATCAGAAGCATCTGCTAAACATCCAGGTCTTAAACTATCACCTAAAGATAAAGCAACATCATATTTAGCACAAATATCTAAAATATCATCATATGCTTCATAAAAAGGGTTCTCTTTATGATAATGCATCATCCAAGAAGCCATAAGTGAACCACCTCTTGAAACAATACCCATTTTTCTTTGAGCAATTAATGGCATATTTTCAAGTAAGAAACCTGCATGAATTGTAAAGTATGATACTCCTTGTTTAGCTTGTTTTTCTAAAGTTGAAAGCATAGCTTCAATTGTAAGTTGATTGATGTCGTCATTACAATCTTTGATAATTTGGTACATAGGAACTGTTCCAATTGGTACATTAGAATGACCTATAACAGCTTCTCTAATTGCATCTAAATCTCCACCTGTACTTAAATCCATAATTGTATCAGCACCATACTTTAAACACATATCAACTTTTTCTAATTCACCTTCGATATCAGATGCTAATGCAGAAGAACCAATATTTGCATTTATTTTACATAAAGAAGCAATACCTATTGCCATAGGTTTCATATTTTTATGGTTTATATTTGCAGGAATTATCATCCTACCCTTTGCAACTTCTTTTCTAATAAGTTCTGGGTCTAAGTTTTCAACTTCTGCTACATATTCCATCTCTTCAGTGATACGACCTTGTTTTGCATAATACATCTGAGTTCTAACAGTATCATCTTTATATTTATCTAACCAATCTCTCATAATATATATTTCCTATAGTTTTGAATTTCTTTAATTTTGCTGATTATATCTAAGTTTTATTTAGCTTTTCTTAGATTGGGTGTTTAATGATAATAAATAAAAATATACTTTTTATCTATTATTAGTTTGATTTATATCACAATTTATTTGATTTTTTATATATTTTTTACTATCAACTTGTATTAGAATATGATTAAAACCATGATGTTCTAAATTATGTTTAATTTTATTTGATATATTTTCGCACTCTTTTAAACTTAAATTTTCATTATCTAAAACAATGTGAAATGAAATAAAATTATATTTAGAGCTTGGCCTATATATATGCAAATCATGATATTCAACAATATTTTTATCTACTTTTATAATAGAGTCTAATTTTTCTTGTGATATATCTACTGTATTTGCATCCATTAAAGATAAAAAACTATTTTTTAATAGAGGGTAAGAGTGATTTATAATATATAAAGAAAAGATAATAGTTAAAATAGAATCAATATAATAGATTTTAAAATAATATATAAATATACCTGCTACTACGACGCCAACCGATATCAACGCATCTGATAACATATGTAGATAGGCAGACTTAATATTCGCGTCATGATGTGTATGATTATGCGAACTGTGAGTTGTATTTGAATCATTATGAGTATGTGATTGGCAACTTGATACACCCATACTATTTAAGATATATGCGCTTATTCCATTTGCAATAACTGCAATGATACCTACAACTATCATATATATTGGTTCTATTACCTCAGGATTGTAAAATCTATTGATTGATTCATAAATCATATATAACATTGTTAATAATAAAAACAATGTATTTACAAATGCTGCCATCATTTCAGCTTTTAGAAAACCAAATGTGTATTTAAATGTAGTTTTTCTTGTACCTAATTTTAGTGCAATATAGGTGATAATAATAGCTATTACATCACCTGTGTTATGTAAAGCATCAGCAATTAGTGCAAAAGAGTTAGAAATAAGTCCAAAAACTATTTCACTTATTATAATAGTTACGTTAAATAAAATAATCCACAATAGTTTTTTTTCTTTCATACTATCCATTTATAAATCTACACCATCCCAAAATTCATCATAATCAAGATTTGTCATAGCATTTTCATCTTCACGATTTTTTTCAAGAAGTTTTTCTTGTTCAGCTTCAAAGTATTGTTCTAGTGCTTCATTTAAAATTGTACTATGATCTTTTTTTAGTATCTCACTAAAAGCGTGTAGGTTTTCTATTGTTGTTGTGTTTAGTTTAAAATTTATGTTATCATTCATCTTGTAATTATAGCCAAATTAAGGGGAATTTTTGAACAATATTGTAGATTTTAGTTATATAAATGAAAAAGATAAAGAGCTTGTAAAACTTTTTATTGAATCTAAAAATATTAAAAAGTATATTTTAGGGATAAATAAATTTACTAAATCTGTTTTAAAACATTTAGAGGTAGATGGAATTATCGATGATTTTACAAGAGTTCAAAGTTCAAGAAAAAAAGAGATACTTAAAATTGAAGATGTTCCAAGTGATGCAATAATACTTTGGACTGCATCAGGAAGTCCTTTGGAAGTAAAAAATAGACTTGAATATTTGGGATTTAGAAACTTTTCTTATCTCTCTTTTTATAAATATTCTTCATTTACTTTAGCACACCCACCTTTTATAATAGACTTTAAAGATGATTTTTTAAATAATAAAAATAGATATAGTGAAGTTTATAATATGTTGGAAGATGAAAAGTCAAAAGAGGTATTTGTAAAAGTGATAAATTTTAAAATCACATTTGACTATAACTTTATGGATGGTTTTACAAATGATTTTGATAAACAATATTTTGAATCTGATATTATTCCCCCTATAAAAAATATAACATTCTTAGATGGTGGTGGATATGTTGGTGATACTACACCAAATATAATAAAAAACTATCCAGATTTTAATAAAATTTATCTTATTGAGCCAAATTTATTACATATAAATATAGCTAAAAGAGATTTTGGAGATGTTAAAAATATTGAGTTTATTAATTGTGGTTTGTCTAATAAAAAAGTTACTGCTACAAATGATACTAAATCAGAACAAAACAAAAGCTCTTTAAAAAATAATTGTGACCACAATTTTCAAGCCCAAATAGTGGATACCATTGATAATATTTGTAAGGAAAAAATTGATTTTATAAAACTTGATATAGAAGGGGCAGAGCAAGATGCTATAGATGGTGCAAAAGAAACTATAAAAAAATACAAACCTATTTTAGCTATATGTATTTATCATAAGGCAGAAGATTGGTATAAAGTACCTCAAAAAGTTTTAACTATAAACAAAGATTATAAAATATATTTGCGACATTATATGGAAGGTATTTATGAAACTGTAATGTACTTTATCCCTAAAGAATATAAATAATTTTAATACTTTTAACTTAAACATAATTAAATTTAATTATAATTGCGAAAATTACTATGAATAGTAATTATAAGGAATTAAAAAATGGAAATATTTATGTATATTGTGTTATTTATTATTATCAATGTTATTATTTATGATAAGTATATACAAAGAGAACATCAGTTACTTATAAACTACCCTTTAATAGGTAGATTTAGGTATTTTTTTGAAGCATTAAGAGAACCCTTTAGACAGTATTTTGGTGATGAAGATTTTTATGAATCAAAAGATAAAGTTGATTGGGTATATAATGCAGCACATGATAATACAGGTTATGCATCATTCTCACCAACACAACCACAACCAAATCCAAAGTTTTTAATCAAACATGCAAATGCACCTTTAAATGATAGAGAGGTTGATCAAGAGTTTAGTATAACATTTGGTGAAAAAAGAAAATACCCTTTTAAAACAAAATCAATTATTGGAAGAAGTGCAATGAGTGATGGTGCTATATCGCCTGAGGGTACTAGAGCATTTACAAAAGGTGCTTATGATGGTGATTTTCCTATAAATACAGGAGAGGGAAGTCTTACTACAAATTTCTTTTTTACACATAAAGATCATTGTGATAAATATATCAATAAAATAAAAATTAAAGGGTTTGATAAAACACTGTTTAAAGTTTTAGATAAAACTTTAAACAGATACAACACAATTAAATATTTTAGAAAAAGATTACTAGATACAAAAGAGGCAGATACTTATATCTTTGATCATGATTCATTAGAGTTTTACAGACCAAATTGGAAAGCACCTTTAGAAAATTTCCCTAAAGAGGTTCCAAAAGATATGCCAGATATTATTTTTCAAATGAGTTCTGGACTTTATGGTGTAAGAGACGAAGAGGGTAGTTTTGATCCAGTAAGATACCAAAAAACTATGAGCTTTTGTCGTATGACAGAGATAAAAATAGCGCAAGGTGCAAAACAAACTGGTGGAAAGCTTGCAAAGGAAAAAGTAAGTGATTCTATAGCTTATTTCCGTGGTGTAAAAGCTCATAAGGAATTGATGTCACCAAATAGATTCCCTTATGGCTCATCTGCAGAAGAACTTTTTGATTTTATAGCTACTTTACAAGAGTTGTCAAATAAACCTGTTGGGATAAAAATTGTTATCTCTGGTACTCAAAGTATAGAGCCATATGCCATTGAGATGAAAAGAAGAAAAGAGAATAATATCGCAGGTATTCCTGATTTTTTTAATATTGATGGTGGAGATGGAGGAAGTGCAACTGCTCCTTTATTTTTAATGGATAGAGTTGGTTTCCATATCAAAGATGCTATTCATATTACAAATAATGTATTAGGTGAATATGATGTAAGAGATGAAGTTAAACTAATTGCTGGAAGTAAAATACTAACACCAGATGATGTAGTTATTGCTATGGCTCTTGGAGCTGATTTTATAAATATAGGTAGAGGTTTTATGATGAGTGGGGGATGTATACGAGCTAGAATGTGTTCTGGACATGGTTCACATCAATGCCCTGTAGGACTAGCCACTGCAAATGAAAAACTAAGAAGTGCTTATTTAGTATATAAAAATGCTGACCAAATAACTAAATATCATAAGAATTTACTTAAAGGTGTAAAAATTGTTTTAGCTATTATGGGCTTAAAAGATACTGCATTATTAAGAAAAGAACATCTTACATTTATAGATAGAAATGGTTTTATATATACAGATATAAATCGTTATTTAGATAAAAAAACAGCTAATATTTTATAGAAAAAGAGGAGTGAATTTAATCACTCCCACTTTTAATTTTTAGATTATTTATTATTTAAGTTTTACTTTTCCTTTTTTTTCTTTACCTAGTAAATCTTTCCATTTTATACTTAGTATATCACCTTTATTTCCCCCATTGTAATAAAACTTTATGTAAGGATTAGCTGATACTGATTGGCTTAAGCTAGCTTCAAAAACAAGAGTATCATTATTTTTTGCAATTATATTGGTAATAAAATTACCAACTTTTCCTCTTTTTTTTGCTTGATCTACACTTAAGGATATGTGCCTTGCCATAAACTTTACAATTGTTTTGCCATTTTTTCTTTTAGCTTTTATTTTCATTTGTTTTCCTTATAATGTATTGAGTTAATTCTAGTCTTTAAAAAATTAATTCTTACTGAATAATTAAACTAAAATATATTCTATTAGAAATTATGATTTATAACAAGTTAAGGATTATCAAAGTTAGAAAACACTATTATTCAAAATGAATGACCGTCGTTCATTTAAAATCAAATATAGGAGGATCTATGGCTATTATTGTTGATAAGGTAAAAAAAAGAAGAGATATAGCACTATCTTGTAATGACCTATTACTTGAAAAAGGGATAAAAAAACTAACGATTGCAGAGGTTGCAATTACTGCTGGTGTATCTAAAGGTAGTATTTATGATTACTTTGAAAATAAAGAGGATATTGTTTTTGAAATTATAAGAAGTCATATATCAAACTATCAAAACGAACTAAACGATAAAATTACATCAAACTTAACTACTAGAGAAAAAGTATTTTTATTATTTGATTTTATATTAAACGATAATGAAGAGTTTGAAAAACACCAAAATATTTATAAAGAGTATATGAGTATAGATATAGCTGGAGAAAATAAAAATATGTGTGAATTTGATAGTGAGTGTGGAGCTTTTTTCAAATCTATTTTAGATATATTTATAAAAGATGGTATATCAAAAGGTGAATTAATAAAATCATCTATAAATTTAGTAGAGGGACTTTTGGCAGTAGAAAAAGGCTTTTTAGTAATAATGTGGACAGAAAATAAAGATGTGAGACATGATTTTATAATGTTTTTAAATACAATTTTTGATTTAATAGAGGTAAAAAAATAATGATAAAAAAAATAGTATTAATAGCAAGTTTAGCTATATGTAGTTTTGGGGCAGGGCAACCACCTGCATTGGTAAATACAACTAAAGTAACGCAAGGTATAGTAAATCCTCTTGAGGAGTTTATAGGAACATTGAATTTTTCAAAAACATCTCAAATGTCAAGTGCTACAAGTGGTTTGGTTGTTAGTGTGAATTTTGAAGCAGGGGATAGTTTAAAAAAAGGTGATGTACTTATAGAAGTAGATTCGAGAACTTTAGATACACAAATAAATTCAGCTACTGCAAATGTAGAGATTGCCCAAATTAATGTTCAAAATACAATGAAAGATTTTAATAGATATAAAGATTTATTGGAAAAAAAGTCTATATCTCAAAAAATATTTGATGATAGTTATTTTAAATACAATACAGCAAAACAAAATTTAAGCATAGCAAAAGCAAAGTTATCAGAGTTAATTATTGCTAAAGAGTACAAAACTATAAAAGCACCTTATGATGGAGTAGTTGTAGAAAAAAATATAGAGGTATCAGAGTGGGTAGATAGTGGTAAAACTGTAGCTACTCTAGTGGCTACAAATGAGATAGACTTAATATTTAATCTACCTACATCATATATCTATAAGTTAGATAAAAATGATAGCTACGATATAAATATAAAAGATAAAATAATCAGTTCAAAACTATATGCAAGCATAGCAAAAGGAGATATAAGAACTAGAACATTCCCTGTAAAGTTTAAAGCAAAAGTAAATAATGACTTTTTATATAATGGTATGGAGGTAAAGATTAACCTTCCTAGAAGTAAAAAACAAAACTCTTTAATGGTTCCAAGAGATGCAGTTATAAAAAGATTTGGTCAAAATGTTATATTTTTAGATGTAGACTCAGTGGCAACTATGATGCCTGTTGAGATACTTGGTTATACAAAAGAGAATGTAGCAGTTTTTGCAAAAGGACTTAAAAAAGATGATAGTGTAGTTGTAAAAGGGAATGAAAGAATTTTTCCAAAACAAGCTATAAAATCATTAGATAAATAAAAAGTAGTAAAAGATGGATTTAATAAAATTTTCAATAAAAAACCCAGTTACAATTATTGTTTCTGTGTTGATTGTTGTTATGTTTGGATTTTTGTCACTTGATAAGTTACCTTATCAACTTACACCAAATGTAACTAAACCAGAGATAAAAATAACAACTATGTGGGGTGGGGCTACACCTTATGAGATTGAGCGTGAGATAATAGAAGAGCAAGAGAATGTTCTAAAAAGTTTAAATAATTTAGTTGAGTATGAAAGTAGTTCAAAAGATAATTATGGTGAGATAACACTTACTTTTAAACTAGGAACAGATATTCAAAAAGCACTTCTAGATGTATCAAATAAACTAAATGAGGTAAGTTCTTATCCTATAAATGTAGATAAGCCTATGATAAAAACAGCAAGTGCTAGTCCAATCATATGGTGTATGTTACAAACAAAAGATGATAATCCACGACATATAGATGAATATAAAACATTCTTTGACGATGAGTTAAAAGCTCATATAGAAAGAGTTGATGGTGTGGCAGATATGATGACTGGTGGTGGAAGAGAAAAACAGATGCATATCATACTTGATACCAAAAAGTTAGCATCGTACTCTTTAAACATAGACCAAGTTATAAAAACATTACAAAGTGAAAACGTAGATATAAGTGCTGGTACACAAGATATTAGTAGAAGAAGTTACAGAGTAAGAACTGTAAGTAAGTTTAATAAGCCAGAAGATATAGAAGATATACTAATTTATTCAGACAGACAAACTAGAATAAAATTAAAAGATATTGCCAAAGTAGAGTTTGGTTATCAAGATGCTTCTAGTGTTGCTATGTTTTTAGGAAAAGATGGTATTTTCTTTGGAGTTCAACCTTCAGGTGATGCAAATATTGTTGCACTTACAGATGAAGTTGAAAATGTAGTAAATAGATTAAATAAAGATGTTTTAGACCAAAAAGGTTTAAAAATAAAATGGATATATGACCAACGACCATATATAGTAGGTGCCGTTGATTTAGTACAACAAAATATTATGATTGGTGGAGTTTTAGCTGTATTTGTTTTAATATTATTTTTAAGAAGTATATCTCCTACAGCTGTAGTAGCTGTTGCTATTCCTATTTCGGTAGTAGGTACATTTATAGTTCTTGATATGATGGGGAGAAGTTTAAATACAATCTCTTTAGCAGGAATCTCCTTTGCTGTTGGAATGTTGGTAGATAGTGCGATTGTTGTTTTAGAAAATATTGATAGACATAGAAAGATGGGTAAATCTATAAGTGAAGCTGCTTATGTAGGTACAAGTGAAGTTTGGGGTGCTTTAATCGCATCAGCATCTACAACTATGGCTGTATTTTTACCTATAATCTTTTTACAAGATGAAGCTGGGCAACTTTTTAAAGATATAGCTATTGCAGTTGTAGCTTCAGTTACATTTTCATTATTTGTTTCAATATCTGTTATACCTATGCTTTGGAAAAAGTTTGCGGGAGTTTCAAATAAAGGTGTTAAAGATTCTTCAAAGATCACAAGATTTGGAGATAAGATAGTAGACAGTTTTATGGTTATTGTTGAGTGGTCACTACAAAGTTTTAAAACAAAGATTATGATGATAACTGTTTTAACAATTTTATCCTTTAGTACTATTTATTCACTATTTCCAAAGATGGATTATTTACCACAAGGTAATAAAAACCTAATCTTTAATATACTTATCCCACCTCCGGGGTTATCATATGAGCAAAGATATGAGATGGGTGATTATCTTATGAATAAAATGAAACCTTATGTGAATAATGATGTAGATGGTTACCCAGCTATAAGTAGACTTTTTTATGTTTCATTTGGAGATTTTATAATCTTTGGAGGAACAAGTGCCCATGAAGATAGAGCAGCAGAGCTTATTCCTCTTTTTAGACCTATTATAAACACTATGCCAGGTGTATTTGGTGTATCTTTACAATCTGGAGTTTTTGAGCAAGGGATAGGAAAGGGTAAAGTTGTAAATGTTGATATAAGTGGTGAAAAGATAGAAGATATTGCTTCTATTGGTGCTCAACTATTTATGGCAACTAATGGTGCAGTAAAAGGGGCACAAGTTCGTCCTGTTCCATCTATTGAGTTACTTTATCCTGAGGTTAGAATTATACCAAATAGAGATGCTTTAAAAGCTGTTGGTATGAGTTCTGCTGATTTAGGTGTCGTTGTAGACGTACTTATGAATGGTAGAAAAATAGGTGACTTTGAGCAAGATGGTAAAAAGAAGATTGATATGAATATAAAAGCTGATGCCACACAAATACAAACACCGCAAGATATTTTAAATGCACAAATAGCATTACCTGATGGTACACTAACACAAGTTTCATCACTTGCTTCTACAATTAATACAACAGGTATAAGTGAGATAAGACACTTTAAGGGTAAAAGAACAATTACACTTCAAGTAACACCGCCACCTAATATGACAATACAAGAGACTATGGAAGTTTTAACAGATGTTATAGATGGTATGAAAGCAAAAGGGTTAACAAATAACGTGACTATTGGATTAAGTGGTACAGCGGATAAGTTGTCTGAAACGATAGGAATGTTAGCACAAAACTTTATATTAGCTATCATTATTATATATTTACTTATGGCTGCATTGTTTGGTAACTTTATATATCCTATAGTTATCATGTTTACAGTTCCTTTGGCTACTGCTGGTGGATTTGTAGGACTTAAACTTACAAATATGTTTTTAGCACCACAGCCATTGGATGTACTGACCATGCTTGGGTTTATTATACTTGTAGGTATTGTTGTAAATAGTGCTATTTTGATAGTGCATCAAAGTTTAAACCTTATTCATAAAGAGGGTATGGAACATAAAGAGGCTATATTAGAAGCTACACGAACAAGAATCAAACCAATTTATATGAGTGCATTAACATCTATATTCGGTATGTTACCATTGGTTTTAGTTCCAGGTCCTGGAAGTGAGTTTTACAGAGGTTTAGGTTCTGTTATAACTGGTGGATTAGTATTGAGTACATTTTTAACAATATTTGTTACACCAGCACTGTTGATGTTTTTTATTAAAGCAATAGAGGTTACTAAAAGAACAAAAAATAAAATAAAAGGGATAAAAGATGAAGAATAAAATTATAGGGATTAGTCTAATAACTTGTATAAATCTTTTTGCATTAGATATAAATAGCGCAGTAGATACAGCTATAGAAAATAACTATGGCTTGAAGCAACAACAATATGTCCTAGATGAATCAGAGTTAAATTTAAAATCATCATTTAGTGGTTATAAGCCAAAAGTAGATTTAAAATATAACTATAATGATAGAGATAATATTATTTCTGGTCAGATAAAAAATGATTCGACAATTAGTGCTACTATTTCATATAATTTATTTAATGGATTTATGGATAAATATAATATTGATGCCAATAAAGATCTATTTGAGTCTTCAAAATTTATCTATGAAGCTACAAAACAAGATTTAATACTGAGTGTTAAAACTAAATATATAAATTATATATTAAAACAAAAAAACTCACAAACATTTAGTGAAGCTTTAAAACTATATGAAAAGCAGTATGAAGATTCTTCAAACTTTTTTGCACAAGGTTTAATAGCAAAAAATGAACTTTTAGAGGTTGAAGTTCAAATGTTACAAGCAAAACAAAATCTACAAAATGCAAAAAAAGATGAAAAGATATCTAAGTATGAATTAGAAAATATTATTGGAACAAAATTAGTTGATAAAGTTGAGCAAATAAAAATTGATGATTCTATCTCTTTTGATAAAACAGATATTGAAAATAGAAGTGAGATTAAAGCCTTAGGTTTTCTTGTAAAAAGTTTTATAAGTATCTCAAAGTCAAGTCAAAGTGGATATATGCCAAAAGTAGATGCTAGCTTTAGTGTAAATAAATATGGTGAAGATCTATCTCCTAATAATAGAACTGGTTACCCAGATGAACAAAGTATCGCTAGTATAAATATAAACTGGAATTTATATAATGGGGAAAAAGATAAGTTATCTATAATGATAAATAGAAAAAAAGCCAGACAATATGAGATGCAACTAAAAGATTTAAAACAACAAATTAATTTACAATATGAAAATGCAAATGAAGAACTGAAAGTTTCAAAATTAAATCTAAAAACAGCAACAAAAGCTTTAGAAACATCAAAATTAAACTATGAAATTGTTGTTAATAAAGTACAAGAGGGATTATCTTCAAATAAAGACTTAATAGATGCAAACTATCTTTTTACAAAATCAAAACAAAACTATTTTAGTGCTTATTATGATAGATATCTAGCAATTGCTATATTGCAAAGGGTATTAGAGTATAAAATGTAAGTGAACTAATAAAATCTTTATCATAACTTGATAAAGATTTTATTTTTCATCGTTATATTGCTCTATAAATTCAGATACTAGATACTCAATTGATTCTTTTAAATCTTCTTTTAAATCTTCAGTTTCAAATAAATCATCCATTTTATATGTAATACCCATCTTAATATTTTCAATATCATTTAACATTCTTACATCTTCTATTACAAATAAACTTACAAAAATAATATCTTTTGACTTTGATTTAAGAGATTTTACTTTTATAATAATTTTTGAATATAGTTTTGTATCTGTTTTTAATCCAGTTCTTTGTAACTCTTCAATGATTTTATTTGTAAGATGTTTCTTCTCTATTTTGCTTAAAAGCTTGCCTTTATCACTTATTCTTACTTTTACCTCTTTTAAACCCTCAAGTGAAAATGGAGTTAGGGCAAATGCAAATATATTTAAACATAGAATTAATAAAATCTTTTTCATTATTTATCTTCTTTATATTTTTTGCTAGCTTCTAATAATAAGTTTTTTAGCTCTTTTTTGTTTTTATATCCATATATAGATGATACTTTTTTCTCATTATGAGCATTAATAATAAATATTGTAGGTACAACTTTACTATTAAAAGAATTTGGATAAAGACCATGGTCTCTATCTATAGAAAGTGGTATAAAATCTTTTTTTATAATCTCTTTAATAAAATCTTTTTTTAAAGTTTGTCGTTCTAGTTTTCTACACCAAGGACATGTTTTAGTACTAAGTACTAACATTATTGGTTTATCTAAACTTTTAGCCTTTTTTAAAGCTTTTTCGTATGAGTCCTCATATCCATATTTTGTAACTAATGTTTTAGAGTCAGCATTTAAGGTTACCACAATAGTTAATACACTCAAAATTAATAACATTATCTTATTTTTCATAATCTCTCCTAGTATAATTTTTTATAATAATAACTAATATATGATTAAATTAGTTTGTAAATAACAAAAAAAGGGGAATGAACTTAATCACTCCCCTTTTTTTAAATTATAATAAATTAAATATTATAAAGCGTCTTCGTGTGAAGCTAAATACTCAGCAACACCTTCAGTAGATGCAGTCATACCGTCATCACCTTTAACCCAACCAGCTGGACAAACTTCACCAAACTCGTTAGTAAATAACATTGTATCAACCATTCTGATCATCTCATCAATGTTTCTTCCAAGTGGTAAGTCATTGATTACTGCATGTCTGATTGTACCATCAGCGTCAATTAAGAAAGAACCTCTAAGTGCAACTCCACCATCTAAAAGAACATCATATGCTCTTGAGATATCTTTTGTTAAGTCAGCTACTAAAGGCATATTAACTCTTCCAATACCACCTTGGTTTACTGGAGTTTCTCTCCATGCAAAGTGAGAAAATTGTGAATCAACAGAAACACCAATAACATTAACACCTCTCTCTTTAAAATCAGCTACTCTTTTAGAGAATGCAATGATTTCTGAAGGACATACAAATGTAAAATCTAATGGGTAAAAGAAAAGAACTGTACCTTTTTCACCATAGTTTTCTGATAATTTAAAATCGTCTACGATTTGACCGTCTGCTAATACAGTTGTTGCTGTAAAATCTGGAGCTTGTTTAGTTACTAACATATTTTATTTCCTTGTTTTTGATTGGTTGTATTTTACTATAAACTTTTTAAAAATTCAATCTATAAAAACAATAAGTTAATTTTATTAAGAAAATATTAATAATTAATAATAATTATCCTTTAATAATTAATACTAAATGAACTACAATTTATTAACCTAAGATTATTTATATTAGTCTATACAATCCTCAAGAGTAAAATCACTTTTAATTGTTGTGATTACATTAGTTAATTGTCTAAGTTGTAGTTTATCCTCAATATCATTTGTCAGTTTATCTAGATTTGATAACATTGGTGTAAACTTTTTTATTGCTGCTTGTGATATGCATATTTCCAAGGTTGATTTCGCCCTTATATCTATAAATGTAAGTACTAATTTTTGATTACCTGATAATGCAGCATAAACAATAGGTAGTATCCCATAATTATCAGGTATATCTTTGATGTTTGGATCTATAAAATTTATAATTCTTACTATATTAGAGTTCCCTTTCCACACAGAATTGTGAATAGGAGTTCTTCCTAACTTATCAACTAAAGTGTAGTCAAATTTTACTATTTTTACTAGTGTTTTAAAAAGCTTTAGGTTACATGGTGTAGTAGCAATTATTTTACTTAATGCTGTCCACCCAGTTTCATCTTTTATATTGTGATTTACTTTTGAACTTATTAAAATACTTAAGGCACTTTGGAAATCAATTTTGTCATTATTCTCTTCAAAAACTTTTACAACATATTCAAAGAATATATTATGTCCATCCTTATTTAGTTTATAGATATCAAGACCTGCTTTTACATACATTTTAAATAATAATATATGATTATGGAACAATGGCTTGTAAAATAGAGGATCTCCTATTGAATTTAGAAAATTTAGATCTTCTTTATTATATTTTATAAATAAACTTAGAATTCTAATATATTGATCGTGTACTATTTTATCATTGCTATTGTTAATTATAATATCATTTATCTCTTCATATAAAGTTTTATCTTCGATATTTTTGATAGTTGGATCAGCATTAAACTTTAAAAGTTCTGATATGATATTATATAGTTCAACGCCCTTATAAACACAAATAGCCAAGATTGTTTGACCTTTTATATTTTTCCTATTTACATCTATATCTGAAGACAATAAAACTTTAACTATCTCTTCATCTTTGTATTTAGCAGCAGTAAAAAGTGCAGTTTCCTTATTATTATTAATCACATTTACATCTAAGCCTTTAGCTATAAGCAGTTCTATTAGATGTAATATATCAAGCCTTTCATTTCTATTTTCTTCTTTATTTAAAGTGGCTGCTTTATCTACTAGTAGCATTAAAATAGTATTATTATTTGAAAGTTTACAATTAATATCAAAACCATGTTTAATTGTAGTTTCTATAATTGGAATAGTTTTTGTACCTCTTAGTGCACACTTGCTTAAAAATGAATTTCCATCTTTATTTAATAGAGTAGGATTGGCACCTTTTTCTATAAGCATCGTGGCTATATTGTCATTTTTTTGTATAGTACTATGGGCAAAAATAGAGTTTTTGTCGGTATCAATATTATTTAATTCAAGTTCGTTAAAGCTTAGTAAGTATTCTATAAAATCCTCATGCCCATAAGATACTGCATCATAAAGAACATTTCTATTTTGGATATCTTTTGAGTTTATAGAAGCATTATGCTCCAATAAAATCTTTGCCATCTCATGGTCACCTAGAATAACACTATCTTGAAGCATGGTTCTACCATATTCGTTTTTTTTATCTAAATTTATATCTAAACTATCTAAAATTAATTTTACTACTCTATGATTTTGATTATTTATAGCTATATCAAAAATACTTAAGCCCTCATTGTCAACAATATCTAATTTTATATCAAGTGAAATTAGCCATATAGCTACTTGCATTTTTTTTGCTCTTAATGCAATATGCAAGAATGTTTCACCTTTTGAATTTTGATAGTTTATATCTACTTCGTTTTTATCTAGCATTTTTTGCAGTAGTTTTTTATCTATATCTTTTTTTATTAATTCAGAACTAAATACTTCATAAGGTGATCTCTTATTTTTAAATAATTTTTTAAACATAAAATTATATTATCTAAAATAATCTTAAATTAATTGATTTTAATTAATTATTATAAAGTTATTTTTGAAATAATCAACAAAGCTTTATCAAAAATAAATTGCTATTATTAATAGATAATAGTTATCTATTAATAATAAATTTTCTAAAAAGTTATACTATAATTACAATTATGAATAATTTTACAAATATGTTAAGAGCACACCATTTAAAAGCAACTCCTCAAAGATTAGCGATGTTAGAATTGATAAGTACTTACGGACATATAAATATAGATAAACTATATGAAGATGTAAAAGTTAGGTTTGACTCTATATCACAAGCTACTATATATAAAAATATAAAAGCTATGACTAAAAGTATGATTTTATTTGAAGTAAAACTACCAAATAAAAAATCAGTATATGAGATAGTAAAAGAAAATCACTCTCATCTTCTTTGTACAGAGTGTGGGGAAGTGGAAGATATATTTATCGATACAAATAAAATTATAGATGATATATCATCTAAGCATACTTTTAAAATAGAACAAAGTGATGTTGTTTTTTCAGGTAGCTGTGGAAGTTGTCAAGCTAATTAGCTTATTTAACTCCGATAAATAAAAAGACACCTAGTAGTACAATTAATAAAGCACAAACAGCCTCTAAACTATAAGCTTAACGAAATAAGTAAATGTTTGATAAAATCATTTTGCAAAAAAATTATAAATTATATAGGAAAGATAAAATGCAAATAGATACAGAAGAATTAAATATAGAATATATTAAAGAAAATTATCCAAATGAGGTAAGAGTTGATTTAATAGTTAGTTTAAAAAGTTTAGAGAATATTGCTATAAATAAAAAGAAAACTATACAAGGGATAGAAGCTCAAAAAAAAGTTGAAAATCTACATCTAATGATTGATCAAATATTTAGTGTTATACTTAAAAATTTAAATTGGAATATTGCAACATCGTCAAATAATTGGGACTATAGACCTATAAATGTTATGAAAAAAACATTTCCAAATATTGAACAAACACAATGGTACGATATAAGACATGAGCAAGTAATAAGTAAACTAAAAACAAATACTAATAAATAAAATATGTTAAAAATTATACTTGCACAAAATAGACAAAGAGCAGTTAAAGGACTAAAACAATTGTTTGATAATATTCAAATTTTAGAGAACTCAAAAGTTCAATATGAGATGACACAAATAAAAGAATATAAAGATCAAATAATAATAAGTAATAAAACCTTAGAAAAAGATTCACTAAAAATGGGAGAAATTGATGATATATTAACATTTATTTCAGTTACTAATGAAATTATTCTTAATAAATTCAATAACTAAGTCTAGAAAAAGATAAGCAATTTAAATAATAAGTAAAATTTAGATATACTAAAGGCATGATAGTATATGGAAAACAAACAGTATTTTATATTTT